>NZ_JAWXQV010000099.1:0-49053 GCF_033843325.1 Klebsiella sp. JN_Kp126 | reverse complement strand
GGATAACAAGCGCACTGCGAAGGTTAACGGCACCAAAGACGAGCAGCTGGATTCGTTAAACCTTGGCGGCATGTTTGAAGCGTGGTTCTAGAAGCCGATGGATCCAACAACGAAGAGGCTGGCGTGCGCCAGCCTCTTCGCGCGTTCAGCTATCTCAATGCACCGTCAGGCGCAGGGCCAGGTCCTGCGGGTAGGGATCAAAGTAGTTCTGCGCCTGCAGATAGCGATCCGGGTATTCGGCCAGATAGTGCTTAAGCAGCGTTAACGGCGCAAGGATAGGCAGCAGCCCGGAGCGATAGTTAAGGATCACCTCCCGCAGCTCGCCGCGCTGGCGGCTGTTTAGCTGGTTACGAAAGTAGCCCTGAATATGCATCAGCACGTTGGTGTGGTTTTTACGCGAGGCGGGCTGTTTCAGGATCGTCATCAGTTTTTCGCGGTAGATCGCAAAGAAAGCCTCCAGATCCTGCCATTCGTGGAGCGAGGCAACGAACGGGCCAATCTCGCGGTATCCCGCCTGATGGTGGGCCAGCAGCTGCAGTTTATAGCGGCTATGGAAATCCAGCAGCGCGCGGCGCGTCAGGCCATTTTTGTGCAGACAGTTAAGCTCGTGCAGGGCGAAGACCCGTTCGACAAAATTCTCACGCAGCACCGGATCGTGCAGGCGGCCATCTTCTTCCACCGGCAGCCACGGATATTTCTCCATCAGCGCGGCGGTAAACAACCCTGTGCCTTCTTTTCGCCCGCGATTGCCCTTTTCATCGTACAGCCGCACGCGCTCCATGCCGCAGCTGGGCGATTTGGCGCAGACGATAAATCCCGATAGCTCGCCCAGGGTCGAGAGGTGGGCGCTGGCGAAATCGGCCATCTTCTCCGTCACGTCGTCGTGCGGTGCATGCGTGAAGCGCATGCGGATTTCCCCTTCGGTCGTTTGCACTAGCCGCAGCGCCGGGCGCGGGACGGGGAGGCCGATAGCCATCTCCGGGCAGACGGGTTTAAACGCCACCCACTGCGCCAGCTCGTCCATCACAAAGCCCATGCGCTTATGCCCGCCGTCGAATCGTACGGCAGAACCGGTCAAACATCCGCTGATCCCAATGACAGGTTGTGTGTTCATGGCGTAGTCCTCTTTTATTGTGCGGTTCGGGTGAAGAAAAGGGTCACGGTGGCGACGGTAATGCCGAATTTCTTCATCTCGGTTTTGTTGAACAGGTGCGCGTCGTCCTGCAGGAACATCCAGTCGTCGAAGTGCAGTAGCCAGGTGCTACCGCTGGCCGTCACGTTCATGCTGTAGCGCCAGTGAAAAGCGTTGCCCGCCGCCTGGCCGGTCGCCACGCCGGCAATGTCGCCCGCGGTGCCTTCATAACGGTGGTCGCCGGCGCGGCGAATGCGCCATACCCGCTGCTGCTTTTCGCCATCATCGTAAATAAAGCGTTCGTGGAGCGTCAGCGTGTCGCCAACAACGTCGCCGTCAATGGCGACATGGAAGCGGCGCAGCTGCTTGCCGTTGCGATCCTGAACCATCCCCCAGGCTTCCGTTTTGCCCTGAAAGTAGTGGAAAATGTCCAGCGCCGGCTGCTGCTGCCGGTAGTCGGTCACTTCGGCGCTGCAGCCCGCCAGCGCCAGCATCAGCAGCGCGAGGCCAAGGGTCAGAATGCGTTTCATGATGTTCGCTCCGCGGTAAGCTGCACAACGCTGATGGTGCGGGCGTTAAACCCGGCTTCGCAGTAGCCGAAGTAGTAGAGCCACATGCGGCGGAAGCGATCGTCAAAGCCGAGCTTCTCAATATCCTGCCAGGCGTGGATAAATCTCTGCCGCCAGTGGGCCAGGGTACGGGCGTAGTCCGGCCCCATATCGAACAGATCGCGCACCACAAAATCGGTGTGCCGCGTCATCAGCTCGTTCATCGCCGTGATGCTGGGCAAAAATCCGCCGGGGAAGATGTAGCGCTGAATAAAATCCACGTTTTTGCTGTAGCTGCGATAGCGCTGATCCTGGATGGTAATTGCCTGGATCGCCATTCTGCCGCCCGGGCGCAGCCGCGCCTGGCAGGTGCGAAAAAAAGCCGGCAGATAGCGTTGCCCCACGGCTTCAATCATCTCCACCGACAGCAGCTTGTCGTACTGGCCGGTCAGATCGCGGTAATCGCAGAGCAGTACCTCGACGCGATCCTGCAGCCCGGCGCGGGCAATTCGCGCGTTGGCCCACTGGAACTGTTCCTGCGACAGGGTGGTGGTGGTGACCCGGCAGCCGTAGTGGCGGGCGGCGTATTCGGCCATCGCCCCCCAGCCGGTGCCAATCTCCAGGAGATGATCGCCGGGCGTAAGCGCCAGACGCTCGCACAGGCGCGCCATTTTGGCCCGCTGGGCCTGGGTGAGATCCTGGCCGTCGTCGGTAAACAGCGCGCTGGAGTAAAGCAGCTCGTCGTCAAGGAAGTGGGCGTAAAAGTCGTTGCCCAGATCGTAATGGGCGGCGATATTCGCCTTCGCCTGCGCGCGCGAGTTGCGGCGCGTCCAGTGGCGCAGCCGCTCGACGGGCTTGCCCAGCAGCCGGAAGCCGCGCTCCAGCCGACCCAGTACCTGGCCGTTACGCGCCAGGATCTGCAGCAGCGGCGTCAACTGCTGGCTCTCCCATTCGCCGTCCATCCAGGCCTCCGCGGCGGCGAGGCTGCCGCCGGTCAGTAAACGCCGGTAGACGCCCGAGGAGAGCACGTGCACCTCGGCGCGCAGCGCGGCGGCGGGGTCGCCAAAATGAAAAGTTTGCGCCCCTTCGCGTACGGTGAGCGCCCCTTCGCGAATGCCGCTCAACAGACGAAAGAGTAACCAGCGCGCGATACGCACGTTGCGCGGGATATCGGGTTCAAGCGCAAAGACTGGATCGGTCATGAGCGTTCACTCCTGCTGACAGGGTGGTTGTACAGCGGCACGCGCTTGAGCCACAGCCGCAGCGCCTGCCAGTAGATTGCGAGGACGGTTTTCAGCGTCATCAGCGGAATGCGCAGCAGCAGCCCGCGCAGGCTGGCCCGCGTTAAAGGCGCGCGGCTCAGGGCCAGCGTGGCGTCGAAGACTTTCGCGGCCTGATGGTTCTCGATATGCATGTGCAGCGTTTTACCGGGACTGTTAAAGCGCCAGAGGTAGACCATATCCATCGGGTTAAACGGCGAGACGTGAAAGGCTTTCGCCAGCGGACGCGCCCGTTGACCGTCTACCGCGTAGTAATGGCGCTCATTCCACGGCGTATTGCGCACTTCGGCCAGCACCCAGCGCAGGGTACCGGCGCCGTCGTAGCAGTAGTAAAAGTTGACCGGGTTAAAATGAAAGCCCAGGTAGCGCAGTTGGGTCAGCAGCATGACGCGGCCATCCGGGCGCGCGCCGGTCAGGTTTTCCAGCCGGTTCAGAACCTGCGCTTTCAGCGGCGTGCCCAGCGGATAATCCGCATCGTAAAAAGAGGCGGCAGCAAAGCGATTGCGGCGGATACCCGCTTCGCCGAGCCGATCCAGCTCATCCAGATCGAGCCAGGCCATAAAGATGCGATAGCGAAAGTGGTGCGCTTTCGGCTGAAGACGGCGGTGGCGTAATACGCCCTGATAGAGGCAGCTGTTCATGTCAGAGGTTCTCCGCCGCGATGATGCCGTTGACCACATCGAGGGCGCTGCGCACGCCATCTTCATGAAAACCGTTGTACCAGTACGCGCCGCAGAACCAGCTTCGCTGGCGGCCGTTAATCTCCTCGCGCCGCATCTGGGCGGACCAGCTTTGGGGATTAAATAGCGGGTGTTCATAGACCATACGCTTCCAGACGAAGCGCGGGTCCACCGGCGTTGGCGGATTGAGGGTGACGCAGAACAGCGGGGCGTCGGCAGACAGGCCCTGGAGAATATTCATGTTATAGGTGACGCAGGCGCTGGCCTGATCCTGTTCGCTCAGGCGATAGTTCCAGCTGGCCCAGGCGCGCTTGCGCACCGGCAGCCAGCGGGGATCGCTGTGCAGGACCACCTCGTTTCGCTGCCAGCCGATATCCCCCAGTATTTCGCGTTCGGCGAGCGTCGGGTCCGCCAGCATGGCCAGCGCTTCGGCAGAGTGGCAGGCGAAGATCGCCTGATCGAAGTGCTGCTCCCCCGATGCCAGCTGGAGCGTGACGCCATCCTGATGACGGATCACGTTCTGCACCGGCGCATTGAGGCGCAGGCGCAGGCGATCGCCGGACCGGGCAAGCAGGGCGCGCACGTATTCGCGCGAGCCGCCGGGCACCACGTACCACTGCGGGCGCTGGCGGATATCCAGCAGGCCGTGATTATCAAAGAAGCGCAGGAACAGCGCCAGCGGGAAGCGGCGCATCTCCTGCAGCGACGAAGACCAGATAGCGGCCCCCATCGGCAGGATATAGTGGCGTGCGAAAAAGGGGCTAAAACGGTGCCGCTCAAGGAAGGTCTGCAGCGTGGCGCCCGGGTCGAACGCCCCCGCCAGCGCCTGCTTCGCCAGGTGATTAAAGCGGACGATCTCCGTCAGCAACCCCCAGAAGGCCGGCTTTAGCAGATTGCGCCGTTGGGCGAAAAGCGAGCTCAGGCTGTGGCCGTTATACTCCAGCCCGCTTTGCGGATTGTGGACCGAAAAGCTCATCTGCGTTTTTTGACCGCTCAGCCCCAGCTCGTTAAGCAGGCCCATAAAGCGCGGATAGGTGCGATCGTTATACACGATGAATCCGGTATCGATGGCCCAGGTACCCTGCGGCGTGGCGATATCCACCGTGGCGGTATGCCCCCCCGGCGTGGACGCCGCTTCGAACAGGGTCACTTCGTGTTGCCCGGCAAGGCGCCAGGCACAGGTCAGCCCGGCAATGCCGCTGCCAATAATCGCGATTTTCATGGGCGCACCATCCTGCGCAATAGCCTGCGCTGAAGTCCTTCAGGAAGCCCGGCCAGCAGGCGCAGAAGCAGGCAAAAGCCCGTCGGGAAGGCGATACGATCGTGCCCTTTCGCCAGACCGCGGCGAATCGCTTTAACCGCCTGCTCTACGCTCACCTGGCCGGGCATAGAAAAATCGTTTTTACGCGTCAGCGGAGTGTCAACAAACCCAGGCGAAACGACCGTGACGGCGATCTCTCTTGGCTCCCAGTCCAGGCGCAGACTGTTGGCAAACCAGGTCAGCGCCGCTTTCGAGGCGCCATAGGCTTCGGCCCGAGGAAAGGGTAGCCAGTGCGCCATCGAGCTCACCAGCACCACGCGATTCCCGGCTGACAGCTGCGACTGAATCGCCGCCAGGCAGTTCACCGGCCCGAGAAAGTTAGTGGTGATGACCCTTTCAACCAGCCCGGCATCCACCGTTCCGTGTTCGAGATATTCGCAGGTCCCGGCGCAGAGAATGATCAGATCGGCGCGGCAGTCAGCGAGCGTCTGGCGACAGGCATCCCTGTCCGTCATATCGAAAGAGCGGACGCTGATGTGGGGACTGTGCTGCTGTAGCGCCGACAGACGCGACGGATCGCGGCCGCAGGCGATAACCCGGTGGCCGTCCGCAGCGAAGGACCTGGCGAGCCCGGCGCCAATGCCGGAGCTGGCGCCGGTGATGAGCACCGTCATCATGACCGCACCCTCCGTTTAGCGCCGCGCACCGCCCAGCCCAGCAGGGGAAGGTGTTCGTACAGCATCTCCCCGGCGTCGTAGTAGTCACGCTGGTGAATAATTCGTTCGTCTTCAACGGTGACCACCGAGCAGCCCGCAAGCTGTAGCGCCTTACCCCCGGCAAGTCTCGGATGCGACCAGTGCATGGTCCAGGCGACGGCAAAACGTTGACCTTCGCAGAGCGGGGCATCGAGGGTGAAACGGCAATGATCGACGTTGGCCAGCAGGTGCGAAAGATAACCCTGGATCGCGGACAGCCCCTGGTGTTGGCCAAAAGGATCGATCAGCACCGCATTCGTGTGGTACAGCGCGGCCAGCGCCGAAGGCGGCTGGGTATCCAGCGTGGCGTAGTACGTACTAAAACGGCTAATGATGGATGGCGAGGGACTCATAGGTCACTTCCTGAGTAAACAATATGGCATAGTTAAAACTTACACAATTAATATTATTTGTCCAAGTTTTGACTAAAATATTTTTTATTTTCATTGATTATCAGTTGGTTAATAACATGTCTTTGAAGCATGATTTTGTGGGTGTTGGAGAGAAAAGAAGAGTCAGCGGGCTTGTGCGGAAAAAGAAGAGGGGCAATTCTGAGGGACCTGCTCGTTGCGCCACGGAGCGGTGGCGCACGCAATTACAGCGCAACAATCTCCAGAGAGACAACCTGCTGCTGCCAACGTTCAACCTGTTTCTGCCGGGCTGGAGAGAGTTTACCGGTCGTCACCAGTAGCCATTTGCGATCCGGCAGGATCTCCGGCGCCAGGGTCGCGGGGGGAGAGGGAAGGATGTCGATGCGGTGGCCCTGACCGGTGCGTTTGAGCGCTTCGAGCCAGATTTCGCAGGCGTCCGTCAGGTGCCAGCCGGTGATCAGATAGTTATCGCCGGGCGCCTTTTTGTCCCCTTCGAGGCAAAAAGAGGTGTAGGCGATAATGATGCCGTCGAGGATTTCGCGCAGCGTCATGATGGCCGGTACGTTGGCGGAAACCTGGCTACGCAGCGGGCGCAGTACTTCGGTGACCAGCTCGGGGCGGGGGGATTCACGACCGGCGTCGTAAATCAGCTGGCGCAGGGATTCGATTTTCCCCTCTTTAAGCCGCTGGAGCATGCTCTCCTGCAAGGTGATCCAGTTATTCGTCCGCCGTGCGCCAGGGCGCGCCAGCAGGGGCTTTACCTGGCTGACAGGTACCCCTTTTTTTACCCAGTCGAGGATTTTAAGCGCCTGCTGGATATCGTCATCGTTATACAGGCGATGGCCGCCATCGGTACGCTGTGGTTTAAGCAGGCCGTAGCGACGCTGCCAGGCGCGGAGCGTCGTCGCGTTTATGCCGCAAAGCTGCGCAAATTCTCCGATGGAGTAGGTCATAAGGGACACCTGATAATCAACAATACTCTCAATAATATACTACGAATAGCGGCGGGTTGAGTGCATTCCACGCGTTTGCAAACCGTTAGCCTCGCCGGAAATTAGTGAAAAGAAAAAGGAGAGAACAAATAAATCGCCACCATCCCTGAGAGGCTGACGATCGTGCTGATGATGAATCGGGTTCTGAACGGCTGCTTTTGCGTTTTGTGGCGGAACAGCTGTTGGCCGGCTATCGCGCCAGCCCAGCCGCCCAGCACCCCGAACGCCAGCAATGTGGCTTCCGGTACTCTGCGCCAGGCCCTGCGCGCCGCCATTTTATCCACGCCGTAGATCGCCAGGGTCAGCGCGTTGACCAGCAGGATCCAGGTAGCAAAGGGCCAGGCGGTAAAAATGCTGCCGACCGCTGCGAAAATCAGGAGCAAATAACAACATCGATTGAGATTTATCATATGAGCCGCGGTTATTTTTAGCGTGTATCGAAGCCGCATTATACGCATTACCCGCGGCGAGAAAAATCCGCTACCCGCTTCGGATGGCGTCAGCTTATTGCGTCATTTGCCGGCTGGTGTACAACGTCATCCCGACCGCGGCAAGAAGCAGTATGCCGCTTAAGCCAAACGCGCTTTGCCACCCCAGGCGGTCAAATACCAAACCGCCCGTCGTCGAACCCAGCGCGATCGACAGCTGAATAACGGCAACCATCAGACCGCCTCCCGCTTCGGCGTCGTCGGGCAGCGTCCGCGCGATCCATGTCCACCAGCCGGTTGGCGCCGCGGTCGCCAGCATCCCCCACAGGCTTAACAGCACGGCAACGGTCCAGGCGTGGTGTCCTACCAGAAGCAACGTGCCGGCGAGGAGGGCCATCAATAAAGGGATGGTCATTAAGGTCTGATAAAACCGGGCGTTGAGGAGTGTTGAAACGCCCAGGGTGCCGATAAAACCCGCGACGCCGATAGCGAGCAAAATCAGGGACAGGCCAGAGGCGCTGACGCCGGTCACCGCTTCCAGAAACGGCCGCACGTAGGTAAATAAGGCAAACTGCCCCATAAAGAAGAGTCCGCAGGCCAGCAGACCGATCGCGACGATGGAATGTCTGAGCAGGCGAAGCACGGAGCCGCGCGGCCGGCTCGCTTTATCGCTTTCCATCGCAGGCAGGCTGAAGCATTGCCAGATGAACGCGATTATCGTCAGCGGCACGAGGCAGAAAAAGGCGCCGCGCCAGCCGACGGTGGCCCCCAGATAGCTGCCAAGCGGCGCGGCCACGACGGTCGCCAGCGCGTTGCCGCCGTTGAAAATCGCCAGCGCCCGGGGAACCTGGTGCGCGGGGACCAGCCTGATGGCGGTGGCCGCCGACATCGACCAGAATCCCCCGATAACGATGCCAATCAGGGCTCTTCCCGCCATATAGATCGCATAGCTGTGGGCCAGCGCGACAATCATTCCCGAGACCGCCATCAGAACCGTCAGCCCCAGCAGAAGGTGTTTACGATTCAGACTTCCGGCAAGGTTAGAGATAGTCAGGCTGGTCAGCACCGCCAGGGCGCCGGAAATCGCAATGCCCTGGCCTGCCAGCCCCTCGGTGATGTTTAACTCTCCGGCGATCGGCGTCAGCAGGCTGACCGGCAGAAACTCGGAAGCGATGAGGACAAAAACGCACAGCGTCATGGCAAAGACGCCGCCCCAATGGGCGTGCGGTTGAGGGTGTGGTGTACGACGACTCAGTGTGGACATGATAGGGGTATCTCTGTATTTTTCCGGCCAGATTCGGGTGCGGCCGGAGCGGTCGCTATTCATTGAATAACGACTAAAGCGTGGGTAAACGTCATGCGCGGGCGAGGGCAAGCCGCCCGCGACGATCGGGCGGCTTCCGGCCGTTATCTCAGGTTGGTTTTGAAAAACTGTTCAAATCTGGCAAACGGGATTTTACCGGCCGCATTGTCATAGAGATCGACATGGTTCGCGCCGGGGACAATCACCAGCTCTTTCTCTTTGCTGCCGATGGCCTTAAAGGCGTCTTCGGCAAAATAGCGTGAGTGGGCTTTTTCTCCGGTCACGATCAGCGTCGGGATAGTGACTTCACTGGCATAGCTCAGCAGCGGCATATTCATAAACGACAGCGGCATGGTTGCATTCCACGCGCCGGTTGAGTTCACGGAGCGGGCGTGGAAACCGCGCGGCATCCGATAATAGTCAAAAAACTCTTTCAAAACCGGGTTCGGGTTGGCCGGTAAGGTTTCCGGCAGAATACGATCGCCTGCGCTGACGTGACCTTTCTGATCGACATAAATATCATGCCCGCCCGGCGCGAAGGTGCCGCTTTCCGCATCCTTCCAGCGCTGCGCGTTCAGATACTGCAAGACGGCGCGGCGATCGGCGGTAGTATAGCGGTCTTTACCGTCGCCAACGCCGTGGCCCATCGCGCGGCTCATGTCGTACATGACGCTGGTGGCCACCGCTTTCACCCGGGTATCCATCGCGGCGTCGTTCAGCGCCATGCCGCCCCAGCCGCAGATGCCGAGCAGGCCAATTCGGTTGCGGTCCACCTCGTTTTGCAATCCTAAGAAATCCACCGCCGCGCTGAAATCCTCGGTGTTGATATCCGGAGAGGCGACGTTACGCGGATGGCCGCCGCTTTCCCCCGTATAAGAAGGATCGAAGGCGAGGGTGACAAAACCCTGTTCCGCCAGGGTCTGCGCATACAGACCGCTGGACTGCTCTTTCACCGCGCCGAAGGGGCCGCTGACTGCAATCGCCGCCAGCTTGCGCTCGCCGCGATCTTTCGGAATGTAGAGATCGCCGACCAGGGTGATCCCATAGCGGTTCTGGAAGGTCACCTTACGGTGAGTGACTTTCGCGCTTTCCGCGAAGGTTTTGTCCCATTTTTCGACCAGCGAAACGGGCGCGTTTGGATTGGTTGTCCCGGCATAGCTCATGGTGGTGACTCCACTTAGTGACGCGCATAGCAGCATGGCAGGCATGGCGGCCGTCAATTTTCTGGTAAACGCTTTCATTAATCATTCCCCTAAAACAGGTTCCAGATACAGGTTTCATACGGACAACGCTGCTGTGCTTTGTTGCAATGCGCTGATTATAGTTAGCAGTCAGAGTGCTGATTAGCGGGTGAAAAGTGCTAAGATTCATATCATATTGTTATAAATTACGGCGCAGGCGCGGGAGGAATCATGGCAAAACGGGAAAACTATAACGATCTGTACCTGTTTATGCTGGTGGTGCGGGAGGGCAGTTTTACCGCCGCGGCGCAGCGGCTTGGGTTGGCGCAATCCGGCGTCAGCCGTGCGGTACGTGAACTTGAAGAAAGGCTGGGGGTACAGCTTCTGGTGCGTACCACCCGTAAACTCTCGCTCACCCAGGCCGGCGAGCAGCTCTATCGAACCGTTGAATCCGGCTTTGATGCGTTAGATTCGGGGCTTTCCACTCTGGCGTATTATCGCAACACCCCCACCGGTACCGTCCGCATCAATGCCAGCCAGCACGCCATTGATAAAGTGCTTCTGCCAAAGCTTTCGGTGTTCAAACAACGCTATCCCGATATCCGGCTGGAACTCATCAGTGAAAGCCGGTTTGTCGATATTATCGCGGAGCGATTTGATGCCGGGGTGCGTCTGGGGCCGGAAGTCGGCGGCGGTATGGTCGCGGTGCGCATTTCACCCGATATGGAGATGGTCGTTGTCGGCACGCCCGAGCATTTTCGCCGCTACGGTTTTCCGCAAACGCCGGCGGACCTGGTGGTTCATCCCTGTATCGCGTACCAGTTTGGCGACGGGACTATTTATGCCTGGGAACTCAATCAGGACGGTAAAAAAATCACCCACCGGCCGCAGGGACAGTGGGCCTTTGCCGACAGCTATATGGAAGCGAAGGCCGCCCGGCTGGGGTTGGGGCTGGCCTATGTCCCGCAGGAACTGGTTGCCGATGACTTAGAGCGAGGCGCGCTTATCAGAGTCCTGCAGCGTTACAGCCAGCGGCTGGAAGGCTCTTTTCTCTATTATCCCCATCGTAATGTGTCGCCCGCGCTGCGGGCGGTGATAGACACGCTGAGAATCTGAGCAAGCAGGACCCAGAGTGGGGCGCGGATCGTTGACTGGGTTTAAGGCAGTAACCGCAAGCATTTATCAATCATTGTGGTTTTGCGCGGGGATGAGTGCCTTAATCCCGTTTTTCACAATAAGCTTTCTAACCACTCGGTAAACACCCGCACTTTGCGTGAGAGATGGCGGTGCGGATACAGAAGTGACAATTTGCGATCGGGGGTAGGGTTGTCAGGTAAGACTTCCACTAACAGGCCGCGATCGAGATAAGGCTGTAAAAAAACGTTCATTCCCTGGACTAATCCCAGCCCTGCCAGGCCTGCCGATAAATAGGTTTCAGAGTTATCGATGACCAGCTTGCCGGGAAGCGTCATTTCAACTGTTCCTTCTGGCGTAGAAAACGTCCACGGCATAATTTGTCGGCTGCTGCTGTTAATCCAGTTGATGGCCTGATGCTGCTGTAGATCCTCCAGCGTTTGCGGCACACCGTGGCTGGCAATATAGGACGGGCTGGCGCAGGTCGTCATTTTAATATTGCCTAACTTACGGGCGATATAGTCCCCGTCGTCCAGTTCCCCCACCCGCAGTAAGCAATCAAGACCATCGCGCAGCATATCCCGGCGGAGGTCTGAGCTACTGAGGATGATTTCGACGCCAGGGTGCTGGCGATAAAAATCAGGCAGATGGGGGACGACCAATAACGTCGCAAAAGCGACGGGCATATCCACGTGAAGCTGGCCGTGTAATATGCTATCGCTCCCAAACGACTCCAGCAGCGCATCTGCCTGGGCCAGTAAAGGTTTACTCTGCCGATAAAACGCTTCGCCGTCAGGCGTCAGGTTGATGCGCCGCGTTGTTCGCTGCATCAAACGCGTGCCGCAGTGCTGCTCAAGCAGCTGCAATGCCTTAGTGACGGCAGGACGATGAATCTGCAGGTTCTCCGCTGCCTGAGTAAAGCTACCGGACTCGACAATTTCAATAAAAATGCGAATCGATTCAAAGAGGTTTATTTGCATAGCGGGCTTCTTTTGCCGGGATCGGGATATCACATTGTTACTGATTTTATAATAGTGATGCACTTTTTTGGCTATTTTTCTAAATAATATAACGTCCTACACTCCTTCCATCATGAAACTGAACCGCTCCATAGCGCTATTGTGAAGGATATTACTCCATGAAAAATAACCGAATCTGCCAGATCCTGAATATAGAAAAACCTGTTATTCAGGGGCCGTTATCGTGGTTGACCGATGCCCGTTTAGTCGCCGCTGTCAGCAATGCCGGCGGGCTTGGTGTGCTGGGGCCGAATGCCGGTTTAACCGCTGAGACCGCGGTGTCCACGCCTGAAGAAACCGCCGAAAAAATGCGTGAAGAGATCCGCAAAACCAAACGGCTGACCGAAAAACCTTTCGGCGTGAACCTGATCCCCGCGGCTGAAAACGATATCTGGACCCCGCCTATTTTGCAGGTGATAAAAGAAGAGGGTGTCAGGGCCGTGGTGTATACCGGCTACGGTGAAGGAGCGCTCATACCGGCGCTGTTCAACGAATTAAAAGAGGCGGGCATTGCTATCATCTATCGCGATATTAACCCGACGCCTGAAAATACCAGCCTTGCTGAAGAAGCGGGTGCCGATATCATCGTCGCGACCGGCTTTGATGAGGGAGGAACATTGCCGGGGACCGCGCTGGGAACCTTTTCTATCGTGCCGCTGATCGCCGATGCGGTGAAGCGTGTTCCGGTGATGGCCGCGGGCGGTATTACCGACAAGCGCACCGCCAGAGCGGCGCACGCGCTCGGCGCTGAAGGGATATTTGCCGGTTCGGTTTTTATCGCGACGGAAGAAAGCAGAGTGCCGCGGTCGGTCAAAAATAAAATTATTGCCGCCAGTGGCCTGGATTTACTGCTTTTCCGCACGCTGCCCCATTACTATCGCTCTCTGCCGGGCAGACTGGCCGAAAAACTGGTGGCGATGGATAAAGCCGGCGCCAGCAACGAGGCGCTCGGTGAAGCAATGGGGGGATTACGCGGCCTGCGCGTCGGCATGCTGGAAGGCAATGCCGATGAGGGCTATATCGCGCTCGGCACGGGTATCGGCAGCATCCGCAGCGTCAAAAGCGTAGCGGAAGTGGTCGACGCGTTAACCGTGAGTTAGCGCTCCTCAAGAGATGCAGGCTGTTCAGCTAAATCATCCGCTTGTTAGCGTGCCCAGCCTGGGCCCTGGATTCATTCGCGTTACCAGCTCGCCAGCTGGCGAACATCGTGGCGTGAAAATAAAGCTTGCTATCAATCGCCATCTGTGTGATCAATAGCAAGTTGATTTACTACACAGATGCGGTAATAAACGGTTTAGCGAAGCAGTTCTCATCTCAAGCGTTATCCACAGATAATCCTTCTTTAGACTCTCCTTATCGTGATTAATTAAGCTCTGTGACGCGAATAATGTTAAAGTTTTTTGAACCTGCGACAACGATGACGGTCTAAACCCGAGTAGACAGGCTCAGAAGCTGGCGCAAACGGTGATAGTGAAGGAAAGTCCTTGTATCTCCCGTTTAGCGTGAAAAGTGCATAAGAGATAGCGTTATCCCAAAGCACACGATTATTTTATTGAAATCTACCGAACATTACGTGCCCTCGGGCAAACTAAGAAATTAACAACATTAAAAAATCGCTGGTGCAATAATAGAGTTCAGTCTGAAGTGCGCTTCAGATGTTTCTATAAGAAGTAATGACAATGATGTCATTGTTATTCTCAACCATTCAGAGCAGCGTTTTTACGCTGTGACAGAAAAGCCGGGAAGGCGTTTTCTGTGAAATATGGCTAAATGTCCCTGCGGTAGAGAATGTTGTAGCAAAAAGAGGCTAACATCATGATTGACCACATTCATTTCAGATGCCCATGCTGTCATGGGTCACAGTACAGAACATCCACCTACGATGTTTCTGAAAAAAATCCGTTTGGCGCGAAATGCATTTTTTGTAAATCCGCAATGATTACATTTGATAACATCGCACCGCATATTTCCAGAAACTCGGCATCGCTGGCGTTACGGAAGTAAGAAAAGGCCCCGAAAAGGGCCTTTGATATCTGCAAATACCCTAAATAATTCGAGTTGCTTAAAGGCGGCCAGGGCGTGAGCTTCAAGAAGCATAGATAACGCCTTATCCCGGCGGCCCGTAAGGGCGAGGCTCATGGATGAACCGAGTAAACACATAAGCCGCTTGAAGTATGACGGGTATAGTAAGCATTATTACCATTTTGATCGGGCTGCCTGCGGGCAGCTTTTTAGTTTGTTTAAATTTAAATCACGCCGTACTTTTCTTCTCTTTGCCGATGTGCGTCAATGCGCAGCTACGCAATTCTTACGGAAATCTTGTTGCGTTCTATAATTCTTAAACCAGAACTAATCAGGTATTTCTATGCATATCCTACCGCCCGTCCGCCCGGAAGAGAGTATCCAGCGCTTAACGGCGCTCCTGACGCCAATTGCTGAAAAAATGGTCGTTGTGCCGCGGAAACGCATGACCTGGACGCATAAAAATCAACCGCAGTTGTTCCTTTTCCTTGACGGCGAGCTCTCCATACTCCGGGCCTCGGACGGTCTGTTGATTGTCACGGTTTACCACCCACACCTGTTTGGTATTGCCGAGATGATCCAGCCGGTACGCGGCCATCAGCTGCGTGCGGAAACCGAATCGACAATACTGCGCGTTGATGCGCAAAAAGCGATGGAAGCCTTTCGCCAGCACGGCGTTTGGGAAGACGTCGCCTCACTGTTGTCGTACCACACGGCTTATCTTTTCTATCGCGACGCGCTCGTCGTACAGCAGCGAACCTACGCCGTTATCCGCAATCATTTGCAGGAAATGGGCCAGCTACCCGAAGAGACCCGGATGCGGGTCTCTATCCTGGATTATATCCAGGAACGTACGCACTTATCTCGCAGCAGTGTATTAAACGTGTTGTCGGCGTTAAAAAGTGGTAATTATATTGCTTTTAAACGGGGAGGGTATTTGACGGGGGTGAATAAATTACCCGAGCGTTTTTAGCGCTGGCAGTTTGTCCAAAATTAAATAATAAAACGATTATCAGCGCGACGCTAATATTCTATTGTAGACCCACTTAACTTTTGACGATGACATTTATTCGACAACGGGTCGACAATGGGATGATTATGAAGAAGACGCTTATTACGTTAATTATTGCTCATACTTTTACGGCGACTGCCGCTTTTGCTGCTGCGGATACAGGGACCTGGTACGCGGGGTCTAAATTTGGCTGGTCGCACTACGGCGACTCCAGCACCGATCGGCAAGTCGATGTTGACCGTGATAACGTCGGCGGCGGTGTGTTTACCGGCTATCAGATTAACCCCTGGCTGGCGGTTGAAGGTGGATATGACTATTTAGGGAATATGGGCATCAATGGTCGCCATGGCGCAGCCGGTTCGCAAATGAAAAGTCAGGGGCTACAGCTTTCGTTGAAGGCCAGCTACAGCCTGACCAGCGACTGGGATCTGTACGGCCGGGCCGGCCTGATGGGCTACCGTGCGGAATCCGATGTGAATGGAAAAAATCGATTTGATACGGGCGTGCGTCCGGTGCTGGCTTTCGGTACCGAATATGCCTTTAATGACAGATGGTCGGGGCGCCTGGAGTACCAGTGGGTCAACAATGTGGGTAACGAAAACCAAATTGGCGTGAGCAGCGATGTGAGCTCCCTGATGGCCGGCATTAGCTACCGCTTTGGGCAATAAACGCATCGTACGGGAAGAGTCTCCTTTGAATAAAAGGGGCTCTTTATCTGCTAATGGTATACCTATGGTCATAATTACAGTATATAACTGGTAGCCACAGGACCCGATAAAGTGTGATCGTGATCAACATTGATAATCGCCAATGCCTTTAAATATGATACAGGGAAAATAAATGTAATATATTAATGGTGATTTTATGGCAATTAAGGATTTTTTTAAACAGACCACACCTGGACGCCGTCGTTATGGCGTAGCGTTATTTGTCGGGGTAGTGGCAGGGATTATGTCGGCATTTGTTAAATGGGGCGCTGAAGTTCCTTTACCGCCGCGTACTTTCTCCGGTGGCAGAGATGAATTTAACCCACCTTATCTTTTCTTACGCGACTATCTGGGCATTGACCCGACGCATACGGTTTATACTTTTTCCGAACACATCATCAATCCGGTGATGGTTACGCATATTATATTCTCATTGGTATTTGCCGTTGGCTATTGTGTCGTCGCGGAGGTCTTTCCGAAAGTTAAATTATGGCAGGGGGTATGGGCCGGGATTGTCGCAACTATCGCCGTACACTGGATTTCCTTTCCGTTACTGGGCCTGACCCCCTCTTTATTGAATATTCCTGCCGATGAATATATTTCGGAACTGGTGGGGCATATTTTTTGGTTCTGGGCCATTGAGATGATTCGTCGCGATCTTCGCAACCGCATCACCCACGAACCGGACGCTGAAGTGCCTCTTGACGCGCCGTTCAGATAATTAATCCCCACAGAGCCCGCGATCTCGCGGGTTGTGTGGGGCGGGACGTAGAGATCAGGACAGAGATGAAGGCATTATATTCAGCGCGAAGTTGAGGATCTTCTCGCCATCAAATGAGGCATAGGGCAAGCTTTCAATCACGGCAATTTCTTGTGGTAAATGCAGTGCGCTAATAAATTGTTCAACCTTATACTGGATATGCGGTGCAACCAGTACGCCATCATAGGCAGGCGCGACGCTAAAGAAATTTTCAACCCCAACGGCGCTGATTAATAAATCTAATTGCCGATCGTCAGCAATTTTTTGCATTTTGCGGGCAATAATCCCTGCCGTTTCGCCAAACAGACAGCATATTAATAGTTTTTTCACGATTTAACCCTCGGTGAGATAGCGAAGCTACACTATTCCTCCTTTACTCACGAAAATGCGCGATGTATCAATATTTGAGGTTAATTTCTGCGGATATTTTTATTATGACGGAGAGCATCACAGATGCGAAAAACGTATGCCTCTGTGATGCTGTGAATGGCAGGGATGACTCTCAGGCTACCTTTTTTTACGTGAAATCAGGAAGCGATCGCCGGCTCGCGTGAGCTTCGTTCCATTTGTACAGTACTCGATAGCAAAATTAAAAAACTCATCAGAGTCGAGCTCGAAATCCAGTTCGAGTTTAATGGCGTCGCCGGACTGCAGAAGCTGCTTTGCCTGTTCCAGATTGCTGGCTTTTACTGTTCCCATCTCTTCACCTCGTTTTAGCGCTGGTGGCGTCCGGGGGCTATCCTACAGGCTTTGTTTTACGATCGCGTGACACGGCTTATTATTTGCGCTTTCTGCCGTTCGCCAGGCGTTGCCATCGCTATGGATAAGCCGATAGCGATGGTCCGGGGTTCAATCTCAGTCGACGTTATTGAAGTAGTCCCGCGCCGCCGCCTCAACGTTCTTTGCCTCAATGCCCGTTTTCTCGGTGATTGAGGCAATAAACGGTTTGAACTTCTCCGTCATCACATGACCTCCGTCCCAATGAGCGACATAAAAACGGCACTGATAACGATAAAAGTGGAGAGTTTTGTCTCCTAACGTGTAATACATATGAATCTCCGGTTCAGTATGTCGGGTGGACAACAACAAGCGATGAGCAAAGCACGCATCAACGGATTCTATCCTCCTCCCAATTTGCGGAAATTTCCAGCATGCCGTACAAAACCATCTGGAATACGTAGGGAGAGGCATTCTCCAGCCCCGTGCTATGCAACGCCTTACGCAAAATTCAGCGCAACTTCAACGGCTTCACGCCAATCTCCGACAGGCGACTTGAAAAACTCAGATGAACTATCGATACTGTATAAAAACACAGTATTATAACGGGTGAATCTATTATGTTGTTCTATAAACCGGTTGAGTTGCGTCAGATCGTGTCGATTCCGCTGTTTAGCGACCTTGTCCCATGCGGTTTTCCCAGCCCTGCGCAGGATTATATTGAGAAGGGGATCGATCTCAATGAGCTTTGTATCAGCCATCCCGCGGCAACCTATTTTGTTATGGCGACAGGCACCTCAATGGTGGATGCCGGCATTTATGAAGGTACGCTGCTGGTGGTGGATCGCGGCCTGAAAGCGAAACATGGGGATATCATCATTGCCTCAGTCGACGGTGAATACACGGTTAAGCGTCTTTGTACGCACCCCATCATGCAGCTCTTGCCGATGAACCCGGATTTTCCGCCAATTGTGCTGCGCAACGACGGTGAAGCGCTGGAGATTTTTGGCGTTGTCACTTTCAGCATCAACAGGCTCCGCTGATGTTTGCCCTGGTCGATGTGAATTCATTTTACGCCAGCTGTGAAATAGCCTTTCGCCCTGACTTACGCGGGCATCCGGTGGTGGTGTTAAGCAATAACGATGGCTGCGTCATCGCCAGAAACCACGAGGCGAAACTGCTGGAAATTCCAATGGGCGCGCCGTATTTCAAAGTGAAATCACAGTTTGAACGTCATCAGGTAGCGGTGTTTAGCAGCAACTATGCCCTTTATGGCGATATGTCCCATCGCGTCATGACGATTCTCGAAGAACTGGCGCCCGCGGTGTATCAATATTCCATTGATGAAGCGTTCGTAAATTTGACCGGGATCCATCGTTCTGAGGAGCTTGAGGCGTTTGGTCGCCACGTGCGTAGTACATTACTCCAGAGTACCGGCTTGACGGTAGGGGTCGGGATCGGGCCGACGAAAACCCTGGCCAAGCTGGCGAATTATGCGGCCAAAAGGTGGCCAAAATTCGAGGGCGTTGTTGATCTCTCATTGCCGGCCAGGCAGAGAAAACTGCTGGAGAAGGTTGCCGTCGGTGAAATCTGGGGAGTGGGGCGACGCATTGCGAAAAAGCTCAATGATATGGGGATTACGACGGCTCTTCAGCTGGCCGAGACGCCCGCTCCGCTGATCAGAAAACATTTCAGCGTTGTAATGGAGCGCACCGTGCGGGAGCTGAGAGGCGAGCCGTGTCTTGAACTGGAAGAGTATATGCCGACTAAACAGCAAATTATCTGCTCGCGTTCCTTTAGTCAGAAGGTGATTGAATACGGGGCGATGCGCGAAGCCGTCTGCAGCCATGCGGTCCGCGCCGCCGAGAAGCTGCGCGCGGAGCACCAGTACTGCCGCTATGTTTCGGTCTTTGTGAAGACCAGTCCGTTCGCCGGTCATGAAGTTTATTACAGCAAAGACGCCGGCACGAAAATCCACATCCCGACGCAGGATAGCCGGGATATCGTCGCTGCGGCGCTAAAATGCCTGGATACTATCTGGCGGGAGGGATGCCGATATCAAAAGTGCGGCGTGATGCTGGGCGATTTCTTTAGCCAGGGGGTGGCGCAGTTAGGCCTGTTTGACGACTATCAGCCGCGAGCGAATAGCGAACAGCTGATGACGGTGCTTGATTTAGTTAACCGACGTGAAAAAGGCCAGCTCTGGTTTGCCGGGCAGGGAATCGAGCGCAGCTGGGAGATGAAACGGCATATGCTGTCGCCAGCCTACACCACCCGATTCAGCGATTTGCTGCGGGTGAAACTGTAGGCTGGTATGAAAGGGAGTGGTTATCCGGAGCGGCGCTCCGGACGACAAACCGTCAAACATATCGCGCAGCGCTTATTGCAGGCCCGCCAGTTCATCGGCGGTCAGCGCTAAAGTTTGCGTTGTTCCGCTTTCGGCAGACTGCGCTGCGGCTTCCAGTACCGCCATGACGGCGAGCGCTTCTAAGGGCGATACCGGGTTGCTGATTTTGCCGGTCAGCGCATCGCGGACGTGAATATAGTACTGCCGCTGATCGCCTCGTGGCGCGCTGATTTCACTGGCGCGCAGGTTGGCATCAAACACCACCAGGCTATCGTCGTCTTCGCCCCAGCTTTCGCTGCCCGGGACCACGCCCGCCAGCAGCTGGCTCTCCTGCTGGTCAGCGCGTTGTTTGACGACGCTACCTTTATCACCATGGACGGTAAAGCGGGATACGCCGCCCGCGACCAGCATGCTGCAGTGCAGAACCACTTTGTGCTGCGGATAGTTCAGCACCACGTGCGCCCAGTCGTTGATTTCCGCGCCTTCACGCAGGGTGGCGATATTTCCCTGCACCGACTGCGGCAGGCCGAACAGCTGCAGCGTCTGGTCGATCAGATGTGGACCTAAATCAAACCACAGGCCGCTGCCCGGTACGTTCTGCTCCCGCCAGCGGACGCGCACTTCCGGGCGGAATCGGTCGAAATGGGATTCAAAATGTTTAACTTTGCCGATGAGCCCCTGTTCGATAACCTGCTTCACGCCCAGATAATCGCTGTCCCAGCGGCGGTTATGGAATACCGACAGTACACGCTGTTTCTCTTCCGCGAGGGCAATCAGTTCACGAGCCTCCTGCATATCGAGGGTAAAGGGTTTGTCGACGACGACGTGCTTGCCGGCGTGTAAAGCCAGACGGGCAAGCGGAGCATGGGTTGCGTTAGGAGAGGCGATAACCACCAGATCGACATCCGGATGCTGGATGGCCTCTTCAGGCGATGCGATGACGGTGACGTCTGGCAGGTCACGTTTCACTTTCTCTTCATCACGCGAGGCGACAATCGCCAGATTCAGGCCGTCGACGGACTGGATCAGCGGGGCGTGAAAAGTTTTGCCGACGAAGCCGTAGCCAATCAGGGCAATATTAATGTTCTTACCGGTAGTCATAAGCATCTCCGCGTTATTAAGCATCAGCGATATGGAGCTGTATTGAGTCGTTATCCTTCAGTTCGTCCCAGGGGCGATCGAGGAAGAGCTGATGGATGTCGGCGAGTCCGGCAACCAGCCAGGGTTCGCAGTGATTCAGTTTCATATGATCGGCCACCAGCCAATGTTCCGCGCTGGCCGCCAGCATGGCGCGCTTGACTTCAGCATCCGCCTCCTGACTGGCGCTGAGGCCGAGGTCGGCGTGGAGCGCGCAGGTGCCGAGAACAGCGATATCCGCCCGATAGCGTTCCAGCAGCGAAACCGTAGCGCTACCGGCAAACAGGCGCTGCTGCATATCCCATTTCCCCCCCAGCAAAATAAGCTGAATATCCGCACGGGTGCTGAAGTGCTGGGCAATATCTAAAGAGGGGGTGATGACCGTCATTGGACCCTGTATCTGGGTGGCGACGGCCAGCACGGTGCTCCCGGCGTCAAGAAACAGCGTGGATCCGCCGGGGATCTTCTCCGCCACCATTTTACCTAAGCGCTTCTTGGTATCCGGTAGCAGGGTGTTCCTGTTCTGCCGATTCACGGCGGAGAGATTGAGCGCGATAGCGCCGCCGTGGTTTTTCTGGGCGAGCCCCTGTTTTTCGAGGTCGCTAAGATCGCGGCGCAGCGTATCTGCAGAAATCTGCAGTCTGTCTACCAGCTCACTGATCGTGATCTGGCCTTTTTCACTAAGGATCTCAATGAGATATTTTTGCCTGGCCGTTTTATGCATCGTTTGAACCCGCAAAATGCTGCAATAACTTGCATAATACAGCATTTTGCGGAAAAAGAAATCTTCACAACGCGCGGCCGCGGGGATGAGTTAATGAAGACTTTTATACGGGATGGCTCGATCAAGGGCTGAAATCACCGTTTGAATCCACGTGACGTCGAGGCGATAAGTCGGGATTGCAGAAAAAGACAAGCGATGAATAGTCTAAAATGATACCGAGAAATAACTTGAGTTAATGAGTGTGTTTATATCAAAATTCACTATCAGCAGCGATAGCGCTGGTTTTTGCTAGCGCTTCGTCGTGAGCTGGACTTGCTGGCGACGGTCCGGTTGGCAGAAATATAATTCATATGGATGGCATGACGTTTTCTCACTATTTCCGTTTGGGTTGAATGCTGAAAATATTAATCCCGGATGGGCACCTCGAAGTTAATTGGTGAGGGGAATGCCCGTCACGCCAGATAGCTATTTTACTTAAAGTTCGTTGAGTGCCCGTTCTCAGGTCAAAAAATAATGTTTATTTATATCGTGTTTTTTAAAACGACGATAGCTGTACTGTGCGTATCGTTAGCTATCTGGATAATACTTGATTTACTTTCGTCAGCAGGCTAAATCGATGTTGAATATTGTTATTAAAAATAATAACCAGTTCTTTAATTTGGGATTTCATTTTTTATTGCAAGCGCTCTTCCCGGAATACTCGTTCTCTACACAGGTCACCGCATCGCTTAACGAAGAGCTCGTGCGTGATGCAGACGTCGTCGTACTGGATTTATGCCGCGGAGAAGAGTTCGTATGTCATCCAGAGTTGTTAAATCGTAAACCGGGATTGCTGATCGGCGTGGTTGCCAGGCTAAATCATCGAGGGAGAGGCGCTTTGCCGCTCTGCTTGAAGGAGATAGTTTTTGTTGGGCGCGATGAGAAGCTCTCTCAGGTTATTGCGAAAATTAAACTTTCATGGGTTCTGACGCCTCCGTCAGCAAAAGAAAAGCTGGCGCTCCGGTGCGATAGTTGCCCGCAGAGGACGCTTTCCCCGCAGCAGAGAATCATCGCGGCGGCAATTTATCAGGGGTTAACGGTGAACACGATTGCCAGAAAGCTATCGCTTTGCAATAAAACGGTTTTTGCCCACAAGCGTCTTATTATGTCTAAATTTGATCTACGCAATGATTTAGACCTCGTACTATTGCTGCGTCATCTGGATAACGCACGCCGGGTTGCGAAAGATAATTCTTAACCTTGCAAACCGGCAAGATCGCTCTATTCTTATTTTGCTTACTAAAATGGAGGAAAAAGCAATGTGTACTAATTTGCATGACAACGCTCGTCAATACGCAGAAGAGAAAAAATGAACGGCTCCTGCTAGCCTGCCTTCCCGTCAGCCCAGCGTCTGGCGGCAGGTGATAATGCAGGCTAGACACCGTATTGCAAAGTTCATCAGCAACCCGCCGCCGGCGGGTTCTTTTTTTCAGCCCTCCCGCTTTTCGCCAGTGAATTCAGCAGCATGCCCTGATTAGCTCTTGCGTAACCGTCGCGTAAGGCTAGACTACGGAAATGTGCATGAGTTAACGGAGGTCCAGTGGACGCCATTAAGGGATCGGAACTGAACGTGCCGGATGCCGTTTTTGCATGGGTGTTCGACGGGCAGGGCGGCGTAAAGCCGTTGGTCGACAGTGACACCATTGATAAAGAGCATCCTTGTTGGCTGCATCTCAACTATACCCATGTGGATAGCGCGGAATGGCTGGCATCGACGCCGCTGCTGCCCAATAACGTGCGTGACGCGTTGGCCGGGGAGAGCACTCGTCCGCGAGTGACGAGGATTGGCGATGGGGCGTTAATCACGCTGCGCTGCATCAATGGCAGTACCGATGAGCGCCCGGACCAGCTGGTCGCGATGCGTCTTTATATGGATGAGCGCTTGATTGTCTCCACCCGGCAGCGCAAAGTCCTGGCGCTCGACGATGTACTCGGCGATTTGCGTGAGGGCAACGGTCCGGTTGACGGCGGCGGCTGGCTGGTGGAGGTCTGCGATGCGCTGACCGATCACGCCAGCGAGTTTATCGAGCAGCTTCACGACCGGATTATCGATCTGGAAGATGATTTATTGGATCAGCAGGTTCCGCCGCGCGGTTTCCTGGCGCTGTTGCGTAAACAGCTTATCGTCATGCGCCGCTATATGGCGCCGCAGCGCGATGTGTATGCCAGATTAGCCAGCGAGCGTCTGCCGTGGATGACGGACGATCATCGGCGCCGGATGCAGGACATTGCCGAACGTCTGGGGCGAGGTCTGGATGAGATTGATAGCTGCATCGCCCGCACGGCGATTATGAGCGATGAGATCGCGCAGATTATGCAGGAGTCGCTATCGCGAAGAACCTATACGATGTCGTTGATGGCCATGGTTTTTCTGCCCAGTACCTTTTTAACCGGTCTCTTTGGCGTCAACCTCGGCGGCATTCCCGGCAATAGCTGGCATATGGGTTTTGCCATTTTCTGCCTAATGTTAGTCGTTCTCATTGGGGGTGTTACATGGTGGTTGCATCGTAGTAAATGGCTGTAAAGAATCGTCTTTTGTCGCGATGATGATGGTGAAAACCCGGCAATGTTTGAGCGAAATCAATAAACCATCTACCCATTCAGGGCAATATCTCTCTCGCAGGTGAATGCAACGTCAAGCGATGGGCGTTGCGCTCCATATTGTCTTACTTCCTTTTTTGAATTACTGCATAGCACAATTGATTCGTACGACGCCGACTTTAATGAGTCGGCTTTTTTTTGCGCTCTGTTTCTCAGCTTCTACGCTTAACGGGTGTACCCGCCCACAACCGGGAGTCAATATGCGTAATGAACAGCTGAACTCAATTCCCATTCCGCCGGAACCCAACGATCCGGTACCGGTCCACGATCCCAAACCTCGCCCGCGCCCGTTACCCGACCCGCCGCCTGATGATGAGCCGATTAAATTGTCGCATCGGGAGCGGAGATCTGCGACGATACGCGCCAGCAGATTGTCCGCCCCTAAATGTAATGCGAGAAATAATTGTGACCGCTTTTTCAACTCTGAATGTTTTGCCCGCCGCCCAGCTAACTAACCTGAATGAACTGGGGTATCTTTCGATGACCCCGGTTCAGGCCGCGGCTTTGCCGGCGATTCTTGCGGGTAAAGATGTCCGCGTGCAGGCAAAAACCGGCAGCGGTAAAACGGCGGCATTCGGCCTCGGGCTACTTCAGCACGTTGACGCCTCGCTGTTCCAGACGCAGTCGCTGGTGCTGTGCCCAACCCGCGAGCTGGCGGATCAGGTCGCCGGCGAGCTGCGTCGGCTGGCGCGCTTCATGGCGAATATCAAAATTTTAACCCTCTGCGGCGGCCAGCCCTTTGGCGCCCAGCGCGATTCGCTACAGCATGCGCCGCATATTATCGTTGCTACGCCGGGGCGGTTGCTCGATCACCTGCAAAAGGGCACCGTATCGTTAGATGCCCTACAAACGCTGGTGATGGACGAAGCGGACCGCATGCTGGATATGGGCTTTAGCGATGCCATTGATGAAGTGATCCGCTTTGCGCCGGCTTCGCGCCAGACGCTGCTGTTTTCCGCTACGTGGCCGGAAGCGATAGCGGCAATCAGCGGCCGCGTACAAAACAACCCGCAGACTATTGAAATTGACGCCGTTGATGCACTGCCGGCTATCGAGCAGCAGTTTTTTGAAACCTCGCAACACGGCAAAATCGCGCTGCTGCAAAAGCTGTTGAGCCAGCATCAGCCCGCCTCCTGCGTGGTGTTCTGCAACACCAAAAAAGATTGTCAGGCCGTCTGCGACTCGCTAAACGCCGCCGGGCAAAGCGCGCTGTCGCTGCATGGCGACCTTGAACAGCGCGATCGCGACCAGACGCTGGTGCGCTTTGCTAACGGGAGCGCGCGCGTGCTGGTGGCGACCGATGTTGCTGCGCGCGGGTTAGATATCAAGTCGCTTGAGCTGGTGGTGAACTATGAACTGGCCTGGGATCCAGAGGTTCACGTACACCGTATTGGTCGTACCGCCCGCGCCGGTGAAAGCGGCCTGGCGATTAGCCTCTGTGCGCCGGAAGAGGCGCAGCGTGCAAATATCCTTGCCGAAATGCTGCAAATGAAGCTCAACTGGATGAGTGGGCCGACGAATAGCAGCGTTGTGCCACTGCAGGCAGAGATGGCCACGCTATGCATTGATGGCGGCAAAAAAGCGAAGATGCGCGCGGGCGATGTGCTGGGGGCGTTGACCGGTGATATCGGTCTTGAGGGCGCAGATATCGGTAAAATCGCCGTTCATCCGGCGCATGTCTACGTTGCCGTGCGTCAGGGCGTCGCGCATAAAGCGTTTAAGCAGCTACAAAACGGGAAAATTAAAGGTAAAGCCTGCCGGGTTCGTTTGCTGAAATAAGCGCGGAAAAGGCGTCTCAGGCGCGTGCCTGAGACGCAAAGACGTTATTTTACTTCCACAACGTTCAGGCGCAGCTCATCCAGCTGCGCGTCATCTTCATCCGGCTGCCAGCCGGCCGGCTGCATCGGAATCTCTTCACGATCGAACGCCAGATCGCCGCCGTCAACGACCGCAGAGCCGTGCTGAATGCCTTTAAAGTCGAACAGGTTGACGTCGCTGAGATGGGAAGGCACCACGTTCTGCATCGCGCTAAACATCGTTTCGATGCGCCCTGGATAGCGTTTGTCCCAGTCACGCAGCATGTCGGCAATGACCTGGCGCTGGAGGTTGGGCTGCGAGCCGCACAGGTTGCACGGAATAATCGGAAAACCTTTCGCCTGGGAGAAACGCTCAATATCTTTTTCCCGGCAGTAGGCCAGCGGGCGAATCACGATATGTTTACCGTCATCGCTCATCAGCTTCGGCGGCATCCCTTTCATCTTCCCGCCGTAGAACATATTCAGAAACAGAGTCTGCAGGATGTCGTCGCGGTGGTGGCCGAGGGCGATTTTGGTCGCGCCCAGCTCAGAAGCGGTGCGGTAAAGAATGCCGCGGCGCAGACGTGAGCAGAGCGAGCAGGTGGTTTTACCTTCCGGGATTTTTTCTTTAACAATGCCGTAGGTATTTTCTTCAACAATCTTGTATTCAACGCCCAACTGCTCAAGATATTCTGGCAGGATATGTTCGGGGAAGCCCGGCTGTTTTTGATCGAGGTTGACCGCCACCAGGGAGAAGGAAATTGGCGCGCTTTTCTGCAAGTTGCGCAAAATCTCCAGCATGGTGTAGCTGTCTTTACCGCCGGAGAGGCAAACCATGATGCGGTCGCCTTCTTCAATCATATTAAAATCAGCGATCGCCTCGCCGACGTTACGGCGCAGGCGCTTCTGCAATTTGTCGATATTGTATTTTTCTTTCTTTGTAACTTGCTGATTATCAAGCATTATAAACGTTCTCTGAAACGAAAAGGCATGTAAGGGGCAAAGTTAACTTCACGGTGCAAGCCCGGCGTCAGGCATTGATAGCCGATCGCCGTTCATTTCATCCATCCCTGTACTGTCGACTTTGAACACCATTTATTGCGTTTTCATGCCCCATCTGGTTAACAATGGTTAGCACCGGCTTACAGCAGCCAGCAGGCAAAAGTATGTCGCGTATGGTACGGATTCCGACGACGAATGCCAGCGCGTTTTACGGCGGCTTTCCATCTGCTAACGATAGTGCGGCGAGTTTTGGCCTCAATCCCCCCTCCGGGCAGAAAGACAAACGTCGTTTTCAGGCTCGCCAGCGTCACACGCCCGGTGATGGAGTGTATCTGGTAAAAGGGTGCGAGAATTTATTGTTCGCGATAATCAAAAAGCGTTGGCAAGGTACCTCGATTTTTTTTAAAGCAGGGGCCTTGTTCCTGCTTTTGCCATAATCCGCCAGGATCACGATATAATTATTTGCATCCTGATAATTACACAGCGAAGGTATTTGGCGCAGGTGAATAACAGCGGTAAAGTTTGAGTAAAATAACCTGATGCAGACTGATTCCCTACAACGCCAGAGCAGTTAGATTTTTTCCTGATAATAATCTGAATATGTGCCTACTCAATGGGGTTTTTCCTTGCAAAACGAAGCGCTTATCCAGCCCACATTCTTATTTCTCGGATTATGAATAAGGCAATTACAAAAATTGACAGTTGCCTGATGTTTTTATGAGATTTAAACTTTCACTGCAACTTATGGATTAACTTTGATTATGGGAATAAAAATGAAAAAAAGTACCGTTGCAGTAATGATGATAGCGACTCTTTCAGGATCAGCTTATGCCGAGTCAATGCAGCTAAGCCCAAATTTTTCTGCGGAAAGTTTTACTGTATCGACGTCTGCAGGGATGCTGAGTGGGAAATCACAGGAGAGAGTTTATGACGCGGATACGGGGCGAAAGGTCAGTCAACTTGACTGGAAAATAAAGAATGTCGCCATTGTGAAAGGTGATATCTCATGGGATGCCTACTCCTTTTTGACGCTGACCGCCCGCGGCTGGACGTCGTTGGCTTCAGGTTCAGGACATATGGATGACTATGACTGGATGAACGATAACCAGTCCGGTTGGACAGATCATTCATCTCATCCCAGCACCAATGTCAATTATGCCAATGAATACGATCTCAGCGTGCAGGGCTGGCTTTTCCAGGACGACAATTATAAAGCGGGCGTAATTGCGGGTTATCAGGAAACGCGTTTCAGCTGGACGGCTACCGGAGGTTCTTACAATTATGATAACGGTGCGACGACTGGCAATTTTCCGACCGGTGAGCGTGGGATAGGATACAGCCAGAGATTCTCCATGCCCTATATCGGTCTCGCGGGTCAATATCGTATCAATGACTTTGAGTTTAATGCCTTGTTTAAATTCAGTGATTGGGTCAGAGCTCATGATAACGACGAACACTATATGCGTGAGTTGACCTTTCGCGAGAAATCAACTAATTCGCGTTATTATGGTACATCGGTTGATGCCGGGTATTACATCACGCCTCATGCCAAAGTTTTTACTGAATTCACCTATAGTAAATATGAAGAGGGTAAGGGAGGCACTCAGATTATTGATACCTATAGCGGTGAATCAGCTTCAATTGGGGGAGATGCTGCCGGCATTGCAAATAAAAACTATACCATCACAGCCGGACTTCAATATCGATTCTAAATCATTACCGCCCGTGGATATAGCAAGCAAAACTCGCTAATCCCGGAGCGCGCGATAATCAGTATGGAGTGTCTCCCGCTCTGAGGGCACTCCATTATCCACGGCCATATCACCCGAATGCTTCAGAGGATGGATTGTGGCAGCACAAAGGGATCGCCCGGGAATTGCTAAAAACCGAAGGTAAATGCAAGGCGCTTATCCTCGTGTGCCGGCATTTCATTTATCTCCTCGTATGCTCTACCTGTGGCGCAAAATCCGCCACGAACAAAGATACGCTTCACGAATGCATCAGGTAACCTTCAGGTAGGGGCGCGAAAAGATGAGTTTGTCCGGGCAAAGAGAAGGCAATTGAACCGAAAGGGAAATGGGCAGGCAATGATGATGCCTGCCGCCGGCAATTATTTAGCGCAATAGACGCGCGCTTCACGCGGAGTATAAATACCCAGGGTGACAAAACCCAGCAGGCCGTTGACAAAAGTCTGCTGCACTTCAGTACGGACTACTTTGTCGGCGCCGCCGCAGACTTTGGCAGCATCAATTTGCTTCGACTGGCCAATGCCGCTGACAAAGAAGTGGTGAGTGGTGACCTGCTGAGGTTGAACGGTGACGCCAGGATTTACCGAGAAGCTCTGCTGGGCGCAACCAGAAATAGCGGCTGCGGCGAAAACTACCATAATTAACTTTTTCATTTCATCCCTATAATTGTTGTAAAACATACCCATGTTCGGGCAAAGGTTTTATACAGCAAAATGAAAAAGACACAACGTACTAATTTTTATAGTACCAGGTAAATGATTCCCCTATCTGCGATGCTGCGGGTACGGCCCAGTGCTCAGATTGCGGAAAAAAAGCCCGCACAGCGGCGGGCAGAGTAGGTTTACCGCACGACCAGCACCGAACATTCCGCATGGCGGACAACGGCGGCGGCGTTAGAGCCCAGCAGATAGGTGGTGATATCGGGACGGTGCGAAGAGATAATCACCAGATCCGCGGGGAGAGACTTCGCCATAGCAAGGATTTTATCTTTTGGCGAACCCTCGGAAACGTGTAAATGGACACGGTCTTCCGGAATAGTAAACTTTTTCACAATCTCTTTCAGCCGCGATTCCGATTCGGCTTTGAGGTCATCCATCGCCGGCAGCTCTGCGGTGTAAGCCATTCCCAGCGAAGCGTAATAGGGAAGGGAGGGAATGACGGTCAGGAAATGCACCTCGGCATCATCGATTCTGGCTTCAGCTTCAACATGCTTGATAACGCGATCGGTTAATTCTGTATCGGAAATATCGATGGGCACAAGAATCATTCTGTTCATAAAACCTCCTGTTTAAGTAACCACTTAAAGTGTAGGCCATCCAGTTGATTATTGTACATTGAGCGCAATCACACTTTCGCCATCAGGCACGGCGGCGTTCAGTAAATTTACCTTTGATCACGCCGTCGTAAAAACGGCCTTTAGAAACCACCTGGAGAAAGTCGCGGAAAATGCGCGGCGGGACGCCGAGATACTGTAGGGTTTTGTTATCGCGAAAACGAATTTCAAGAATACCGGAGGACTCATCGTAGGCGATGGAATGGATACGGGATGATTTCACGGGATGATGGTGCATGGCGGGCGTCCTCTACGGCTACGGCGGTTCCTGGTAGCAATATAACATTCATCGGTCGATTATTTTAAAGCAATTGATATATTGTTTTGCTTTGAATGAAGTCGATGGCCGGGAGGGGAAGAGAAAGCCCGCCGTTGCCAGCGGGCCCGCAGATTAGAACTGGTAAACCAGGCCTAAAGCAACCACGTCATCGGTAGAGATGCCGTTGTTGGAATAGAAGCTATCGTCTTCGTCCAGCAGGTTGATTTTGTAATCAACGTAGGTGGACATATTACGGTTGAAGTAATAAGTCGCACCAATGTCAGCATATTTAACCAGATCTTTGTCACCATCGGTTTTGCTCAAATCTTTACCTTTAGACATCAGGAAAGAGACCGCCGGACGCAGACCAAAGTCGAACTGATACTGCGCAGTTACTTCAAAGTTCTGGGTTTTATTGGCGACGCCGTTGCCGTTACCGTATGGCGTCATGTTGCGGGTTTCGGAATACATGGTTGCCAGGTAAATATTGTTGGCATCGTATTTCAGGCCGGTAGTCCAGGCTTCCGCTTTATCGCCCTGTGCGGTAGTTCGGGTCATCTGATCGTTGGTACGGTCAGAAGAGGTGTAGGCGGCGGCAGCGCTGATACCCATACCGAAATCATAAGAAGTTGACAGACCAAAACCGTCGCCGTTGGCGTTACGTACGCTGCGATCGCCGTTGTTGGTGCCTTCGCCGCTGCCGGCGTTTTCATTTTTACCCTGATACTGCAGGGCGAAGTTCAGGCCGTTAACCAGACCGAAGAAGTCATTGTTACGGTAGGTCGCTACGCCGTTAGCGCGGCCGGTCATAAAGTTATCGGCCTGGGTGTAGGAGTCGCCGCCGAACTCTGGCAGCATATCGGTCCAGCCTTCTACGTCGTACAGTACGCCGTAGTTACGGCCATAGTCGAATGAACCGTAGTTAGCGAATTTCAGACCCGCAAACGCCAGACGGGTCCAGGACTGGTTGTCGGCGCCTTCGGTATTGTTCGCCTGAACGTTATATTCCCACTGACCGTAGCCGGTCAGCTGATCGTTAATCTGAGTTTCGCCTTTGAAGCCAAGACGGACGTAGGATTGATCGCCATCTTTAGATGAATCATCGGAGAAATAATGCAGACCATCTACCTTGCCATAGAGGTCCAGTTTATTTCCGTCTTTATTATAAATCTCAGCAGAGTGAGCAGCGCCAGCAGCTAACAATGCCGGGATAACGAGGGCCAGTACTTTTCTTTTCATTTAGACAATCCTTTAACGGTTTTTGTTTTAGCTTCCTCCTGGGAAGTGAACTCATGCTAAATGAGCAAATTAAGATATGGTAAATATCAATTGTTACGATATGAGTAAAATCTAAAATAAATAATTCAACTGAAATGGTGATAATTATAATGAATGATTTTGTGAAATACATACAAAATAAAAATTATACACGGTGATTTTAATATCGTATTATCCGCCCGTTATATGCCTTTTATTGTCATCTAAGAATTTATGTTGCCCTCCGTTCCTGAGAATGGTTTTTATTGAGCGGTAAAATGACAAGCCCGAATGAATATTCGGGCTTTTTTTATGGGTGGCTAAAAAAACGTCAGTAAATTAGCTTTCGGTTGCCGGTTTTTCCACCTTACCGGCCAGCTGGGCAAGGAAGTCATAGCGTTTTTGTAAATCCGCCGTCGCATCCTTCCACAGCTGTTCCGCGACTTCCGGCTGCTGCGCGTTAAGGCGGCGGAAGCGCTGCTCGTTCAGGAGCGTTTCTGCCAGCGCGTCTGACGGCGGACGGGAGTCCAGCGCCAGCGGAAGTTTACCTTCATCGGCGCGACGCGGGTCAAAGCGATACAGCGGCCAGAATCCGGTCGCGGTCAGCTGACGCATCTGATCGTGGCTCAGCGCCAGATCGTAACCGTGTTCTTCGCAAGGGCTGTAGGCAATAATCAGCGACGGGCCCGGATACGCTTCCGCTTCCTGAATCGCTTTTACCGTCTGGTTCAGCTGCGCGCCAAGGGAAATCTGCGCGACGTAAACGTGGCCGTACATCATCATGCTGACGCCGAGGTCTTTGCGCGCCTTGCGCTTACCGTGTTCGCCAAACTTGGTGACCGCCCCCAGCGGGGTGGCTTTTGATGCCTGGCCGCCGGTGTTGGAATAGCATTGGGTATCGAGCACCAGAATATTGACGTTTTCGGTCAGGCTCAGCACGTGGTCAAGACCGCCGAAGCCGATATCGTAGGCCCAGCCATCGCCACCGATTAGCCAGATCGATTTCTCGACCAGCGCGTCGGCGTCGGTTAGCAGCTCTTTCGCGTCGGCTTCATTTGCCAGAACCTTACGCAGCTCGGCCACCTGTTCGCGGCGTACTTCAGGCGTTACTTCCGCGTGCAGCGCGTCGTTAAGCGCGGGCGGAAGTTTATCGGCGAACTGCGACAGCAGACGCATTACGCGCTGACGGTGCTGATCGACGGTGAGGCGGAAACCGAGACCAAACTCGGCGTTATCCTCGAACAGCGAGTTAGCCCACGCCGGCCCGCGGCCGTGGGCATCGGTGGTGTAGGGCGTGGAAGGCAGGTTGCCGCCGTAAATCGATGAACAACCGGTGGCGTTGGCAATCAGCATCCGGTCGCCGTAGAGCTGAGTCAGCAGCTTGATATACGGCGTTTCGCCGCAGCCGGAGCAGGCGCCGGAGTATTCGAACAGCGGGCTGATCAGCTGCGAGGTGCGGATATCGATACGCTCCAGCTTGCTGCGGTCCATTTCCGGCAGATTGAGGAAGTAGTCATAGTTCACTTTCTCTTCTTCAACATGTTCAAGGCGCGACATCATATTGATGGCCTTGATTTCCGGATTCTGCCTGTCTTTGGCCGGGCAAACCTCGACGCAGAGATTACAGCCGGTACAATCTTCAGGCGCGACCTGCAGAACGTACTTCTGGCCGCGCATATCGCGGGATTTAACGTCCAGAGAATGCAGGCTGGCCGGGGCATTTTCCATCGCGTCCGGGGAGACCACTTTCGCGCGGATTGCCGAGTGCGGGCAGGCGGCCACGCAGTGGTTACACTGGGTGCAAAGTTCTTCCTTCCAGATAGGGATCTCTTCGGCGATATTGCGTTTTTCCCAGCGGGTGGTGCCCATCGGCCAGGTACCGTCCGGCGGCAGGGCGGAGACCGGAAGCGCATCGCCGAGCCCGGCCAGCATGGCGGCGGTCACGGTTTTGACGAAATCCGGCGCGGCGTCGGAGACGACCGGCGGGCGGTTCGGGCTGTTGGCATCGACCTGCTGCAGCGGCACTTCCGCCAGCGACTCGCGGGCCAGGGCCAGCGCCTGCCAGTTGCGTTCGACCAGCTCCTGACCTTTGCTGCTGTAGCTTTTAGCAATCGCGCCCTGCAGCTCCGCCAGCGCGCTATCGCCCGGCAGGATCTGCGTCAGATGGAAAAAGGCCATCTGCATGACGGTGTTGATACGCGCTCCAAGGCTACACTCGCGGGCGATTTTTGCCGCGTTAACGATATAAAACCGCGCTTTTTTCTGATTCAGCGTGGCCTGGACTTCCTGCGGCAGACGCGACCAGACCTCTTCGGCGCCGTAAGGCGTGTTGAGCAGGAAAATACCGCCGGGCTTCAGGCGTTCAACCATCTGATACTTGTCGATAAACTGCAGCTGGTGGCAGCCGACGAAATCCGCCTGTGAAATCAGATAGGAAGAACGAATCGGCTTCTCGCTAACGCGCAGATGGGAAACCGTCAGGCCGCCGGCCTTTTTCGAATCATAGACGAAATAGCCCTGCGAGAACCAGGGCGTCGAGTTACCGATAATCTTGATATTGTTTTTGGTGGCCGAGACGCTGCCGTCGCTGCCGAGCCCGTAAAACAGGGCTTCCAGCTTCGCCTCCGACGGCAGCGTGTTTTCTACCAGCGGCAGCGAAAGATTGGTGACGTCATCGTAGATGCCGACGGTAAAGCGCGGCTTGGGTTTAGCGGCGCTCAGTTCGTTGAATATCGCCAGGACGCACTCCGGCCCGAACTCTTTTGAAGAGAGACCGTAGCGGCCGCCAATGGTACGCGGCAGGGTTTCTCGCTCGCCGCGGTTGAAGGCTTCCGCCAGCGCGGTCATCACGTCGAGATACAGCGGCTCAGCCTGGGCGCCCGGTTCCTTGGTGCGGTCAAGCACCGCTACGGCGCGGGCGCTTACCGGCAGCGCTTCCAGCAGGTGGGCTGCGGAGAAGGGGCGGTAAAGACGAACTTTCAGTACACCGACTTTTTCACCGCGGCTCAGCAGTTCATCAACCACTTCCTCACAGGTGCCGATTGCGGAGCCCATAATCACGATAACGCGCTCGGCTTGTGGATGGCCGTAGAACTCAAACGGTTTGTACTGACGCCCGGTGGCGGCGGCAAAATCGTTCATCGCCGTTTCAACGTGCGCGTAAACCGCGTCGTACCACGGGTTAGTTGCTTCACGTGACTGGAAGTAGGTATCCGGATTCGCTGAGGTGCCGCGGATTACCGGATGTTCGGGGTTCAGGGCGCGCTGGCGATGTTCATCGATTTTATCCTGCGGCAGCAGGCTGAGAAGGGTATCGTCCGCCAGCGGGGCGATTTTGTTGATTTCGTGCGAGGTGCGGAAACCATCAAAGAAATGAATAAATGGCACCCGGCTTTGCAGCGTGGCGATATGCGAAATCAGCGCAAAGTCCTGGGCTTCCTGGACGCTGCTGGCGCAGAGCATCGCGCAGCCGGTCTGACGCACGGCCATGACGTCCGAGTGATCGCCGAATATGGAGAGCGCGTGGGTTGCCACGGTGCGGGCGGCGACGTGCAGAACAAACGGCATCAGCTGGCCGGCCAGTTTGTACAGTGTCGGGATCATCAGCAGTAAACCCTGCGATGAAGTAAAAGAGGTCGAGAGGGCGCCGGTTTGCAGCGCGCCGTGTACGGCGCCGATTGCCCCGGCTTCCGACTGCATTTCGACGACGCGGGGAACATCGCCCCAGACGTTTTTCAGCCCGTTGCCCGCCCAGGCGTCCGCCTGCTCCGCCATCGTGGAGCTGGGCGTGATCGGGTAGATGGCGATAACTTCACTGGTGCGAAACGCGACTGAAGCAACCGCGCCATTACCGTCGATAGTGATCATATCAATACTCACATTGCTAAATTTTTGATAAAAAAAGTTTTTATGCCCATTGATACACGCTGAGCACTCGCTGAGCTCTTCTGCGAAACCGCTATCGGCGCGATTCCACCGGTAGCGGAAAGTTCGTATCTCACCTGCCTGGTAACGGGGTTGCGTTACCTGCATCGCTACGGGCAGGGGGACCGGGTTTGTGAATCACTGTTTAAGTATAGACCCCAGAGGAACATGATTTTTTGATCTCCAGTAGCGACAAAATCCATAGTTCAGATAAATTAATTCAAGGTATTACATAGGTGCCTACGTATGAACGACACCCTACACCAAAATCAGTGGCGTCATTTTTCCATAAGTAGCAGTGTGGCGAATTTCGCCAGTCAAAGCCTCCTGACCGACAACACTGTCTTAATTACCTGTAGGTAATTTATTCGAGTTTTGCTATATTTTAGATACCTGATGGTAAATGGCGTTAGAATCATTGCGATGGATAAATACGAAATCAGACGACAGCGCTTGCTCTATATCCGTGATAATTTATGCGGCGGTAAGGCTGTTGATGTGGCCCGAACCCTTGGACGGGAGCCTTCTTACGTCTCAAGGATGCTCTACCCCGAAGGCAAAAAGCAAAAGAAAAGGATAGCTGACGAGATGGTCGAACTTATTGAATCTTCGTTCAATCTGCCCCGTGGATGGATGGACGGTATCACCGGTAATATTGATATCGAGCGAGAACCGGTAGAGGATTCGCCGCAGATGCCATATGTCATTGAGGTTCTGGATGCCCAGGCCAGCGCAGGGCCGGGCTGCATTGTCTCCAGTGAGGTTGATGAAACGGTGAATAGCATCACCTATGACTCTGCCGGCGCGCTGCGGCTTTTTGGTAACCGGCCCGCAGAGCATATCAAGGTGATCACGGTCTCCGGCGATAGCATGTCCGGCACCATTGAGACCGGTGACTACATTTTTGTCGATGTCTCGAAAGACTACTTTGAAGGTGACGGCATTTATGTCTTTTCTTTTAAAGGCGCGGTGCTGGTGAAACGTCTTCAGTTCACGGCGGATGGGCTGCTCGTTCACTCGGATAACAGCAAATATGCGGACTGGACGATTGGCGAAAGCCATGAACAGTATCTGAAGATCATTGGTCGCGTGATTTATAGCCACAGCGTTAAACGCTTTGTTTAAAGGCGTTCATTGCCGCGCAGCTTCGCCATCCTGTTTCTGTCATAAACCCTGAGCTCAGCCATAAGCATTACCCGGGTATGCCACCTGTACGCCGGGCATACCTGCGGCTTCTCACCCCTCAATCCTGTGACCCGCTGTTCAACACTACCCGCCTCGGACCTTTTCAGCTGTTTTTACGCGGCATACCACTTTTTTTTCAAAAATATTTTCAATATTTTCAATTGGTTAATGTGTTTTTGTCATAAAGTATACCTATGGGTATTTATTTTTAAATAACCCTGAGGTATTCTTCTGTCATCAGCTTGATAGGCAGCACTATCCGGATGATGAAATACAACGATTCATAACTGAATCTACGTGGCTGAAAAGCCAGCGCCATGGCGCAGTGCGCTTTGGGGTGAAGCCATTGGCAAGGATCCGATTGCCGAAGGCATTCCGCCAAAGCCCATTAAAGGAGACCGCAATGTCCCGTAAAACCGCGTTTAATGGCTCCGCTGCGGGCCGACGTCGCGCGCAGCGCTCCCACTTACAAAATCCGCAAACGCTCAGTTCAGATCTTATCCATCGGCCCACTCCGTCCCGCGCTCAGATTCAGGCAAAAGGGAAGCACCATACGCCTGAACGTATTGAGGACGCATTGCCGATTAAATTTGTGGCACAGGATATTTTTTGGCAGCGCGAGGAATATAAACGGCAAATTGAGCGAGCGACCATCATTTATCAGCAAGAATTTGCACACCAGTATGCGCAGCCAGGAACCTGGCTCTTCCAGAGGGCAATTTATGCGCTTGGTTTGCAAAAAAGAAAGAAAGTAACGGCGAGGTAACGCCTTAGTGCCAGGAAAAATGACCCTGCGCTTCGTTATTTACCATCATAACTCATAGTGAAAGAAGGGAGGGTATATGTCCGATCCTGTTTCCGGTACGTCGATAATTGTTGCTGGTGGATTAATGGGCGCTGGTATGTTTGGCCTGGTGACAGGTATTGATTATGGCGTTGTTTTTGGGGCTTTTGCCGGCGCGGTATTTTATGTTGCGACGGCGGTTAATATCACGCGTTTTAGACTCGCTGCCTATTTTATGACTTCTTTTATTGTCGGTGTTCTGGGCTCCGGGTTAATTGGTACGAAGCTGGCTATCTGGACCGGATACAATGAACGACCTTTAGACGCGTTAGGCGCCGTGCTGATATCCGCGCTGATTATTAAGATACTCACGTTCCTGAATAATCAAGAACTAACCGACCTCTACAAAATACTAACCCGCAACAATAGTGGGCGCCCGAATGGGAAATGAACTTCCCGCGCTGCTTAATGCCGTTCTCTGCGCTTTGATCACCCTAACCTTAATGTTTTATCGGCGCGCCCGGTACAGGAGGTATCGACCATGGATATCGTATACGGCTTATTTGCTGGTAATCACCTATGCCAGCATACCGTTTCGTTATCTCTTCGGCTTGTATACGTCGACCCACTGGTTGGTTGTTACCGTGAATTTTTTTGTCTTTATTGCCGTGTTCCTGGTGAGGGGGAATATTGCGCATTTAATCGATAAATGAGGAATAAATGAATAAAGATGAGATTTTTAATGCCATTCTGGAAAAGGAGGGCGGTTATGTAAATCATCCTGATGATAAAGGAGGTCCGACAAACTGGGGGATTACTCAAGTCACCGCACGGGCTCATGGTTATGATGGCGATATGCAAAAACTGACGCGCCAACAGGCGCTGGATATTCTCAACGCTGACTACTGGATTGCGCCCCGGTTCGATCATGTTGCTGAAATATCTACCGCGATCGCTGAAAAACTGTGTGACGCCGGGGTCAATATGGGGCCTGTTCTGCCGGGTAAGTGGCTTCAACGCTGGTTAAACGCTTTTAATCATCGTGGAGTACTTTATCCGGATCTTATAACCGATGGTGTTATTGGCCCCAGGACCTTAAATGCCTTGAGCCATTATGTTATTCGAAGAGGCAGTGAAGGGGAGCTTGTACTGCTCCGGGCATTAAACTGTAGCCAGGGGCAGTATTATCTGGAGTTAGCAGAAAAAAGTGAGGCTAATAAATCATTTATATATGGTTGGTTAAGGGCTCGGATAGCTATGTAATTTTCTGTTTTATTAATCTAATTTGTTCAGTAACTGAAATCTGGAGAAAGTGAATATGTATACATCTAATGATTTAACCCTCTCAATGTTTTACTCATCTGCCATTGCTGAGGAAACTGGTAATAAAGTCGCAACGCTCACCGTTCAAACCATGGGGCCATCAGCGGAAATTTTACAAATCAGTAAGTTGCACTGCATTACTGATGAAAATAAAGCGAAACGTTATAGTATTGGCGAGCAGTTTATTGCTAATGGCTCCGACTCTCTTCTCGCCGCTATTGAAACCTGGTGGCGTGATAATTCTGCGGCTCTCATTGAAGAGTTAATGATTGAAGTTATGGATTTTATTTTGAGTAATGTTAACCAAAATGCAACCTGGATCGGCCAGTATGGTATGAAAATTTTTGAAAATGAGCCGGTGGCAAAACGTATCCCTGATAGCGTATTACAGAACGGCAGCCACACAAATTCCTGAAAAGTGATGTGGTGTTAAAGCGTAATCACTATGGCGCAACAATAAGTCATAATTAAACAAGCTATTCGCATTGATAAAATGCATTCAAATATTTAAATATCAATAATGGAGATATTATTATGGGTTTTGCTCTGCCTAATGGCTCAACCGTTTTTGTTGGTTCCGGTCTTGGTTCTCCCGTATCTGTGAGTACGGTTTCCAATGCTGAAGGTGCGGTATTTACCGTTGCTGAAAATCATAACCTTAAGGTTGATGATGTCGTGCTGATTTCTTCGGGTTGGGGTGTAATCGATGGTTTAGTTGCCAGAATCACCGCACAAACAACAAATAGCGTAACCATTTCGGTCATTAACTCCAGCGACCGGAATTTTTTCCCGGCTCATGCCGGTGGCGGGAAATTACAGAAAATCACGGAGTGGATTGAGATTCCACAGATTACGGAAGTCGCGCAGTCGGGTGGTGAACAGCAGTATGCACAGGTACAGTTTCTGGCAGACGATCGCCAGCGTAATATTGGCACCTTTAAGGCGGCTAAAAGCCAAACCTTTACCTTAGCGCATGATGCTTCTTTACCGATCTATAAAGTATTGGGCATGGCGGATCGCTACGGCCAGGTGTTACCGCTACGCATGTTTGTGCCTAATGCGAAGGAGTATCGCTATTGGTCCGGCGTTCCGTCATTTGATCCGCAACCAGTGACCGCGGTGAATAGCGTTGAAACTGTACAAGTCGCGTTTTCCATTCACTCTCGGGATATTACTTTCTATAAATCGGAAGATTAATCGTTCTCCTTATCTGTGGAACATAAATTAAATTCAACTGGGCTCCTGCGGGAGCCTTTTTTAAGGGTATTTATGAGCGCTATTTTCAAATTACAACCTAACCCTGTTTTTAAAGCTGATGTTGCTATTCCTCGTGCCGGTGAAGAAGACGGAGTGCTGAATTTTACGTTTAAGCATCGGCCAATAAAAGAACTGGCAGAGCTAGAAGATATTGACGAAAAAACGGTCTGTGATTTCTTACTGGAGATCGTCGACGGCTGGGCATTATCTGAACCCTGTACGCGAGAAAATATGGGCGTGCTGGTAGATAACTATCCGGGGGCCGTTAAAGCAATAATGGCTACTTATTATCAGGAGCTGACGGGAAATCGCGAAAAAAACTGATTGCGGTTGCCTCTGCATTCTATACGCCTGAACCATCAGCGGATGAGCTAAGCGCATTCGGTCTGACAGCCGAAGACTATGACGATATTGTCATCAACGTCTGGCCCGATATCTGGCCTGCGTTTGTGGTCTTTCGCACGGCCAGCACGCAGTGGCGCACCAGTCCAGGAGGGGTTATCGGTCTGGACTACAGTGTCCTCGCATGGCTCATGAGGGTTTATGATATAGCTGATGAGGTAACCGCAATAAACGATATTCAGGTAATGGAACGGGTGGCCTTGAATATCCTGAATAAACTACAGAACTAGCCTGGGTTTTAGCAGAAGTATGTTCACATTATTAATCAATGTAAACCAGATAAGTAGTTGGTTTATTCTTTCAGGAGATAATCAATGGCGGGTGATACAACAATAACACTGCGCATGAATAACAGTGAACTGGAAAAAAGCAATCAGCTTCTGGATAAATATCAACAGAAAGTAACTGTCGCCAGCCGTAAAAGTGAAGAGTTTAATAAGACTTTTCGTGCTGCAACAGATATCCAGAAAAAGCATACGGATGGCCTGAAAAGGTTAATACAGACGTTACCCCTTCCTCCAGCCAGAATGGGATCCATACTTCAGGATATGATAAAGAAATCTGAGGATGAGACCTACAATATAACGTCAGGCTCTAAAAGTTACTGGGATTCACTGGCAGGAATATGTAGCCCTCCAAAAGAAGAACTGGGTAATACGCCAAAAGTTTTTCGCCCAGGCGCAAATATGGAAGAGCGTTCTGACGATGATACGGAAAAAGGGGGGAAGAGCGATTGGCTCGGCGGTTTAATGGCAGGAGCCAAAGAGGCGTGGGATAAATTCCTTAAGGATGGAGAAAACGTTCATGGCAAGCTTAAGGATTTAGCTAAAGACGCTTTTAGCTCAATGGGAAACTCGCTGGTGGAATATATAACCACAGGAAAGGCGAATTTTAGTGATTTCCTGATGACCTTTCTGAAAGGGACGCTGAAGATGCTTAGCCAATTATTGTTGGTAAAAGCCATGCAGGCTTCCTTTAACGCGATGTCGAATTCCGGCATTGGCTGGGTAGCATCCATCGGTAAAGTTTTCACGGGCCACTCCGATGGCGGCTATACCGGCGACGGGGGTAAATATGAGCCGAGAGGGATTGTTCATGGCGGCGAATTTGTTTTTACCAAAGAGGCGACCTCGGCGATAGGGATTGGCAACCTTTACGCCATGATGCGCGGTGCGCAGGGGTATGCGGGCGGCGGCTATGTGGGAACGGCATCAATGCTGGGACTGGGTTCTTCAGGCGCAGGGCCACTGACCATTCAGACCTCAGTACTTATTCAGAATCAGGGCTCAGAACCGCAGGCGGCCGACAATAACGGCGCGTTAAATCGCGCCTGGCAGCAGACGATAGACCGTTCCGTTCGCGCTGGCGTGGCAAATGAATTGAGGCCTGGTGGCCTTATCTGGAATGCAAACCACGCACGTTAATTTTTTGATTCCCGGAGAAGATATGGCAATAGAAACCTTTACCTGGCGAACGCAAATACAAGCGGGTTTGCAGGGGGATTTTAATTTCACCGTTCGCGAGGCTCGTTTTGGCGACGGATATCAGCAGATCGTCGGCGATGGTCTACATTTTGAAAAACAAAGCTGGCCAGTGACCTTGACCGGAGAAAAGGAAGAGATATTAGCCGTGCTTGAATTTATGCGGCGTCATGTAACGAAGTCGTTTATCTGGGATAACCCTGCGGGGGAATCCGGGCTTTATCGTGTTAGCGCCGATTCACTAAAACTTTCGCCATTATCGAGTCAGATAATGACGGTAACCGCCACATTTAACCAGGCATATGCACCATGATTACAGCTGATTATCAAAAACTTGAACCCGGGAGTGAAATACGTTTACTGGAAATTGATGGCAGCGTCTTTGGCATGGATGATGTCTTATATTTCCACGGGCACAGTATCGCCCATAGCGAAGCTGAAATCCAGGCTGCTGGAGGGGACGAAACGCGTTTGCCTGCAAAATCCATTTGGTGGCAGGGCAATGAATATATGCCATGGCCTTGTATTATTGACGGGATTGAATCTTCTACCAGCGGTCGGGACGCGCAACCATCGCTGAAGGTGGCAAATATTGATGCTTCGATTACCGCGCTGTGCTTGTATTACGATGACCTGGTTCAGGCGAAAGTCACCATTCACGATACGCTGGCAAAATATCTCGACGCACGTAATTTCCCTGAAGGTAATGCGAGAGCCGACCCCACGCAGGAAAAACGAAAAGTCTTCTTTATTGATGCCAAAAGTGAGGAGACCAATGAAGCGATTGAGTTCACGCTTGCCAGTCCAATGGATTTGCAAGGAATAATGATCCCAACGCGTCAGCTGCATTCTATCTGTACCTGGTGTATCAGGAATAAATACCGCAGCGGCGATGGTTGTGATTATACAGGCCAGCGATATTTTGATAACAATAATACACCTGTTACCGATCCGGCGCTGGATGTTTGTAACGGCACTTTGTCGGCCTGTAAATTACGCTTTGGCGAAGACAATGAGCTGCCTTTTGGTGGTTTTCCCGGCACGTCTTTAATTCGGAGCTAACATGCGCCAGAAAGTTATCAGGGCTATTCAGGTGCATGCTCAGGAGCAATATCCTCGAGAATGCTGCGGTGCGATTGCCCAAAGGGGGCGGGTAGAGCGCTATTTCCCCTGTCGTAATATTGCCGATGACCCCCAGGAGCATTTTGTTCTTGCGCCAGAGGATTTTGCACGGGTAGAGGATTGGGGCACCGTAACGGGGATCGTCCACAGTCACCCCGACGCGACGACCCAGCCAAGCGAGCTGGATAAGGCTCAGTGTGACGCGATGTTGTTACCCTGGCATATTTTCAGCTGGCCGGAAGGCGATTTTCGTACCATTTATCCGCGAGGAGAATTGCCGCTGCTGGAACGTCCGTTCGTGCTTGGCCATTATGATTGCTGGGGACTGGTAATGAGCTATTTTCGCCAGCAGCATAATGTTGAGTTGACGGATTATCGTGTGGATTATCCGTGGTGGGAAGATGGCTACCCTGATAACTTTTATCATGATTGTTGGTATCAATGTGGCTTTCGCGAGTTTGATGGCCCGCCGCAGCCGGGAGATATGATTATCATGCAGGTACAGGCAAATAAGTGGAATCATGCGGGTATTCTCCTTGAGGGAAATATGCTGCTGCATCACCTGTATGGTCATTTAAGCCAGCGAGTGCCGTATGGGGGATACTGGCAGGAAAGAACGGTGAAAGTTTTGCGCTATCATATTAATGATAATGCGTTGACTAATGAAAAAATCTGAAAGACGTTGGGATTTTAAATCACCCGATATGAAATGCGTTAGCAAGTGAATGTGATTCAACATCAGAGGGCTGGACTTGCTCTCGAGTCAACTCAGCGTACGATATTATCAATGGCGGAATAGATACTTATGATTTATTCATAATGTCTGCTGCAGATGGAGTATTTATGCAAGAACATATGGTCAGAATAGAGTTGGGCGGTATTCTTGGTAAGAAATTTGGCAAATCTCATTGTCGGATGGTGGCAACGGCATCTGAAGCGATAAGGGCTTTATGTTGTACTATCAATGGATTTGAAAAATTCATGAACAACAGCAAAGCTATGGGATTAACCTATGCTGTTTTTAAAGGAAAGAAAAATATTAGCGAGGATGATATTCCTTTCCCCATCAACGATAAAGTAATACGAATTGTTCCTGTCGTTATTGGTAGTAAAAAAGCTGGCGTGCTACAGACGATATTAGGTGTTGCATTGATCGCGGTCGCTTCAATCGCCACTATGGGCACTGGAGGGATATTCGCCGCGATTGCTGCCGGCTCCGGGTGGGGAAGTGCCGCAATGCTGGGGGCCTCAATGGTACTTGGCGGCGTTCTTCAGATGCTCTCTCCTCAGGTTCCAGGTTTAGCCAGTCAACAATCTCCTGAAAATAAAGCCTCCTACGCATTTGGCGGGGTCACGAACACCACCGCTCAGGGATATCCGGTACCGTTGTTATACGGCAAGCGGCTTATCGGCGGGGCAATTATTTCAGCGGGAATTTATGTAGAAGACCAGCAGTAAAATATCCGGCTTCTCTCATTTCAGACCACCTTTGAGGTGGTTTTTTTATGGACAAAATATCTATGACACAGCATCTCATTAAAGGTTGTAAGGGCGGGAGTTCAAGCCCGCGTACCCCAACGGAACAGCCTGATGATTTACAGTCTGTTGCGAAAGCAAAAATTCTCATTGCGCTGGGCGAGGGTGAATTTGCCGGTGCGCTTACCGCAAAAGATATTTACCTTGATGGTACGCCGCTGGAAAATTCCGACGGCTCGCAAAATTTTAGCGGCGTCGCCTGGGAGTTTCGACCGGGAACTCAGGCACAGAATTACATCCAGGGGATCCCCGGTTCAGAAAATGAAATTAACGTAGGAGTGGAAGTCTCCAGCAAAACGGCCTGGTCCCGCTCTTTTAGTAATACCCAGCTTTCCGCCGTCCGCCTGCGCTTAAAATGGCCATCTTTACTGAAACAGGAAGATAATGGCGATCTGGTAGGGAACGCCGTCAGCTATGCCGTTGATTTGCAAACCGATGGTGGTAGCTGGCAGACGGTGCTGGAGAGTGCGGTAAGCGGAAAGACCACTTCCGGCTATGAACGATGCCACCGCATTGATCTCCCCCGGGCGACGACGGGTTGGGTTTTGCGCCTGCGTAAGGTCACGGAAGACGCAAATACCTCAAAAACTGGCGATGTTATGATGCTGCAAAGTTATGCTGAGGTGCTTGATGCAAAACTACGCTATCCCAACACTGCCCTGCTTTACGTTGAATTTGACTCTCGTCAGTTTAATGGCTCTATTCCAAAAATTGCCTGCAGTCCTCGCGGGCGGGTGATCCGCGTTCCTGATAACTATGACCCGGAAACCCGCCAATATTCAGGCATCTGGACCGGAGCATTCAAATGGGCGTGGACGGATAACCCGGCCTGGATTTTTTATGATCTGATCGTCAGCGATCGTTTTGGCCTGGGGAATCGTCTTACCTCAGAAAATATTGATAAATGGACGTTGTATCAGGTAGCACGATATTGCGATGAACCCGTCCCCGATGGTAAAGGTGGGGAGGGTACCGAGCCGCGCTATTTATGTAACGTCTATGTTCAGGATCGCAACGATGCCTATACGGTGTTACGCGATTTTGCGGCCATTTTCCGTGGCATGACCTGCTGGAGTGGCGATCGGGTGATTGCTCTGGCGGATATGCCTCGTGATATTGATTACACCTATACCAGGGCTAACGTCATCAATGGTCGTTTTCACTATGCCAGCAGCAGTAGCAAAACGCGCTATACCAACGCGCTCGTCTCATGGTCTGATCCAGAGAATGAGTATGCGGATGCGATGGAGCCGGTTTTTGAGCAGCCGCTTGTCGCCCGCTATGGATTTAATCAGCTAGAACTTACGGCGATTGGCTGTACCCGTCAGTCGGAGGCCAACCGTAAAGGGCGTTGGGGAATTCTGACCAACAATAAAGATCGCGTAGTGACTTTTTCAGTCGGACTGGACGGTAATATTCCACAACCCGGCTATATCATTGCGGTGGCGGACGAAATGCTGGCGGGAAAAGTCAACGGTGGCCGTACCCGCGAAGTGGATGGCTGCGTTATTACGCTCGATCGTAAAACGGAAGCGAAAGCCGGGGACCGTCTGTTATTGAACCTGCCATCGGGGGGGACGCAAGGCCGAACCATTGAGAGCGTCGATGGACACGTCGTCACCGTCACCGCTGAATATGCCGAAAGACCAGAACCGGAATGCGTATGGGCCATTGAGTCTGACTCTCTGAGGGTCCAGCAATATCGTGTTGTGGGTGTTAAAGATAATAACGATAGCACCTTTACAATTTCCGCAGCCGCTCACGATCCGGATAAATACGCCAGGATTGATTCCGGTGCGATTATTGATAGTCGGCCAATCAGCGTTATTCCTCCAGGGAAGCAAAGCGCGCCAGCTAATATCGTTGTTGAGTCTTATTCCGTGGTTAATCAGGGGATTAGCGTTGAAACGCTGCAGGTTCACTGGACGGCAGTACAGAATGCCATTGCTTATGAAGCACAGTGGCGCCGCAATGAAGGCAACTGGATAAACGTGCCCCGGAGTTCCGTTGCCTCGTTTGATGTCAGCGGAATTTATGCCGGCCGATACATCGTAAGGGTGCGCGCTATCAATGCCGCGGAAGTGTCGAGCGGCTGGGCATATTCGCAAGAGAAAACGCTGACCGGCAAAATCGGCCTGCCTTCGGCACCTGTTTCGCTGACCACAACATCCCTTCTGCATGGCGTTCAACTAAACTGGGCGTTCCCGGAGGGAAGTGGCGATACGCAAAAAACCGAGCTGCAGTACAGCCCAAATCCAACCGGCAACGGCGCGATGGCGCTTTCTGACGTAACGTATCCGGGAAACTCGTATCAGCAGATGGGCCTGCAGATTGCGGCGACGTTCTGGTACCGGGCACGCATTGTCGATCGCCTTGGTAACGAAAGTCCGTGGACCGTCTGGGTGCAGGGGATGGCCAGCGACGATATCGGGGAGTATTACGACAAGCTGACCGACGCAATTAAGGACACCGAAGCCTGGCAAGAATCTCAGCGGGATATGGAGGAAACCCACAAAACGCTGACGGAAACCGCTGATGCCATCCGTGAAGAGGTCGAGCAGCAGGTTAACGAAATAAACCAGAGCATTAATGAGACCGCCGGGGGGATCCGTAAGCAGGTTGATGGGCAGATAGCGACGGTCAATAAGTCGATAACAGAGAATATTGACCTCGTTAATCAGACCCTCAATGACACCATCTCGACAGTAAACAAAAGCATCAACGATGCTGTGAGTGATATTAATACTTCCGTCGACCAGCAGATAGCAGATGTCAATAAAGCCCTGACTGCGGGGGACTCGGCGTTAAAATCCCAGCTGCAGACGGTTGAAAACGGCCTGAAACAGTCCATTGCTCAGGCAAATACGGGCTGGGATAAAGCGGTAAAACAGGAGACCGCTGACCGCATTGCGGACGTCAACGCGAAAGCGGCGCAGGCGGCAGACCAGTTGCTCAATGAAAAAAATGAGCGGGTGGCCGCCATCGAGTCAACTCAACAAATAATACAGGATATTAATAACTCCCTGGCCACGCAGATGGCTCAGATTTCGGCGGGTACCGGGGAGCAGTTCGACAGTCAAGCTATCTGGTACTTCGATAACGATCGTGAAGGATGGACATCCAACGGAGGCATACCTTCAGTTATTGAAAATGGCTGGCTGAGGCCGACAAATCATGCGACCGATGCTTATATCACATCTCCTGTAATCAGTATTAGTGGCAGGGCTTATCGCTTTCTGAAGTTGCGATTGAAGAAAACGGGCACACCTGTGTGGAGTGGCCAGGTTCGTTGGCGTTATGAAGGGCAGACGTTCAATGACAGCCGCATGCTGACCGTGGCGGAGCCGGACTATGATAGTAGCGGCAGGGCTGTCCTCAGTATTCAGGATATCCCTTGGGGAAGTGCCGATGGTAAACCGGTGATCCAGTTCCGGCTTGATTTAACATTGGATCAATCTGATGAGAACTTCATTACCATTGACTGGATTGCCGTTGGCCGACCGACTCCGGGAGCCAGTACGGCAGCATTGCGCGAAGAAGCAACAACCCGTGCTAATGCAGATGCGGTAGAAGCGACAAAGAGAACTACGCTGGCCGCGCAGATACGCGGGACGAGTGAGAGTAATGATCTGGCTGACCTGAGTTCCGGTCTGTTGTTTCAGGAGATGAACGCGCGTATCACCGCTGATAAAGCAGAGGTGACGGCCAGAGAATCGCTGCAGGCGCAGTTCAACGACAATAAATCCTCGGTGGTGGAGGAACTGAGCTCCCTGACGACAGCGCAGAGCGCGCAGGCCAGCAAAATTAGCGGTCTGGAAACCAGTCTGGGTAAAAAAGCCGACGCAACCGCGCTCCAGACGCTGACGCAAAAGGTCGAACAGCAGGGCACCACGTTAACCAGCCAAGGAAATACGCTGACCTCGCTGTCTAACCGCGTCGGGAAAACGGAATCGGGCGTGGCCGCAAACAGCAACGCCATCACAGGTCTGCAGTCTACTGTCAGTCAGCAGGAAGATAAGCTCACCAGCCAGGGTTTGTCTCTAACAAAGTTGACGAACGATCTGTCAGCAACAAATGCCAACGTCAGCAAGAAAGCGGATGCAAGCGCGCTGCAGACGCTGCAGAACACGGTCACGCAGCAGGGGGGGACGCTGACCACTCAGGGCAGCGCGATCGTCTCGCTGGAAAACTCACTGAATGCGCTGGATGTGGGTGGGGCGAACCAGATCCCCGATTCCGGCAGTCTGATCAGATATGGCAACGTGAGTACGGATAAATATAACGGAAACGGCGTGATGGCCTTCACGCTGAAAGCCGGAGCAGCATACCGTGACCTTATCAGTATCAACCTGTCCGCGCCGGTGGACGGAACCGAGTACGTTCTGAGTTTTTACGCGAAGGCGGCGATAAACGGGCAGAAGGTCCGGAGCCATTTCTATAGCCCGAACAGCACGAAAAAGGCGGTGAGCAGCCAGGGGAACACGTTTACCAATT
>NZ_JAWXQV010000098.1:0-51782 GCF_033843325.1 Klebsiella sp. JN_Kp126 | reverse complement strand
ACCGCCGTCTGCCAAACGGTAGCCCGGACAGATGCGCCAGCATCGCCTCCGGGAATGTCCCCTTCCCGACGCCAACCGCAGGCGCCCGGTAACGCTCATTTTGTGATCGAGTTAAAGTAAATTGCTCCCGGTGATTTTATTTAGTAAAAATTTTACTAAAATAACCTCTATCCGTTTAGTCCGTTCAGGGAGGCGATATGAATCGCTGGGAAAATCTTCAACTCACTCATGAAAACCGGCTGCCTCCGCGCGCCTATTTCTTCTCTTACGATTCGCAGGCCCAGGCGCGAACCTTCGCCCGTGAAACCAGCAGCCGCTTTTTGTCCCTTAGCGGACAGTGGAACTTCTGCTTCTTTAACAACCCGCTGCGGGTGCCGGAAGCGTTCACCTCGCAATACATGAGCGACTGGGGGCCGATTACCGTACCGGGAATGTGGCAGATGGAAGGCCACGGCCAGCTACAGTACACCGACGAAGGCTTTCCTTTCCCGATTGACGTTCCCTACGTGCCGACCGACAACCCTACCGGCGCCTATCAGCGCATCTTTACCCTCAGCGAGGGCTGGCAGGGCCAGCAGACCCTGATTAAATTTGATGGCGTCGAAACCTATTTTGAAGTGTACGTTAACGGTCAGTACATCGGTTTCAGCAAAGGCAGCCGCCTGACGGCGGAGTTTGATATTAGTCACGCGGTAAAAATCGGCGACAACCTGCTTTGCGTGCGCGTCATGCAGTGGGCGGACTCCACCTATATAGAAGATCAGGATATGTGGTGGTCGGCGGGTATCTTCCGCGACGTGTATCTGATGGGCAAAAACCCGCTTCACGTCCAGGACTTCACTCTGCGCACCGATTTTAACGATGACTACGTCGACGCCACGCTCTCCTGCCAGCTGGTGCTGGAAAATCTCGCCGCGCAGCCGGACGCAGCGACGCTGGAATACGCGCTGTTCGACGGCGAAAAGGTACTGTATGAAGGTGCAACGCCGCGCCTGAGCGTCAGCCAGCTGCTGAACGTCGACTTTGCGATCGACGTGAAGGCGCCGCAGCAGTGGTCGGCAGAAAATCCCTGGCTCTATCACCTGGTGATGACGCTGAAAAACGCCGCCGGGGAGATTATCGAAGTTATCCCGCAGCGCGTCGGTTTTCGCGATATCAAAGTGCGCAACGGCCTGTTCTATATCAATAACCGCTACGTGATGCTCCACGGCGTTAACCGTCACGACAACGACCATCTGAAGGGCCGCGCCGTAGGGATGGATCGCGTTGAGAAAGATCTGCTGCTGATGAAGCAGCACAATATCAACTCGGTACGTACCGCCCACTACCCCAACGACCCGCGTTTCTATGAGATGTGCGACATTTACGGCCTGTTCGTGATGGCGGAAACCGATGTCGAATCCCACGGCTTCGCCAACGTCGGCAACCTGAGCGCCATCACCGATGACCCGGCATGGGAGCATATTTACGTTGAGCGGATCGTGCGCCACGTCCACGCGCAGAAAAACCATCCGTCGATCGTCATCTGGTCGCTGGGCAACGAGTCCGGCTACGGCTGCAACATTCGCGCGATGTATCACGCCGCTAAGGCGATCGATGATACCCGGCTGGTGCATTACGAAGAGGATCGCGACGCGGAGGTGGTGGATATCATCTCCACCATGTATACCCGCGTACCGCTGATGAACGAATTTGGGGAATATCCGCATGCCAAGCCGCGGATTATCTGCGAATACGCCCATGCGATGGGCAACGGTCCCGGCGGGCTGAGCGAATACCAGAACGTGTTCTATCAACATGACAGTATTCAGGGTCACTACGTATGGGAGTGGTGCGATCACGGAATCCAGGCCACCGACGACAGCGGCGCGGTATGGTACAAATTCGGCGGCGACTACGGCGACTATCCCAATAACTACAACTTCTGCCTCGACGGGCTGATTTTCTCCGACCAGACGCCTGGACCCGGGCTCAGAGAGTACAAGCAGGTTATCGCCCCGGTAAAAGTTCAGGCGACCGACATCGCCCGCGGCGAGCTGCGCATCGATAATAAGCTCTGGTTCTCGACCCTCGATGACTACACCCTGCGCGTGGAAGTGCGCGCCGAGGGGGCTACGCTTGCCAGCCAGCAGCTTAAGGTGCGCGATCTTGCGCCAAACAGCGGCCGCGATATCACTATCGACCTGCCGGAGCTGGACGGTCGCGAAACCTTCGTCAACATCATGGTAACCAAAGATTCCCGTACGCCGTACAGCGAGGCCAACCATCCGATCGCCGTTTACCAGTTTCGGCTTAAGGAGCAGACCACAGCGAAAGCGCCGCTGATAAATGCCAGCGCAACCCCGCTACGGATAGTTGATGAACGACTGAGCTACAGCATCACCGGGCATAACTTCCGCGTGGTCTTCTCTAAAGTCAGCGGCAAACTGAGCGAATGGCAGGTGAACGGCGTAGACCAGGTGACCCGTGAGCCGAAGATTAACTTCTTCAAGCCAATGATTGATAACCACAAGCAGGAATACGAAGGGCTGTGGCAGCCCAATCATCTGCAAATCATGCAGGAGCATCTGCGCGAATTCAGCGCCGAGCAGCGCGACGATACGGTGATTATCACCGCCCGCAGCATCATCGCCCCGCCGGTTTTCGATTTCGGCATGCGCTGCACCTATCGCTGGCAGATTACCCCGCAGGGGCATATTAACGTTGAGCTTGCGGGCGAACGTTACGGCGACTATCCGCACATCGTGCCGTGCATCGGTTTTATGCTGGGCATTAACGGCCAGTTTGAACAGGTGAATTACTACGGTCGCGGTCCCGGCGAAAACTACGCCGACAGCCAGCAGAGCAACATCATTGACCTTTGGCGAACCACCGTGGACGACATGTTCGTGAACTATCCGTTCCCGCAGAACAACGGCAACCGCCAGCACGTCCGCTGGGCCGCGTTTACCGACCGTCACGGCAGCGGTCTGATGGTGGTGCCGCGCGATCCGCTCAACATCAGCGCCTGGCACTATACGGCGGAGAATCTGCACGCCGCGCAGCACTGTAACGAACTGCGTCGCAGCGATGACATCACCCTGAATATCGACGCCCAACTGCTCGGCCTGGGCTCTAACTCCTGGGGGAGCGAGGTGCTGGATAGCTGGCGGGTGTGGCTCAAACCGTTCAACTATGGCTTTACGCTGCTGCCGCTGGAAGGCGGGAGCGCTTCCTCGCAGACGCTGGCGAATCATAGCTTTGGCGCCGGTTTCTTTTCCTCCGATTCACACAGCGAGGCTGAAAAATGAGAATTCTCGATAACTTAGAACAGTTTAAGCAAATTTATCACAGTGGGCGTAAATGGCAGCGCTGCGTAGAAGCGATTAATAACATCGACAATATTCGGCCCGGGGTGGCCCACTCTATCGGCGATTCGCTCTCCTATCGCGTGGCAAGCGACAGCACCACGGATGCGCTGTTCGTTGGCAACCGCCGCTATTTCGAGGTGCATTACTACCTTCAGGGTCAGCAAAAAATTGAGTTTGCCGCCAAAGAGCAGCTGCAGACCGTGGCCTGCTATCGCGATGAAACCGACCGTGAATATTTGAAAGGCATTGGTGAAACCGTGCAGGTTCACGAAGGACAAATGGTGATTTGCGACACCCATGAAGCCTATCGCTTTATCTGCGACTCGCCGGTCAAAAAGGTGGTGCTCAGAGTAACTATCGAAGACGGCTACTTCCTGAATAAGTAAGCCCGCGTGAAGCAAGATGAGGCCAGCGGATCGACTCGCTGGCCTTCCCGGCCCTAACCCTCAATGCGGGCCAGATAATTTTTCGGAGGACTTATGTCCGAATCAGTTCGTGCCAAAATAGGTAAATTCGCCCTGCTGTCGATGGCGTTTGCCGCCGTATTTAACGTACGAAATATTGTTAATAACAACATCGAGTTAGGGCTCAGCTCCGCCCCTATCTTTCTGTTTGCGACGGTGGTCTATTTTATTCCGTTTGTGTTTATCATCGCCGAATTCGTGTCAGCGAATAAGAATTCCGAATCAGGTATGTACGCCTGGCTGAAGCAGCCTTTAGGTACCCGCGCGGCCTATCTCGGCTCGTTCCTGTACTGGTTTGTGAACCTGTTCTTTTTCCTGTCGCTGCTGCCGAACGTGGTGGCCTACGCCTCGTACGCCATTATGGGTTACGCCATTCCTTTCTCGCCGATGGTCACATCGCTGATCTCTATCGTCCTGTTCGCCATGGCCACCCACATTTCCACTAAAGGCGCGACCTGGCTGGGGAAAATCTCCGAATGCGTGGCGTATGGCGTCTTCGCGCTCTTTGCGATTTACGTGGTCGGCGCTTTTACCGCGCTGGGCGCGGGCCATGTCCCCGCGCAGCCGATTACGCTGCACGCCATGGCGCCTACCATCAACTGGGCGACGCTGGGGATCATGTGCTGGATTTTCCAGGCGGCAGGCGGGGCTGAAACCGTCGCCGCGTACCTGAACGACACCAAAGGTGGGCAGAAATCGTTTATTAAAGTCATCATCACCGCCGGGATCCTGATTGGCGGCATGTACGCGCTGGGCTCTTTGCTGGTCAACGTCTTTGTGGCACGTGAAGATCTGACCTATGCGGCCGGCATGGTGGAAATCTTCACCGGCCTCGGCGCCTATTTCCATATTTCAGAAGCGCTGATGGGCCGCTTCGTCGGCATCATTCTGTTTATCGCCATTTTCGGCAGCATGATGATGTGGACCGCCGCACCGGTAAAAATTCACTTCTCTGAAATTCCTGCCGGCATCTATGGCAAAAAAACCACCGAGCTGAACGTCCACGGCGTGCCGGTGCGCGCCGCCTGGTGGCAATTTGTCTTCGTCTTTCTGATGCTCATCGTGAACGGTTTCGGCTCCGCCAGCGTTCAGCAAATGATGAACACCGCTATCAACCTGACCGCGGGTACCGCGATGCTACCGCCGCTGTTTATCATGGCCGCCTACTTTGTTTTCCGCTGGAAACACGACGACACGCCGCGCGACTTCCGCATGGGGTCACGAAAGGTTGGGATGGCCGTGGTGTCGATGCTGATGGTGATTTTCCTGGTCAGCATGACCGCCTCGGCTTTCCCGCCGGGGGTCGATCTGGTGAATGCCTTCTTCATTAACGTCTTTATGACCGCAGTCTTCTCCGGACTCGCGTGGTGGTGGATAACCCGCTTTGAGAAAAAACAGCGCAAGAGCCAACCATCGGTGCTGAAATCAGCGGTAAATCCGGTGAAATAAGCGACCGTTCCTCCCGCCAGCGTTAAATCGTCTGGCGGTTTTTTTTACCCGCCAGCCGGGATCTCGCGCTCAACCATTTTCGTGATCGAGTTAAAGCAATTCATTTTTACCGCTTTTATTTACTAAAATTTTTACTAAAATTAACCGCAATACTTAACTACCTCTACCCTACAAACAACACAATTCCCTTCGGCCATTCTCTGAAGGACAATGTGTGGAGATGTGTTATGTCTGATATCAAACGTAATACCATCGGCAAGTTCGGCCTGCTGTCGCTGACCTTCGCCGCCGTCTTCAGTTTTAACAACGTGATCAATAACAATATTGAGCTGGGGCTGGCGTCGGCACCGATGTTCTTCCTCGCGACCCTGCTCTACTTCGTTCCTTTCTGCCTGATCATCGCGGAATTCGTTTCGCTGAATAAAAACTCCGAAGCGGGGGTTTATGCGTGGGTAAAAAGCTCCCTCGGCGGGCGCTGGGCCTTTATTACCGCCTACACCTACTGGTTCGTGAATCTTTTCTTTTTCACCTCGCTGCTGCCGAGGGTCATCGCGTATGCCTCCTACGCCTTCCTCGGCTACGAGTACATTCTGACGCCCGTGGCCACCACGATGTTGAGCATGGCACTGTTCGCCCTGTCGACCTGGGTGTCCACCAACGGCGCAAAAATGCTGGGTCCTATTACCTCGGTGACCTCGTCGTTAATGCTGCTGCTGACGCTCTCCTACATTCTGCTTTCCGGCAGCGCGCTGGTGGGCGGTATTCAGCCAGCGGATCCGATTACCGTGGATGCAATGATCCCGAACTTTAACTGGGCGTTCCTCGGCATCACCACATGGATCTTTATGGCGGCCGGCGGGGCGGAGTCCGTCGCGGTGTACGTCAATGACGTGAAAGGCGGCTCGAAATCATTTGTTAAGGTCATTATCCTCGCCGGGATCGTGATTGGCGTGCTGTACTCCATTTCCTCGGTGCTGATTAACGTGTTTATCAGCAGTAAAGAGCTGAAATATACCGGCGGATCGGTACAGGTCTTCCACGGCATGGCGGTCTGGTTTGGCCTGCCGGAAATCGTGGTCAACCGTTTTGTCGGCCTGGTCTCCTTTACCGCCATGTTTGGTTCGTTATTAATGTGGACCGCGACGCCGGTCAAAATCTTTTTCTCCGAAATCCCGGCCGGCATATTTGGTAAAAAAACCGTCGAGCTCAATCAAAACGGCGTACCGGCGCGCGCGGCGTGGATCCAGTTCCTGATTGTGATTCCGCTGATGATTATCCCGATGATGGGCTCCAGTACCGTGCAGGATTTAATGAACACCATCATCAACATGACCGCCGCCGCCTCGATGCTGCCGCCGCTGTTTATCATGCTGGCGTATCTCAACCTGCGCCGCAGGCTCGATCATCTGCCGCGCGATTTTAAAATGGGCTCACGCACCACCGGTATTACGGTGGTCTCGATGCTGATTGTTATTTTCGCTATCGGCTTCGTCGCCTCAACCTTTCCCACCGGCGGCAATATTCTGACCATTATTTTCTATAACGTCGGCGGCATTGTTATCTTCCTCGGATTTGCATGGTGGAAATACAGCAAATACGTGAAGGGATTAACGGCAGAAGAAAAAAGAATTGAAGCGGCGCCGGCTTCGGACGCGTCATAAGCCATTTTCCCTAAAATAATAAATTACAATATCTCTTAATAATGCGATGAAAAAGAATAACTTGATTTACGGGGCGCTTGCCGCCCTGGCCTTCTGCACACCTGCCATAGCGGCTGATGTTGCTCACCCGGCGGAACATGATGATATGAAAACGCCTCAACTGAGCGCCACTTCCTATCGTTTTTACGGTGAACTGGGGGTCGGCGGATATATGGATTTAGAAGGCGAGGATAAACATAAATATAGCGATGGCACCTATATTGAAGGCGGGCTGGAAATAAAGCACGGCAGCTGGTTTGGCTTAATTTATGGCGAAGGCTGGACGGTCCAGGCCGATCGTCAGGGGAATGCCTGGGTACCGGACCACGGCTGGGGCGGATTTGAAGGTGGAATAAACCGCCTCTACGGCGGATATAAAACCGATAGCAGCACCGAGATTATGCTCAGCCTGCGCCAGGATTCATCGCTCGACGATCTGCAGTGGTGGGGCGATTTCACACCCGACCTCGGCTACGTGATCCCCAATACGCGCGATATTATGTACGCGCTCAAGGTGCAGAACCTGGCGGGAGATTTTCGCTACAGCGTGACCGCCACGCCCGCCGGGCACCACGATGAAAGCAAAGCGTGGCTCCATTTCGGCAAATACGACCGCTACGACGATAAATATACCTACCCGGCGATGATCAACGGCTACGTCCAGTACGATATTGCCGAAAAGGTCACCTGGATGAACGGTCTTGAGCTGACCGACGGTACCGGTCAGCTCTTGTTAACCGGTATTCTCACCCCCAACCTCGCCGCCCGCGCCTGGCACCATACCGGGCGCGCCAGGGGGCAAAACGTGCCGGGAACGGAGACCGGCTTTATGGCCAGCGCCATGTATGAAGCGCTCAAGGGCGTGTATCTCTCTACCGCCTATAGCTACGCCAAACACCGCCCGGATCGCGCCGCCGAGGAAACCACCTCGTTTATGCAGTTCGGCATCTGGTACGAATATGGCGGCGGACGGTTCGCGACCGCCGCGGACAGCCGCTTCTACATGAAAAACGCCTCCGGAGACCCGAGCGACCAGGTTTTCCTGATGCAATATTTCTATTGGTAAAAAGGGATATCAATACCGTGAAAATCATCACCACTCTGACGCCGCTGGCCTGCGCCCTGCTGCTAAGCTTTTCCGCTCACGCGCTGACCGCGGATGACTTTAAAAATGTTATCAACCGCAGCGGCGCGCCGCAGGCGATGCAGGATTTCGATGGCGACGACCACCAGCGTTTCAACCCGTTTTTCGATTTGGGCGCATGGCATGGGCATCTGCTGCCGGACGGTCCAGCCACCATGGGCAGCCTTCCGGGGCCCGCGCTGCTCACCGAGGAGTACATCAACTTTATGGCGACCCATTTCGATCGCCTGACGGTGTACCAGAACGGCAAAAAAGTGGCCTTCACCATGCAGGCCTGGAGCCTGCCCGGGGCGCTGGTGCAAACGCTCTCCGCGCCCGGCGTACAGATCGAGATGACCCTGCGCTTTGCCAGCGCGCACACGTCTTTACTGGAGACTAAAATCACCAGCAGCGGTCCGCTTAAGCTGGTCTGGGACGGCGAGCTGCTGGAGACGCTCTCCGCCAAAGAAGGGAAACCGCAGTCAACGCAAACCATCGACCAGGCCTTCCCGGACTATCAGCGCCGCCTGAGCGCGACCCACGACGGACTGACGGTCAGCTTCGGTAAAGTCCGTTCCGCATCGGATTTAATGACCTCCGGCGAATCGCAGTATCAGATCCATCGCTCCCTGCCGACGGTCACCCAAATCGATGGCCATCGATTCACCAGCAGCGCGCAAATCAACGGCTCGACCACGCTCTATACCACCTATTCGCACCTGCTGAACGCCGAGCAGGTGCGCCTTGAGAAAGCGCAAATCCGCGATATTCTGGCGCGACCGGCGCACTATCTGCGCGCTTCCGAGGCGCGCTGGAACGGCTATCTGCAAAAGGGGCTGACCAATCCTGATGCCACGGCGCAGCAAACCCGGGTGGCGGTGAAAGCGATCGAAACCCTTAACGGCAACTGGCGCGCGCCGGGCGGCGCCGTAAAGCACAACACCGTCACGCCTTCGGTAACCGGGCGCTGGTTCTCCGGCAACCAGACCTGGCCGTGGGATACCTGGAAGCAGGCCTACGCCATGGCCCACTTCAACCCGGAGATCGCGAAAGAGAACATCCGTGCCGTCTTCTCCTGGCAGATTGCCGCCGACGATAAAGTGCGGCCGCAGGATGCCGGGTTCATTCCGGATCTGATCGCCTGGAACCTGAGCCCGGAGCGCGGCGGCGACGGCAGCAACTGGAACGAGCGAAATACCAAACCGAGCCTGGCGGCCTGGTCGGTGATGGAAGTCTATAACGTCACGAAAGATAAAGCCTGGCTGGCGGAAATGTACCCGAAGCTGGTGGCCTACCATGACTGGTGGCTGCGCAACCGCGACCACAACGGCAACGGCGTGCCGGAGTACGGCGCGACCCGCGATAAAGCGCACAACACCGCCGATGGCGCGATGCTGTTTACCGTGAAAAAGGGCGATAAAGAACGGACGCTTTCCGGCCTGAAAACCTACGAGCAGGTGACGGCGAAGGGCGATTACGACAGCCTGGAGATCCCGGCACAGGTGGCCGCCTCCTGGGAGTCGGGGCGCGACGACTCGGCGGTCTTCGGCTTTATCGATAAAGATCAGCTGGATAAATACATCGCCGACGGCGGCAAACGCAGCGACTGGACGGTGAAATTTGCTGAAAACCGGGATAAAAGCGGCAATCTGCTCGGCTATTCGCTGCTGCAGGAATCGGTCGATCAGGCCAGCTATATGTACAGCGACAACCACTATCTGGCGGAGATGGCGACCCTTCTCGGCAAGCCGGAGGAGGCAAAACGCTACCGGGCGCTGGCGCAAAAGCTCGCCGACTATATCAACACCTGCATGTTCGACCCGCAGAGCAAATTCTATTACGACATTCGCATTGAAGCACAGCCGCTGGCAAACGGCTGTGCCGGTAAGCCGATCGTCGAGCGCGGCAAAGGGCCGGAGGGCTGGTCACCGCTGTTCAACGGCGCGGCCACTCAGGCGCATGCCGATGACGTCATTTCGGTGATGCTGGACAACAAAGAGTTCAATACTTTCGTACCGCTGGGTACCGCCGCATTAACGAATCCGGCGTTTGGCGCGGATATTTACTGGCGCGGCCGCGTGTGGGTGGACCAGTTCTGGTTCGGCCTGAAAGGGATGGAGCGCTACGGCCACCGCGAAGAGGCGCTGCAGCTGGCGGACGCCTTCTTCAGGCACGCCCGGGGGTTAACCTCCGATGGCCCGATTCAGGAGAACTACAATCCGCTCACCGGCGCTCAGCAGGGCGCGCCGAACTTCTCCTGGAGCGCGGCGCATCTGTACATGCTGTATAACGAGTTTTTCCGTAAGCCATAGAATATTGCCCTCACCCTACCCCTCTCCCCCAGGGAGAGGGGTATTCAAAATCATTGACTATAATTTAATCGCGGACTTGTTATAACTCACTGAGTAAAAAGATAAGCTTTAAATTTATTGTTATCAGTTAATGGGCTTAAAGAAATTGAAATGCTAGTTAAGCATCAAAAGTTTCGCTGAATCATTCACCAGATAATTATTAACTAAATATGAATTCCTGGTCTGAATTTCATTGAAGAAATTCAGATTCCTTTTATTATTTATGTGATCACGACCGCATTATTTAATTATAAAAATGTGTGATGTTCAGTCTTTCATTAGAGTGGTGAATCACGCATGTACTTTCTCCAGGAAGATAAAAACATCCATCAGTATATATGTCAGCACGAATTATGGGTTCCAGGGCGCGTTGTTGATCTATATAACAGCAATACAAACAAAAAAGAAAAAACGTTAGAGCCACTTTGGAGAAAATACAATGCAAATTTAGAGGGGGTAATGGTATTTTTATCCAGAATAGAAGCTACAATATACAGTATACATCTGGAGAAAAAATTCAGTGAAAAATGGGCAGTTTATTCCCTGAATGAATTTAACATTAAAGAAATGATGATTCATAATCAGCGTGTTAAAAAAAGTGAAGATTATAATGTATTGCTGAGTGCAGGTTTTTGGGCTAATAAAGATAATCAATTAATGTATTCAGGACATCATCTTGTACAGGTTACGATTCCGATTACTTATAACTCCAATGCTGTAGCAAATGAAAATGGTCATGCCATATTAAGAATACCATCAAACGTCATAGAACACTTTGAAAAATACTGGAAATCAAGATTTGCAGATTTTAAAGATTATACTGAATTCCTTGCAGGTTCGAATAATGAAATCATTCAGGAACAAGCCTTACTTGCATACAATAATTTAAGCTTAATTGAATCTAACAGTATAGAAGACTGCCAATATATTACCACATGGAAAAACAACTGGATTTTTAATAATCCAGAAGATTTAACTTTGATTAAATGAGGTCATTATGGGCATTGGCTATTTTTTAGTGCGTGGTGATAGAACAACCTGTGGTGGTAGTATTATAGAAGGATGTGATAATCATTCTATACACGGTCAGGCCACAGCACGTAATGGTGATAAATATATATGTGGAGTTGATAAAAAAATATATCATATTGCGGGAGGCATACCTAATTATTTTATACATGGCGTTGCAGCAGCTGGAACTGCACATAGCAGAGGGACATGTGCTTGCAAATGCTATTTTATAAATTCTTTTACTGATTGTATTTATGGATATGAATCTGAAGCTATTAAAAGTACTGCGAGTGCTACCCGGCCCACTTCACCCATACACTCACAATCATTATCAGAATCATCACCAGCACCAAAACCCGTTACACCCGTGGTAGAACTTGCTGAAGCGCCTACAAAACCGCAGGAAAAGCGTGACCCCGTAGATGCAGGCTTTTGCGTACTGCCCTATGGCGCGACTCCCGCATCATATGAACCGTATCTTTTCACTACGCCTCCAGCGGGAACACGAGAACTCTATTATCAACTGAATCCAGAAATGAAGAAAAAGCCTGGTTCGATATTAATCGTGGTGGATCCTGAAAAGCAGGAACCAGAACAGGTTGAGACGCTACAGCGAGCAAGAGACAGAATTGATGCAGCATTGGCACCTCTGACAGTTCAGGAAGCAAAGTTATTGCATGATAACAGAGGGGCGGTAGATGCATTTTCATATCAGCTTTTTGCCGATAATTTAGGTAAAGCTGGTGATGGATTAGGCTATATCAGTGAAATAGGAAAAAGTTATTATGATGAAATCAATAGAATTTTGGTTGAGATTGAAGATTTATATAAAAACACTTACAATCGCAACAGAGGTATTATTTCAGGTCAAGAGTTTTTTGGTCAAAGGACAAGGTTATTCAAACAACTTGATTTGGTTTTAACTAAATTCTCAAAAGCACAGTTAAACTTAGGCGAATATCAGAGCATTAAAAGAGCGTTAGGCTTGTCAACAAGATCTATTATGCACCGCTGGGATAGAACAGGTGTTGATAATATAGAAGGATATGCAACATATATTGAACAGTCAGCTAAACTTATGAAGATTATGAAAACAGTAGGGTATGTGGGCATAGGTTTAGATTTTGCAAGTTATACTTCAAATGTTTATGATGCATGTTCGAAGGGGCGAGAAAGTGAATGCCGTAAGGCAGCTATTACTGAATATAGTAAATTTGGGTTTAAGCAAATTGGAAGTGCTGCTGTTGGTAGTGCAAGTGGATGGGCTGCCCGTGGAGCCTGTATGTGGATACTGGGAATAGTAACTTCTGAAGTTGGCGCATTAGGCGCTGGCTTATGTTTAGTTACAGGAGTGGGAGCTTCGCTAGGAGCAGCAAAGCTAGTTGAAGGAGGAGCAGAAGATTTAGGTGAATCTTTTGGAGGGGATATTCTTTATGAGAAACTTTTTAAATAGCAATCCGAATTTCATTGTTTATCTGGTGGCATTTTCTATGCTTGGCATGTTATTAATTATGATAATTTCATTTATTAATAAGATTGCCTACAGAAAAATCGTTTCGCTTTATATTAATAAATATTCACGGCTACCAATAACAGCAGCATTAGCAAAAGAGGCTAGTTTAATAGTCACGCCAGGTGCATATTTTGCAAAAATTGGATTCATTATAGAAACATTAACATTGCCATATAATAAAATATCCAATCATGATATGACAAAAGAACAATATGATTATATAAACAATTTACCAAAAAAATTGACTATTGGTTTTAAAATAGAAGCAGTTTTATGGATTATTTCCATACCGACAATGATAGTAGGGTTTATATTGCAAGCAGTTTATAATTAAAAAAAGGGACTCTGTTGAGTCCCTTTTCATTTTTTCGTTGTTATTTCAGTGCACCATAAATCTGTTCGACAATCCATCTATATGTCGCCACTGGCGAATGCGGCCTGTTACCGAGAATAACGATAGCCGGATCGATGGCCGTAAACGTGCCTGTCCATCCTGTGGCCGTATGTCAAAAAGTCGACATGACAACAAGCCGTAGCCATATCAGTAAGCACATTAGTACGGAAGGAATGGATACCGTGTAGAGATGTGGAAAAGCGCTTCTGGCAGACTGTAATAAATGCACGATGAAGTCTCTGCTGTTTTGTTAGCGCAACCAGCAGCTCGCACTTCACCGTGCTTTTAATTTTTCTGGGGTACCTCAGCCCTTCAGGAAAGGGCCGGGGTGAGGGCTCGTCTTACACCTCCGGCAGCAGGCCGATAAAGCTGCGCTTCTGCCGCGGCTGCGACATCAACGCCTCCAGCTTCGCCACGCAGGCCAGATAGTGCGGAGTTTTCTTGTGCGCCAGCACCGCGTCATCGTCGATATAGGCTTCATAGATAAAAAAGCGCGTCTTCACCTCCGGGTCCTGCAGGACGTCAAAGCGCAGATTGCCCGGCTCCTGCAGCGCCCCTTCGTGGTTGGCGCGGAACACCTCAAGAAACTCGTCGACCCGTTCCGGTTTGATATTGATTTCCACCAGCGTTACGTTCATTGCAGCTCTCCCTGTTTTTCCTCCTGCCAGAATTGATACGCCTCGCGGGCGCTCAGGTTCTCATGCACCACTTTTTTCACCGCCTTCAGCATCGCGCGCGGCGCGCTGGACTGGAAGATATTCCGCCCCATATCCACGCCGGAAGCCCCCTGGTCGATCGCCCGCCAGCACATCTCCAGCGCCTCCTGCTCCGGCAGCTTTTTGCCCCCGGCGATGACGATCGGCACCGGGCAGCTGGCGGTGACTTTCTCAAAGCCTTCCTCAACAAAGTAGGTTTTCACGAACTGCGCCCCCATTTCGGCGGCAATGCGGCTGGCCAGCGAGAAGTAGCGGGCGTCGCGCGTCATCTCTTTGCCCACGCCGGTTACCGCCAGCACCGGCATACCGTAGCGGTTGCCGGCGTCCACCAGCTTGATAATGTTGTTGATCGACTGATGCTCATGCTCGCTGCCGATATAGACCTGCGCCGCCACCGCGCAGACGTTCAGGCGCAGCGCGTCCTCCATCGCCACCGCCACGCACTCGTTGGAAAGTTCGCTGAGGATCGAGTTGCCGCCGGAAGCGCGCAGCACCACCGGTTTGTTGGTCGCCGCCGGCACCTGACTGCGCAGCACGCCGCGGGTGCACATCAGCACGTCGGTCTCTTCGAACAGCGGCGCAATAGAGAGATCGATACGCTCCAGCCCGGTGGTCGGCCCCTGAAAATAGCCGTGGTCGAACGCCAGCATCACCGTACGGTTGCTCTGCGGGTTGAAGATACGCGCCAGCCGCGACTGCATCCCCCACTCCAGCGACCCGCAGCCCTTCAGCGTATAGAGCGTATTCTGCTGCGGACGGTCTAAGCCGAAGTTTTTTCCCTCTTTGATATCGTCTAAATCAGCCATCTCATCCTCCATCAGAAATCGTAGTTATTGATATTCTCTTTGGTGAACACCACCCGCTCCGGCAACAGCACGATGCCGTTGCCTTTCGCTTCATACTGATAGCCCTGCACGCTGTTGGGCTCGACTTTCAGGGCGCCGAGATCTTTCACATCAACGCTGTCGCCGACGTTAAGATCGCCCTTTTTCAGCAGACGATCGGCGACGTTAACCGCGATCTTGCCCTGCTGCACCACGTCCCACAGGCCGAAGGCTTTTACCGTGCCGCGCTCCACGTAGGGGCGCATCACGTTCGGGGTACTAAAGCCGACAATCGCCACGCCCTGGCGCTTGAGGTTCTCTGCCGCCTGGGCGGCCGCCGGAAGCGCGTTGGCGTCCGGGGCGATAATGGCGTCGAGATCCGGGTACGCTTTTAAGATCCCCTCGGCGGTTTGCAGCGATTTAGTGGCGTCGTTATAGCCAAACTGCGTGGTCACCACTTCCCACTGCGGATGCGCTTTTTCGATTTTGGCCTTCGCCTCTTTTACCCACTGGTTCTGGTCGGTCACCGTCGGGCTGGAGTAGAAAAACGCCACTTTGGCGCCAGGCTTCGTCACCTGCTTTTCCGCCATCTCCACCAGCAGGCCGCCGAGCTGCTGCGGCGTCCCCTGGTTGATATAGATGCTGCGGCACTCTGGTTTGGTATCGGAGTCCCAGGTCAGGACCTTCACCCCGCGCTGCATCGCCCGCTTCAGCGCCGGGCACAGCCCGTCCGGCGATACGGCGGAGACGATAATTGCGTTGTAGCCCTGGTTGACGAAGTTGTTGATCAGCTGCACCTGGCCGGAGACGCTCGGTTCGGTCGGGCCGTCGTAGGTGACGTCCACGCCGAGCGCTTTGCCCGCCTCTTTCGCGCCGTTACCGCCGCTGGTAAAGAAGCCGACGCCAACCAGCTTAGGAATAAAGGCGATACGGTCCGCCGCCTGGGCCGATGCCATACCCAGCGCCATCGCCAGCACGATCAGTTTTGTTTTCATTTTATGCTCCGATTGTTTTACGCGAGAAAAGACGCCGCCAGCTCATCCGCACCCATTCACGGTGCAGGCTCAGCGAACGCCCCATCACCACCACAACCAACAGCGCCCCTGACAGCGCGCTCGACACCTGGTTGGGGATGCCGACCATTTGCAAACCTTGTTGTAAATAGCCCACCAGCAGCGCGGCCAGCGCCGTGCCGACGATCGAGCCGGAACCGCCGTAGATATTGGCCCCGCCGAGCACCGCGGCGGTCAGCGCCGGCATCAGCAGGTCGCGGCCTAAGTCCGAGCGCGCCGAGCCGAAATAGGAGACCATCACCAGCGCCGCTACCGCCGACGCCACGCCCACCAGGCCATACAGCGCGTAGGGCATCCCGTTAACGGAAAGCGCGGCGTAGCGCGCGGCGCGCGGGTTCTGCCCGAGCAGAAAAAGGTGCCGCCCAAAGCGCCCGCGGTGGGCCAGCAGCCAGAAGAAAAAGGTGATAACGGCGAACAGCACCAGCGGTATCGGCAGGCCGAACAGGGTCAGGTTGGCGAAGGCGGTAAAGCTATCCGGGAATCCGCCGATGCCTTCGTAGCCGGTTGCCCCGGCCATGCCAGAAAGCAGCAGCGCGCCGCCGCCGTAGAGGTACAGGGTGCCAAGCGTAATCACCAGCGGGCTAATGCCGGTGTAATGAATCAGCGCCGCGTTCAGCAACCCGCACAGCAGGCCGAGCAGCAGCGTCAGGGGGATCGCGAGACTCATGGGCCAGCCCGCCTGCATCATCACCCCCAGCGCGATGGCGCACAGGCCGATGGTGGAACCGAGCGAAATATCAATCCCGCCGCTGATAATTACCAGCGTCAGCGGCAGCGCCACGATGCCAATGCAGATAAAGTCGCTGGTACTGAACAGCAGCATATTGAGATCCAGCATGCGCGGATTCAGGGCGCCAAACAGCAGGATCTCCAGCACCAGTAGCGCCAGCAGCGCGCTTTCCCAGTTGAGCTTCATTTACGCCACCTCTTTGTTTTTGCGTTCGGGAAACGGGGCCACGCGCTTGCCCCCTTTATTACCGGGCTGAAAGCGGCTGTACTTCAGCGCCCGCTGATGGCGGGCCAGCGCCTGACGCAGCCGCCCGTCGAGCACCAGTACGCCGAGCAGCACCAGGCCGGCGATGAAGTCGTTCCACCACGCCGGGAGACGGAACAGCACCAGCACGGTGTCAATTTGGGTGAGGAAGAAGGCGCCGAGAAAAGCGCCCAGCAGCGTGCCGGTACCGCCAAGCAGCGAGATCCCGCCGAGCACGCAGGCGGCGATGGCCTTCATCTCCAGGCCGCTGCCGGTCTGATTGGGCACAAAGCCAATCTGCGCGGCGAACACAATCCCGGCGCAGGCCGCCAGCATGCCGTTAAGGGTAAATGCCAGCATCCGCGTGCGGTTCACCGCCACCCCGAGCTGGCGGGCCGCGGCGAGGTTATCGCCGACGGCGTAAAAATCACGGCCAAAGGCGGTGCGCGACAGTATCCAGCCGCCCGCCAGCAGCAGCGCCAGCACCAGCCAGCCCAGCGGCGAAATACCGATGAACGCCGGTTCCGACAGCGCCTTCAGGCTGTTCGGCAAGCCTTCAATCCACTTACCGCCGGTCCACAGCAGCATCACCCCGCGATAAAGCCCGAGGGTGCCGAGGGTGGCGACAATCGCCGGGATGCGCAGCCCCACCACCAGCAGGCCGTTAAAGGCGCCGGCCAGCGCGCCGATCGCCAGCGCGAAGGCGATGGCGGTCATCAGGCCATACCCGCTATTTAGCGCCACGCCTGTCGCGATAGCGCTCAGGCCGACGGTGGAGCCTACCGAAACGTCGATATTGCGGGTCAGCATCACCAGCGTCGCCCCCAGCGCCAGCAGGCAAAGGATTTGCGCGCTGGCAAAGATCATAGCCAGGGTTTGCAAACTGAAATAAGCCGGGTTGAGCGCCACCAGCCCGGCAAACAGCACCACGATGGCGAGAAAGGCGCTCAGTTCACGATTCTTTAATAACGTTTTCATGCCTGTCCTCCGAAGGCCAGGGTCATCATCCGGTCAACGCTGACCGCCTGCTGCGCCAGCTCGCCGCTCTGCCTGCCCTGATGCATCACCAGCACCCGATCGGCCAGGCCAACGAACTCGTCGAGATCGCTGGAGATCATCAATACCGCCACGTTCTGCGCGGCGACGCTTTTCAACAGCTGATAGATGTCGGCGCGGGCGGAAACGTCCACGCCGCGGGTCGGCTCATCGACGATCAGCAGCAGCGGGTTAGCCTCCAGGCAGCGCGCCAGCAGTACCTTCTGCTGGTTACCGCCGGAGAGCGTGCGCACCGGGCGATCGCCATCGGCCATTTTGATCCCCAGCGCCCGGTGATAGCGCTCCACCACCGCCGCTTCGCGCCTGTTCTGCTGCCACAGCGACGGCTGGTTAAACATCACCGTGTTCCAGCGCACCGGCGCATCGAGAAACAGCCCGGAAACCTGCCTGTCCTCCGGCAGATAGACCAGCCCGCAGGCCAGCCTGGCGCGCGTACTGTCGCGGCTGATATCGCGGTTTTCCAGCCATACCCGCCCGGCGCGCGCCGGTCGCAGACCGTAGAGCGTTTCGGCAAATTCGGTGCGCCCGGATCCGACCAGCCCGGCGAGGCCGACGATCTCCCCGGCGCGGATCTCCAGGTTGAGATCGATAAAACCTTCTCCGGTCAGATCTTCTACTCTAAGGACCGGGAAATCCTGCGCCTGAGTGCGGCGATTGCCCGGCAGCGCCAGCCACAGCTTTTGCGTGTCGCTCAGCGCACGATCGCGGCTGACGGGCGTCATTGCGCCGATCAGCTGGTTGTCGCCGTAGTGCGCGGTTTCCCCGCTCAGCACCACCGCGCCGTCGCGCATCACCGAGACGTGGCTGGCGACCTGGCGGATCTCCGGCAGCTTGTGCGAGATAAACACGATCCCGACGCCGAGCGCCTGCAAAGAGCGGATCTGGCGAAACAGGCGCTCGGTTTCCCCCGGCGTCAATGAGGCGGTGGGTTCATCAAGGATCAGGATCTGCGCGTCACGCATCAGCCCGCGCAGGATCTCCACCATTTGTTGGTCGGCGACTTCCAGGGTGCTGGCCGCCGCCTCAAGGTTAAGCTGACAGCTAAGCTGCTGAAGCTTTTCCTGCAGGCGGGCCTCGGTATCCGCCCGCTTTGGCAGACGAAAAAGAATATTTTCCCGCACCGTCAGATTGGGGAATAACATCGGTTCCTGCGGCACCAGATACACGCCCTGCTGATGGGCCTGGGCGGGAGTAAGGCGCGCAAATGTACGTTCGCCGAGGATGAGCTCACCGCTGTCGGGGGTCTCTACCCCGGCGATAATCTTCATCAGCGTCGATTTTCCGGCGCCGTTACCGCCCATCAGCGCGTGCACCTGGCCGGAAAGCAGCGTGAAATCAATCTGCTTCAGCACGGTGACGCCGGAGAACTGTTTGCCGATTTGGCGAGCTTCAAGCAGTGGCTTCATCATCGCGCCTCATTTTGAACAAAAGATTTTTTAAATTAATAATGTTCAAAAGCGTAGACGGTGAACTATATTTACAACCGTGCAACGATCACAGTTTTATGCTTTCGATCGTTTGAAGAAAACCAGCGGACAACGAAAGATCCGTTTTGCCAGTCGGCTCACATTTTCCGACCGCGCAATAACGAACATATGATCTAAATTTTTATAAGAGTTCAATTTATGAGCGAAAAACGCATTACGGAAGAGAGCCGCTACGCCGGGCTGGCGTTAGCCGAGGAGGAGCTGGTGGCGCGGGTGGCGTGGTGTTACTACCACGACGGACTGACGCAGAACGACATCGGCGAGCGTTTAGGGCTGCCGCGGTTAAAGATCTCCCGCCTGCTGGAGAAAGGCCGCCAGTCGGGGGTGATCCGCGTCCAGATTAACTCGCGCTATGAGGGCTGTCTGGCGCTGGAAACCGAACTTCAGCAGCGCTTCGGTCTGAAAATTGCCCGCGTGCTGCCGGCGCTGAATACCCCGCCGATGAACACCCGCCTGGGGATTGGCGCGGCGCAATCGTTAATGGGCGTGCTGGAGCCGGGACAGCTGCTGGCGGTGGGCTTTGGCGAAGCCACCATGAGCTGCCTACAGCACCTGAGCGGGTTTATCGGCTCCCAGCAGGTTCGGCTGGTGACGCTTTCCGGCGGCGTGGGCCCGTATATGACCGGCATTGGCCAGCTGGATGCCGCCTGTAGCGTCAGCATGATCCCCGCGCCGCTGCGGGTGTCATCGGCGGATGTGGCGGAGATCCTGCGCCGGGAATCGAGCGTCCGCGACGTGATCCTGGCCGCGACGGCGGCGGATGCGGCGGTGGTAGGTATCGGCGCCATTGACCAGCGCCGGGACGCCACCATCCTGCGCTCCGGCTATATCAGCGAAGGCGAACAGCTGATGTACGCCCGCAAAGGCGCGGTCGGCGACATTTTAGGTTATTTCCTGCAGGCCGACGGCAAACCGGTTGAAGGGCTGGAGATCCATCGGGAACTGCTCGGCGTCACCCTTGATGAGCTGGCGCAGCTGCCGACCATCGTGGGCGTCGCCGGGGGCACAGAAAAAGCGCAGGCGATTTACGCGGCCCTTATCGGCAAGCGGATTAATGGCCTGGTAACGGAAGAGACAACAGCACGCGCGGTGCTGACGCTGGCCTCATAACGGCCCTGCGCCGCGCAACACGAGCGAGGCGCATGTCATGAGTTACCTGTTAGCGTTAGATGCCGGGACCGGCAGCATTCGGGCGGTCGTATTCGATCTCCAGGGCCGCCAGATAGCGGTCGGCCAGGCCGAATGGAAGCACCTGAGCGTGGACAATGTCCCCGGCTCGATGGAGTTCGACCTTGGCACCAACTGGCAGCTGGCCTGCCAGTGTATCCGTCAGGCGCTGGCCGCCGCCCATCTCTCTGCGGCGGATATTCAGTCCGTGGCCTGCTGCTCGATGCGTGAAGGCATCGTGCTTTACGACCGCAACGGCGAGGCCATCTGGGCCTGCGCCAACGTTGACGCCCGCGCCAGCCGCGAGGTGGCGGAGCTCAAAGAGATCCACGACAACCGTTTTGAATCCGAAGTGTACGGCGTGTCCGGGCAGACCCTGGCACTGAGCGCCATGCCGCGCCTGCTGTGGCTGGCCCATCATCGCCCGGATATCTACCGCAAAGCGGCGACCATCACCATGATCAGCGACTGGCTGGCGGCAAAGCTTTCCGGCGAACTGGCGGTTGACCCTTCTAACGCCGGAACGACCGGCATGCTCGATCTCTTCAGCCGCGACTGGCGCCCGGCGCTGCTGGATATGGCCGGGCTGCGGGCCGATATTCTCTCGCCGGTCAAAGAGACCGGCAGCGTACTGGGAGCGGTGACCGACGCGGCGGCGGCGCAAAGCGGGCTGCGCGCGGGCACTCCGGTGGTGATGGGCGGCGGCGACGTCCAGCTCGGCTGCCTGGGCCTCGGCGTGGTGCGCGCCGGGCAGACGGCGGTGCTCGGCGGCACTTTCTGGCAGCAGGTGGTTAATCTGCCGGAAGTCCGAACTGACCCGGAGATGAATATTCGCGTTAACCCGCACGTCATTCCCGGCATGGCGCAGGCGGAGTCCATCAGCTTCTTCACCGGCCTGACCATGCGCTGGTTCCGCGACGCGTTCTGCGCGGAGGAGAAGCTGATTGCCGGGCGCCTCGGCGTCGACGCCTACAGCCTGCTCGAAGAGATGGCCAGCCGCGTGCCGGCGGGTTCCCACGGGGTGATGCCGATCTTCTCTGACGCCATGCACTTTAAGCAGTGGTACCACGCCGCGCCGTCGTTTATTAACCTCTCCATCGACCCGGAAAAATGCAATAAGGCCACCCTCTTCCGCGCGCTGGAAGAGAACGCGGCGATTGTCTCTGCCTGTAATCTGGCGCAAATTTCGCAGTTTTCCGGCGTGCAGTTTGACAGCCTGGTCTTTGCGGGCGGGGGCTCAAAAGGCGCGCTGTGGAGCCAGATCCTCAGCGATGTCACCGGCCTCCCGGTGCGGGTGCCGGAGGTCCGCGAGGCGACGGCGCTGGGCTGCGCGATCGCCGCCGGCGCCGGTGCCGGGCTGTACGGCGATATGGCGGCGACGGGCGAGAAGCTGGTGAGCTGGCACCGGGAATTTACGCCCAATCAGGCGCATCGCGAGCTGTATCACGAGATGATGATCAAATGGCAGTCGGTGTACGCCGAGCAGCTCGGTCTGGTGGACAGCGGATTAACGACCTCGATGTGGCAGGCGCCGGGGCTGACGCGCCGTGCCCCTGTTGCCCCCTCACCCTAAGCCTCTCCCCTACAGGAGAAGAAACCGTCCGGGCATAACTGGCCCCAGCGCCATTCCGCCCTTCTCCCTCTCCCGGAGGGAGAGGGCCGGGGTAAGGGAGAACCTTCCGCCGTTCTTTGAATCCCATCACAATCGCCGCACTCCCCTTTTCCCTTTTCGCCCGCGGCGGCTAAATTAGTAACTCATCCGACCACATAACAATAATTTTACACTGGAAGAGATTATGAGCCGCTACCCGTCGCTTTTCGCCCCGCTTGACCTGGGGTTCACAACGCTCAAAAACCGCGTGTTGATGGGCTCGATGCACACTGGCCTGGAGGAGCTGCCGGACGGCGCACAGCGGCTGGCGGCGTTTTACGCCGAGCGCGCCCGCCACGGGGTGGCGCTGATCGTCACCGGCGGGATTGCCCCGGCGCCTTCCGGCGTCACCATGGCGGGCGGCGCGGTGCTTAACGACGCCAGCCATCTCGCTCATCACCGCCATATCACCGATGCGGTACACGAAGAGGGCGGCAAAATCGCGCTGCAGATCCTGCATACCGGGCGCTACAGCTACCAGCCGCAGCTGGTGGCCCCTTCCGCGCTGCAGGCGCCGATCAACCCCTTTACGCCTCACGAACTGAGCCACGAAGAGATCTTACAGCTGATCGATGATTTTGCCCGCTGCGCCCAGCTGGCGCGGGAAGCCGGGTACGACGGCGTCGAAGTGATGGGCTCGGAAGGCTATCTGATTAACGAATTTCTTGCCGCGCGCACCAACCTGCGCGACGACCAGTGGGGCGGCGACTACGCCCGACGCATGCGTTTTGCCGTAGAGGTGGTCAGAGCCGTGCGGGAGCGCGCGGGCAGCGATTTTATTATTGTCTACCGCCTGTCGATGCTCGACCTGGTCAGCGGCGGCAGCACCCTGGCGGAGGTCACCGCGCTGGCGAAAGCGATTGAGGCCGCCGGGGCCACGATTATCAATACCGGCATCGGCTGGCACGAGGCGCGCATTCCCACCATCGCCACTCCGGTACCGCGCGGCGCATTTAGCTGGGTCACCCGCAAGCTGAAAGGCGCGGTGTCGATCCCGCTGGTCACCACCAACCGGATTAACGATCCCGCCGTGGCGGAGGCGATCCTGGCCCGCGGAGACGCCGACATGGTATCGATGGCCCGCCCTTTCCTCGCCGACAGCGAATTTCTCTCTAAAGCACAGAGCGGGCGGGCGGATGAGATCAATACCTGTATTGGCTGCAACCAGGCCTGCCTCGATCGGATCTTCGCCGGTAAAGTCACCTCGTGTCTGGTCAACCCGCGCGCCTGCCATGAAACCCTGATGCCGATAGCGCCCGCGACCGCACCGAAGCGGCTGGCGGTAGTCGGCGCCGGTCCTGCCGGCCTGGCCTTTGCAGTTAACGCCGCCTCGCGCGGGCATCAGGTGACGCTCTTTGACGGGCACCATGAGATTGGCGGCCAGTTTACTATCGCCAAACAGATCCCCGGCAAAGAGGAGTTCCATGAAACTCTGCGTTATTACCGCCGGATGCTGGATCTTACCGGCGTCGCGCTGCGGCTTGAAACCCGGGTGACGGCCGACGATCTGCGGGCATTTGATGAGATTATCCTCGCCACCGGGATCGCCCCGCGGATGCCGGATATCGCCGGGATCGATCATCCGAAGGTGCTGAGCTACCTCGATGTCCTGCGTGATAAAGCGCCGGTCGGTGAGAAGGTGGCGATTATCGGCTGCGGCGGGATCGGCTTTGATACCGCCATGTACCTCAGCCAGTCCGGCGTCGCCACCAGCCAGAATATCGACGAGTTCTGTGCGGAATGGGGGATCGATACCAGCCTGCAGAGCGCGGGCGGATTACGCCCGGAGGGGATGCAGCTGGCTAAAAGCCCGCGCCAGATCGTGATGCTGCAGCGCAAAACCAGCAAGCCCGGCGACGGGCTGGGGAAAACCACCGGCTGGATCCACCGCGCCACCCTGCTGGCCCGCGGCGTCAAAATGATCCCCGGCGTCAGCTATCAACGGATCGATGATGCCGGCCTACATGTGACGATCGGCGGCGAATCTCAGGTGCTTAACGTTGATCATGTGATTATCTGCGCCGGTCAGGATCCCCGCCGCGAGCTGGCCGATCCGCTGCAGGCGGCGGGTAAAACGGTGCATTTGATTGGCGGCTGCGACGTGGCGATGGAGCTGGACGCCCGGCGGGCAATCGCTCAGGGCACCCGGCTGGCGCTGTCGATTTAGGGAAAGAAAACCCGGCCGGTAGCCGGGGAAACCGGGAAAGCCGATAACGCTCAGCGCTGTTTGCGCACCTTTGTCGCTTTCAACACCACAAATTTATTATTGGTGGCGATCGTCGTGCAGTTACCGAACGCGCGCTTCAGCTTGCGAAAATAATCGAGGTGGCGGTTGCCGACGACATACAGCTCGCCGCCGTACTTCAGGCTGCGGCGGGCGTCGTTAAACATCTGCCAGGCAATATGATCGGTGATCGCATGCTGCTGATGAAACGGCGGGTTGCAGAGGATGGCGGCGAAGCGGTCCGGCTCAATATCGGACAGCGCGTTATTCACCACAAACTCGCAGCGCTCGAGGTCATCCGGCATATTGGTTTCGACGTTCAGCCGGCTGGAAGCGACCGCCATATAGGACTCATCGGTAAACATCACCCGGGCGTCCGGGTTTAAAGCCAGCGCTTTCAGGCCAATCACGCCGTTGCCGCAGCCAAGATCGGCGATCTCGCCTTCAATATTTGCCGGCAGATGCTCCAGGAAGAAGCGCGCGCCAATATCCAGGCCGCTGCGGGCGAACACGTTGGCGTGGTTGTGAATCGTCCACGGCGTACCGTCCAGCGGCCAGCTGTAGGTTTGCGGCGCATCGGCCACCTCAGGCGCGGTAAAGGTACAGAAAATCAGCCGCGCCTTTTTCCATGCCAGCGATGTGGTGGTGGTGCCGAGGATCTTCTCAAACAGCGCCAGGGTGGAATTGTGGACATCCCGCGCTTTCGCGGCGGCGATGATGCGGGTTTCCGGCGTGACAACCTCGCGCAGCGCGCGCAGCTGCTGCTCCAGCAGCGCCAGCTGCTTCGGAACCTTAATGAGCACCAGCGCCGGCGCGGCAGGCAGTTCGCTCAGGGGATCCTGAAAACGTACGCTCTCTTCATCAATGCCGTTCATCCGCAGGTTGTAGCGGGTCGCCAGCTCAGATACGTAGGAATCGTTGATGCTTACCGGGTTGCGTTCCGCCAGCGCGCAGCCCAGCGCGCCAAAGCTGTCATTGAAAATGAGCGTCAGGCCGTCGACGTCATTCACCTGTTGCAGCAGATATTCATCCGCCGCTTCCCACGCCTGAAGCGCTTCCTCTTCAGCATTCGGCGGGAACCGCTCTAATGTGAATAACTCACCGTTTAACTCTACCTGGCTCATCGCCTTTGTGCCTCCGGAACTCTAAAACCCGCGAGTTTATACGCAAACTTCGCCCAGTAGAATAGAGATGCGCCGATTATCTCCATCTGCCGGGCGACAGTCCGTTACGCCGGGAGGTCGTCCTGCGCCAGGCGCGACAGGCGTTTATCGTCCAGGCTGTACTTGCTCATGATAACAATCAGCAGCGCCACCAGTACCCCGGGGAAGACGGTGAACAGCAGCGCGATCATCTGCAGCGCGGAGTCGGTTTGCTGCGCTGCGCCGCCAACGTAGTCGCCCCATGCCAGCATATAGCCCACCAGCGCGCCGCCGATGGCGATCCCCAGCTTGATGGCAAACAGGTTTGTTGAAAAAACGATCCCGCTGAGTTTTTTACCGCTGCGTTTCTCTTCCGCATCGATAATATCGGACAGCATGCTCCACTGCAGCGGCGTGGCGGCCAGCTGAATAATATTGATGATAATCACCAGCGCAAAGATAGCGGCCACGTTCCCCGCCGGGACGAAGTACATGCCTATCAGCAGCGCCGCCTCGATGGCCATCGAGATTTTAAACCCTTTCACTTTATCAATATTTTTAAAGATAAACGGGGAGAGCATCGCCCCCAGCACGCCGGAAGCCAGGGTGGTGGTCAGCAGCAGACTGCCCAGATCCGCCCGTCCCATAATGTTGTTGACGTAATAGAGCGTGGTCCCGCCTTTAAACAGCACCGCAATCAGGTTAACGACGTTGAGCGCGAAGAGAATGCGCCAGTCCTTGTTGGCGAGCAGGGTTTTCAGATCGTCAAGAATGCTGCTTTGATTGTTGACCGCGATATCCGTGGTGTAGCGCTCTTTCGTCAGGCCGAAGCAGATAAAGAACAGAATGATGCTCAGGCACCCCATCACAATCATGGTGTAAAAATAGCCGTTTTGCACATTACCCTGACCCAGCCAGGCCACCAGCGGCAGCGCGGTCAGCGAGACAATCAGACCGCCGAGCGTACTGAGCGCAAAGCGCCAGGACTGAAGCGAAACGCGCTCGCGGGAATCGTTAGAGATATTATTGATCATCGCGCAATACGGAACGTTAATCGCCGTATAGACCAGCGATAATAAGGTATAAGAAACATAGGCGTAAATCAGCTTGCCGGTATAGCCAAAATCCGGCGTATAAAACGTTAAGCAGCAAAGTACGCCAAAAGGAATCGCGAACCATAAAATATAAGGGCGGAATTGCCCATATTTAGTCCGGGTACGATCCGCCACCGCCCCCATTAATACATCGGTGACCGCATCTAATACCCTGACTGCGAGAAACATGGTCCCCATATGCGCCGGACTTAAACCAAATACGTCGGTATAAAACCAGGCCATAAACAGCATCACCGTCTGCCAGACTAAATTACAGCCGGTATCCCCTAACCCATAGCTAAATTTTTCTTTAATACTGATACGGGCAGTGTTCATCGCGCCTCCGCCAGAAAGATCGTTAATATTTGTCCTCTGTACGTTATTGCTTAGGGCTTACCGATTATGTATAAATCATCCTGTTAAATATAAGAAGAGTGTACCCGATGAGTGATGAATCTCCCGTTTTCGAAAAGATCCCCGTGGGCGCCGGCGAGCTATTTACCCTGCGGGTAGATAACATAAATGATTTCAATGGCATAAACGTAGTCCCGCATTTTCATATGATGGACGAACTGATGTGGTTCCGAGAGTCGGAGGGCAGCTATTCGATTGGTGATGAGAAATTTACGATAAAAAACAATACCCTGATTTTCGTCCCCGCCTTACTGATCCATGAAATGACGCTCCCGGCCGCCGCCAGCCACAAGCGTTATCTTATGCAATTCGAAAAAGAGTGGCTCGAGGGATACGACCTGTCGCTCCCCGCCGCCCACTGCGGCGCGGTCGCTTACCTTTCCGGCGAGGAAGCCGAGCGCCTGGAGCTGCTGCTGAGCTGGTGCGGCGAGTTCAGCGACTTTACCGATTCGCTGTTTCGCTCCCTGATGCAGAGCGTACTGCTGCACGCCTTTAATAGCCTGAAAGATTCCGTCCCCATTACCGAACGCACCAACCACCGCTATCTGAGCGAGCTGATCGAACTTCTGCAATCTATTGATGAAAATGAAAATTTTGAGATGACAACCGAAGAAGCCGCCCGCCGCTGCCGGTGGTCGAAATCCTGGTTTTCCCGCACCTTTAAATCCGCCTTCGGCATCAGCTTCAAAAAATTTATGCTGCTGCGCAAACTGAATATCGCTATCAATCTACTGACCAACACCGACCTGAAGATTAGCGATATCTCGCAAAGCGCCGGCTTCACCGACAGTGCCTACTTCTGCCTCAAGTTTAAAGAGATGATGAACGACACCCCGCTGGCCTTCCGTCACAAAGTCAGAAGCACCGATGCCGTAGGGCGTCGGGCGGAGAAATAACGCGTTTTTGTGAGCCGCATCACCGGATAAGTAGACGTTTATTATATAAATAGCCAGAGTCTATATATCCCCGTCGCCATCGCCTATTTACAATCATCGCTATATTTTGCGCATTAAGGGTAAATACGATGATTCAGAATCCTGTTTTTAAAGGTTTTAATCCTGACCCCAGTATCTGTCGGCGCGGCGATGATTATTATGTGGCGGTCTCTTCCTTTGAATGGTTTCCCGGTCTGCCGGTTTACCATTCGAGGGATTTAAAACATTGGCAATTACTTACTCACGTTCTTACCGATGATAATAATCCGGATTTAAAAAAGCTGCCCTCCGCCAAAGGCATTTGGGCACCGAGCCTGACCTGGTGTGAAGAGGAAAAGCTGTTCTACGTTATTTATGGCGTGATGAATTCCATGAATTCACGTTATTTCGATGTAGATAACTATCTTATTACCGCCAGTGAAATCACCGGCCCGTGGAGTGAGCCGGTTTATCTCCACTCTGCCGGGTTCGATGCCTCCATTTTGCACGATACCGACGGAAAAAAATGGATCGTTTCCCTGGAGTGGGAAACCCGCGAAGGTTACGAAAAACCGGGCGCCATTTGCCTGGTGGAGTATTCGCCGCAAACGCGAAGCGTTGTCGGCTATCCGCAGCGGATCTGGCGCGGCGGTACCGATCGCGGCTGTATTGAAGCACCGCATTTGACGCGCCGCGGCGACTATTACTACCTGATGGTCGCCGAAGGCGGCACCGGCTACGGCCATGCGGTCACCATGGCGCGCGCAACGCAGGTCGCCGGCCCCTATGAAGGCGATCCGCAAAACCCCATCGTCACCTCCTGGCCGGAGAACTTTAACGCGCGCCACGACGCAGACCATCTCAAACCACACTACTTCAATCCGCAAACCTATCTGCAAAAAGCCGGGCACGGCAGCTACGTCGAGACCCCGACGGGCGAAGTCTGGTTAACCCATCTTTGCAGCAGACCCTTCCGCCAGGCGCTGCGCTGCCCGCTGGGCCGCGAGACGGCGATACAAAAGATGGTATGGAGCGACGATGGCTGGCTGCGCATGGCGGCCAGGGGAAACCTCGCTCAGCACCAGGTGGAAGAGTCTAATCTGCCTTCTCAGCCGTTTCCGGCTAAACCAGACAGGGATGATTTTGATGGGCAGACGCTGGATAACGCCTTCTATGCGCCGCGGATCCGCTTTCAGCGCTTTACCAGCCTTGAACGTAAAGCGGGCTACCTTGCCTTACGTGGCCAGGAGTCGCTGAGCTCGCTCAATAAAGTCAGCCTGCTGGCGAAAAAGCTCACCTCGGTATACGCCACCATCGTCACGAAGATGGATTTCAGCCCGGAGATTTATCAGCACAGCGCCGGCCTGACGCTCTACTACGACAACATGAACTATCTGTTTTTGCATAAAACCTGGGATGAAGCCTCCGGCGCAGCGCAGCTGGCCATCATTTATATGGATAACGGCGAGCGTCACGACGACCCGCAGAAAATCCGCCTTGCGGAGGGAGAAGTCTATCTGGCGATGGCGATTAACGGCCGGGAGATACGGTGCTCGTGGTCCGCGGATGGCGAAAAATACCAAAACATCGGCGCGGTCTACGACACCTCGCGTTTTTCCGATGAATACAGCCGCTACGGCGAGTTTACCGGCGCGTTTGTCGGCATGGCCTGCGTGGATAGCATGCTGCATCGTAAAGAGGCGCTGTTTGACTTCTTTAGCTACCGGGCGGTAGAAGACGCGATAATCGAGTAACGCCGCCTTTCTGGCATCCTGCCCGCGCGGGGTGCTAGAATCCCCGGCAGTTGTCGCTGAATGACCCAAACAGGCTGCATGAGCACTTTAACCTATCTCCAGGGCTACCCTGAATCCCTGCTGGCGCAGGTCACCGCGTTAATCGAACAGAACCGTCTCGGCGAGGTGCTGAAAAAGCGCTATCCGCAGGGTCACGATATCAACAACGATAAAGCGCTGTACCAGTATACCCAGGATCTGAAGTCCCGTTATCTGCGCGGCGCGGCGCCGATCAATAAGGTGATGTACGACAACAAGATCCACGTGCTCAACAACGCGCTCGGCCTGCATACCGCCATCTCCCGCGTTCAGGGCGGCAAGCTGAAGGCCAAAGCCGAAATTCGCGTCGCCACCGTCTTTCGCGATGCGCCGGTGGATTTTCTGCGGATGATCGTGGTGCACGAGCTGGCGCACCTGAAGGAAAAAGAGCACAACAAAGCGTTCTATCAGCTGTGCTGCCATATGGAGCCGCAGTACCATCAGCTGGAGTTTGATACCCGCCTGTGGCTGACCCAGCTTTCGTTAGAGCGCCAATTGCCGTAACGCATCAGCAAGAACCACTACCGTAGCTTCGCCTGTCGCAGCCAGCACAGTGAGTTCTTCCAACCGGGTATCTTCATCAGCGATAAGATACCCATTGCGGGCCAGGAACGTCATGGTGATAAAAAAAGCAGTCCTCTTATTACCATCATTAAAAATGTGCCCACGCGCGATAGCGACCCAATAGGTTGCAGCCAGTTCAAAAATGTCGTTCACCCCTTCATAGTGAAAGCGGTTCTGTACACGATAAATTATGGCTTCCGCCCGACCAGGATCGGACATACCTTTAACGCCGGGGAGATGTTGTAAAATGCGATCATGAAAGGCAATGACTTCGCTTGCGCTCACCCATTTCATCGATCGGTCAACGCCTTAACTGTGCGGCCGTGTCGCTGCATAATAAAATCAAACTCCGCATCAAGTTTGGCATTCATAAACGTTTCATATTCCGCCTTACTGATCAAAACATTAGACGTTCCATCACGCCGTGTAATTTCAATCGGTTCTCCGCTGGCAGCGGCGTCCATGACGGCCGCAATATTCTGTCTGGCTTCAGATGTACTGTATGAGCGCATAAATTTCTCCCGGCTTGAATTGTACACATTAATTGTACGCTTTATGCGTACATCAGACAACTCACCACTCTTCGAGCTTCTGCGCCATAGCGCACTGGTTTTGTCATGATGGCGTGCTACAGTGACGAAAGGTCCCTTTTACGGAGTTCGTCAACGTTTATGATACGTTTCGCAGTTGTTGGCACAAACTGGATAACCAAGCAGTTTGTCGATGCCGCCCATGAAACCGGCAAATATAAACTCACCGCCATCTACTCCCGCAGCCTTGAGCAAGCCCAGGCCTTCGCCAGCGACTATCCCGTCGAACATCTGTTCACTTCGCTGGAAGATTTAGCGCAAAGCCCTGACGTTGACGCGGTCTATATCGCCAGCCCAAACTCGCTGCACTTCCCGCAAACCCGCCTGTTTCTGCGCCATAAAAAGCACGTGATTTGCGAAAAACCGCTGGCCTCGAACCTGCAGGAAGTTGAAGCCGCGATCAAAACGGCGCGGGAAAATAACGTGGTGCTCTTCGAAGCGTTCAAAACCGCCAGCCTGCCAAACTTCCAGCTGCTTAAACAGTCGTTCGACAAGATCGGCAAGCTGCGCAAAGCCTTTATTAACTACTGCCAGTACTCTTCCCGCTATCAGCGCTATCTCGACGGCGAAAATCCCAATACCTTCAATCCGGCCTTCTCTAACGGCTCGATTATGGACATCGGCTTTTACTGTCTGGCCTCCGCGGTGGCGCTGTGGGGCGAGCCTCGCGCGGTGCACGCAACCGCCAGTCTGCTGGAGAGCGGCGTCGATGGCCAGGGCACGGTCGTTCTCAGCTACGGGGATTTTGATGTCACCCTGCACCACTCGAAGGTCAGCGATTCCGCCATCCCCAGCGAAATTCAGGGCGAAGCCGGCGCGCTGGTGATCGAAAAAATCTCCGAATGCCAGAAAGTGTGCTTCGTGCCGCGCGGCGGCAAGCCTCAGGATCTCACCCAGCCGCAGCATATCAATACGATGCTGTATGAAGCGGAGGAGTTCGCTCGCCTGGTCGAAGCCAACGAGGTGGCTCATCCGGGTCTGGAAGTGAGCCGCATCACGGCGAAGTTGCTGAGCGAAATTCGTCGCCAGACCGGCGTGGTCTTCCCGGCGGATAGTCAACCGGTGGCGTAAAGCTGTGTAAATGGTCCGTCGGCCTCCATTGACGCCATTTATAACCTGTAATACTTTGTTACGCGCAAAGGGGAGTAACTTCCTTGCCGGCCGATCGTCATTACGATGCGTGAAAAACCGCATCCGGTCGCCGGGCAACAGATTCTTGTTGTAAGTGAGACCTTGCCGGAAGGCGAGGTCTATGCATAAAAGCGCAGCGGCTGCCGTCTTCCGACGTCAGCCGTTTTGTTTTTATGTAAGGAATATCGTAATGAATACTGTCGGCACACCGTTGTTATGGGGCGGATTCGCAGTGGTCGTGGTCATCATGCTGGCTATCGATCTGCTGCTGCAGGGACGGCGTGGTGCGCATAGCATGACCATGAAGCAGGCCGCTGGCTGGTCCATTCTCTGGGTTACCCTCTCGCTGCTGTTTAACGCCGCTTTCTGGTGGTATCTGGTGCAGACCGAAGGTCGCGCCGTGGCCGACCCGCAAGCGCTGGCGTTCCTCACCGGCTACCTGATCGAGAAAGCGCTGGCCGTGGATAACGTCTTCGTCTGGCTGATGCTGTTCAGCTACTTTGCCGTTCCTCCTGCGCTACAGCGTAGAGTGCTGGTTTACGGCGTACTGGGCGCGATCGTGCTGCGTACGATCATGATCTTCGCCGGCAGCTGGCTGATTTCTCAGTTTGAATGGCTGCTCTACGTCTTCGGCGCATTCCTGCTGTTTACCGGCGTGAAGATGGCGCTGGCGAAAGAGGACGATTCCGGGATCGGCGATAAACCGCTGGTGCGCTGGATCCGCAATCATCTGCGCATGACGGATAAAATCGAAGGTGAACACTTCTTTACCCGCAAAAACGGCGTTATCTACGCCACGCCGCTGCTGCTGGTGCTGATTCTGGTCGAGCTAAGCGACGTTATCTTTGCCGTCGACAGCATTCCGGCCATCTTCGCCGTGACCACCGATCCGTTTATCGTGCTGACCTCAAACCTGTTCGCGATTCTCGGCCTGCGTGCGATGTATTTCCTGCTGGCGGGCGTCGCGGAGCGTTTCTCCATGCTGAAGTACGGCCTGTCGGTGATTCTGGTGTTTATCGGCATCAAGATGCTGATTGTCGATTTTTACCATATTCCCATCGGCATTTCGCTGGGCGTGGTCGGCGGTATTCTGGTGCTGACGCTGCTGATCAACGCCTGGGTCAATAAGCAGAACGATCGGAAAAAACAGCTGCAGTAAGACGTAAACGGCCGGGTGAAGACCCGTTTCACCCGGTCGGCAACGTTTGCCGCGCATTATTCTTACTCATGTCACAAAATAGTTAATACATAGTTAAAAAATAAGATCCCAGCGCGATAAACAGCATTTTACCCTTCCCCAGAAGCATTCTTTCCGTATACTCAACCAGGCAAACATCTATTTACATCCGGACATAAACGTTACAAATAACACGTAGCCGGGACGAACAGCGACATCACTGGAAGGAATGAATTATGGCAACCCCATCACCCCGATCGACTCTGCTACGGCGACTGGCTCAGGGCAGTCTGGTCAAACAAATTTTAATTGGTCTGGTACTCGGCGTGCTGCTGGCGACGGTCTCAAAACCGGCCGCCGTGGCGGTTGGGCTGCTGGGTACGCTGTTCGTCGGCGCGCTGAAAGCGGTGGCGCCGGTGCTGGTACTGATGCTGGTCATGGCCTCTATCGCCAACCATCAGCAGGGTCAAAAAACCAGCATCCGCCCGATTCTGTTCCTCTATCTGCTGGGGACTTTTGCCGCCGCGTTAACCGCGGTGCTGTTCAGCTTCCTCTTTCCGTCAACGCTGCACCTGAGCGCGGCGGCAGAGAGCATCACCCCTCCGTCGGGTATCGTCGAAGTCCTGCGCGGGCTGCTGATGAGCATGGTTTCTAACCCCATTAACGCGCTGCTGAACGCCAACTATATCGGGATTCTGGTCTGGGCCGTCGGTTTAGGATTCGCGCTGCGCCACGGCAATGAAACCACCAAAAATCTGATTAACGACATGTCCCACGCGGTGACCTTTATCGTTAAAGTGGTGATTCGCTTTGCGCCGCTGGGTATCTTCGGTCTGGTCGCATCAACGCTGGCGACGACCGGTTTTGAAACCCTGTGGGGCTACGCCCAACTGCTGCTGGTGCTGGTTGGCTGTATGCTGCTGGTGGCGCTGGTGATTAACCCGCTGCTGGTGTTCTGGAAAATCCGCCGCAACCCGTATCCGCTGGTGATGACCTGCCTGCGCGAAAGCGGCGTATATGCCTTCTTTACCCGCAGCTCCGCCGCCAACATTCCGGTGAATATGGCCCTGTGCGAAAAGCTGAATCTGGATCGCGATACCTATTCGGTCTCTATTCCGCTGGGCGCGACCATAAACATGGCCGGCGCGGCGATTACCATCACGGTTCTGACCCTGGCGGCCGTACACACGCTTAATGTTCCGGTCGATCTGCCGACCGCGCTGCTGCTGAGCGTGGTCGCCTCGCTGTGCGCCTGCGGCGCCTCCGGCGTGGCGGGCGGGTCGCTGCTGCTGATCCCGCTGGCCTGTAATATGTTTGGTATCCCGAACGATATCGCCATGCAGGTGGTCGCCGTGGGCTTCATTATCGGCGTTCTGCAGGACTCCTGCGAAACCGCGCTGAACTCCTCGACCGATGCGCTGTTCACCGCCGCCGCCTGTATCGCTGAAGACGAACAGCTGGCGAAAAACGCCCTGCGCAGTTAATCTCACCTTTCCCCTCCGCTAACGCGCGGAGGGGTTCTCTTTCTGCCCCGCCTTTTCCGCTTTAAACGGATCGATACCGCGCTTTTGCATCCGCCGGAATCGGATGATATTCAGACCGTTCATCAACAGGAAGCTGCCTTCAATCAGGGTGCCGCCGATCGAGCCCAGCCAAAAGTTGTGGATCACCCAGCAGGCGGTCGAACACCACATGACGCAGCGGACGGTTAGACCCGAGCAGCGAAAGAGCGCCCAGGTACTGGCCAGGGTGCCAATAATCGGCAGCAGCTCCATGGCGTGCTGCAGCTTCGCCAGCCCCAGCACCAGGGTGAGCACGATAAACAGGGCCATCACCCGCAGCCTGCGGGTGCGCATGGAGATCAGGGTGCGGACGGTATTCAGCTCGGCGCTCATTCCCGCCGGCCAGGCGCCCATCAAAAAGAAATGCACGCCAATGGTGGCGCTATAGACGGCCAGCTGTAGCTTAAAGCGACGCTCATCGCGGTTGAAAAAGGTCGTAATCCCGATCAGAAAGGCGATAACGCCGACGCCCTGGGCAAGCCAGTATGCGGTCATGGAAAGTCCTTATAAAACAAAACGGCGCATCATTATCTGAAACGCCGCTTCCGGAATACCGCCCTTTTATTACTCTAAAGATTTCGCGCCACAGCAAGGCGGCAAGTTTAGACATCCCCGGGAGCTTACTGAAGTAAGTGACCGGGGTGGATAAATGCTGCCAACACAGCGGTGGTGCGAAAGATGACGAGTAATTAAAGGGTGACGCCGCTTTTGAAAATAGCCAGCTCGCGGAAATCATTACGCTCATTGCAGGTCTGCTTACCGTTCGCAAAAGCCACAATGGTATCGACAAACTCCTCCAGCAGCTGCGGCATCGCTTTACCGTGAATCAGCTGACCGGCATCGAAGTCGATCCAGTGTTTTTTCTTTGCCGCCAGTTCGCTGTTGGTGGCAATTTTCACCGTTGGCACAAAACCGCCGTACGGCGTGCCGCGACCGGTGCTGAAGAGCACCATATGGCAGCCCGCGCCGGCCAGGGCACTGGTCGCAACCGCATCGTTGCCCGGGGCGCTCAGCAGGTTCAGGCCGTGCACTTTTAGCCGCTCGCCATAGCGCAGGACGTCGACCACCTGGCTGGAGCCCGCTTTCTGCGTGCAGCCCAGCGACTTATCCTCCAGCGTCGTGATACCGCCCGCTTTGTTGCCCGGCGATGGATTCTCATAAATCGGCTGGTCATGAGCGATAAAGTACTGTTTAAAATCATTAACCATCGTCACCAGCTTGCCAAACGTCTCTTCATCGCGACAGTGGCTCATCAGCAGCTGCTCGGCGCCGAACATTTCCGGCACTTCGGTCAGCACGGTGGTGCCGCCGTTGGCAATCAGATAATCCGAGAAGCGGCCCAGCATCGGGTTTGCGGTGATGCCGGACAAACCGTCAGAGCCGCCGCACTCAAGACCAAACTTCAGTTCGCTCAGCTTACCCGGCTCGCGCTTGTCGTGGCGCATCACTTCATATAGCTGGCGCAGATGCTCCAGCCCGGCTTCCACTTCGTCATCCTGGTGCTGGCAGATCATAAAGTGGACGCGGTCAGGGTCGAACTCGCCCAGCGTTTCGCGGAAGGCATCAACCTGATTGTTTTCGCAGCCCAGGCCGACCACCAGTACCGCCCCGGCGTTCGGGTGGCGCACCATATTTTGCAGCATGGTACGGGTGTTGATGTGATCGTCACCGAGCTGTGAGCAGCCGTAGGTATGGCTGAAGAGATGAACGCCGTCGATACCTTCCGCGTCGTTGGTTTCCTTCAGAAAACGGTTCTGCATCTGGCGCGCCATGGCGTTAACGCAGCCGACGGTCGGCAGGATCCACAGCTCGTTGCGCACCCCGACTTCACCGTTGGCGCGACGATAAATCTGGATGTCGCGATCCGCCGGCTGCGCGGCGGGTTCGATCAGATCCGGTTGATAGCTGTACGCGTCGAGATCGCTTAAGTTAGTACGCGTATTATGGGAGTGTATATGTTCCCCCGGCGCAATATCCGCCAGCGCATGCCCTATCGGCAGACCATACTTAATGACGTTGTCTCCCTTCGCAATGCCGCGCAGCGTAAACTTATGCCCGCGCGCAATATCCTGCGCCAACGTGACCGTATCGCCGTCAATGGTGACTACCGTGCCTGCCGCCATATCCGCCAACGCTACCGCGACGTTATCGTGCGAATGGATTTTAATGTATTGCATATCAACCGACCTCTGGTCTTAGTTCAGTTCAATGGCGAAGTAGTCACGCGCATTGTTAAAGCAAATGTTTTTCACCATCTCGCCCAGCAGCTGAATATCCGCCGGCGCTTCTCCCGCTTCAACCCAGCGGCCAATCATCTGGCACAGGATGCGGCGGAAGTATTCATGACGGGTGTAGGAGAGGAAGCTGCGGCTATCGGTCAGCATCCCGACAAAGCGGCTCAGCAGGCCAAGCTGCGCCAGCTGGGTCATCTGACGTTCCATACCGTCTTTCTGATCGTTGAACCACCAGCCGGAACCGAACTGCATCTTGCCCGGCATGCCTTCGCCCTGGAAGTTGCCGATCATGGTACCCAGCACTTCGTTGTCGCGCGGGTTCAGGCAGTAGAGGATCGTTTTCGGCAGCAGGTTTTCTTCGTTCTGTTTGCTGAGCAGTTTGGACAGCTCTTCCGCCATCGGGCGGTCATTAATGGAGTCAAACCCTACATCCGGCCCTAACAGTTTGAACTGGCGCAGGTTGTTGTTGCGCAGCGCGCCGATGTGGTACTGCTGCACCCAGCCGCGACGGGCGTATTCCGCGCCGAGGAAGACCAGAACCGCCGTTTTGAACTGCGCGACTTCATGCTCGCTGAGGGCTTCACCCGCCAGACGACGCGCCAGGATGCTATCCAGTTCGCTTTCGTTGGCTTCGGCGAACAGCACCACGTCGAGCGCGTGGTCAGACACTTTACAACCGTGAGCGGCGAAGTGATCCAGACGTTTGGTCAGCGCGGACTGGAGGTCGGCAAAGCGGCGAATGTCGGTGTCAGACACTTCACCCAGCTTCGCCATGTAGTCGTTGAAGGTGGCCTGTTCGATGTTGAAGGCTTTGTCCGGGCGCCAGCTCGGCAGTACTTTCACGGAGAATGAACTGTCTTTAGCGACGGCGGCGTGATGCTCCAGCGAATCGACCGGATCGTCGGTGGTGCCGACCATTTTCACGTTCATCTGCTGCATGATGCCGCGAGCGGAAAAGCTATCCTGCGCCAGCAGATCGTTGCACTGATTCCAGATTTCATCCGCCGTCGCCGGAGAGAGAACCTTACCTGTAATACCAAAAGGACGGCGCAGCTCAAGATGCGTCCAGTGGTATAACGGGTTACCGATGGTATGCGGTACGGTGGCCGCCCAGGCGTCAAATTTCTCGCGATCGGAAGCATCGCCGGTGCACAAACGCTCGGCTACGCCGTTAGTACGCATCGCGCGCCATTTATAGTGATCGCCTTTCAGCCAGATGTCATACAGATTTTTGAAACGATAATTCTCCGCGATCTGCTGCGGCGGCAGGTGGCAGTGATAGTCAAAAATCGGTTGGTCTTTCGCGTAATCGTGGTACAGGCGGCGGGAAAACTCGGTATCAAGCAGAAAATCTTCGGTCATAAACGGTGTCATTTTCGTGTCCTCTTCGCCCCCTGGGGAGCCCATCAGATGATTGACTATAATGCTGACAAAGTTATCACACCAATTTCCACAGGCCGAAGTATTTTTCGTGAGTTAGATCAATAAACGATGACAAAAAAAGTACCATCAAAGGAGTAAACGCCCCGCCAGAGCGCGCCAGCTCTGGCCTTTTTCGCATGAACGAATGCCCACACAAACTTTCCCACTTTTGTGACGTCACTCAACTTTTGAAGTTGTATGACAAGTTATCTTGCTGCCGTCGAAACATATAAACCGACGGAATGCATTACCGACGAACTATCACGTCGGATTTACCGGTATGGACACCGAATTAGACACAACAGTTAATGGCAAGGTTCGGGCCATACGAGGTTTCCTCTCCTGAACCCTCCGTTTCACCTTCTTCGCCTCAGTTACAGGGCTGGAAGATAGCCGCACCCGCTGCGGATATATAACAAACGATGAGGTTTACATGCGTAAAATTAAAGGGTTACGTTGGTACATGATCGCACTGGTGACGTTAGGTACCGTGCTGGGGTACCTGACGCGTAACACTGTGGCGGCAGCTGCGCCGACTCTGATGGAAGAGTTACACATCTCCACCCAACAGTATTCCTATATCATCGCGGCCTATTCCGCTGCCTATACCGTTATGCAACCCGTTGCCGGCTACGTGCTGGATGTTTTAGGCACTAAAATCGGCTATGCCTTCTTTGCTATCGCATGGGCGGTGTTCTGCGGCTCTACGGCGCTGGCGGGAAGCTGGGGCGGTCTGGCGCTGGCGCGCGGCGCGGTGGGTGCCGCCGAAGCGGCAATGATCCCTGCGGGCCTGAAAGCCAGCTCCGAATGGTTCCCGGCAAAAGAGCGTTCTATCGCCGTTGGCTACTTCAACGTCGGCTCCTCGATCGGCGCCATGATTGCCCCACCGCTGGTGGTTTGGGCCATCGTGATGCACAGCTGGCAGATGGCGTTTATTATCTCCGGCGTTCTGAGCTTTGCCTGGGCGATGGCGTGGCTGATTTTCTACAAACACCCGCGCGATCAGAAAAAATTAACTGAAGAAGAACGCGACTACATTATCGGCGGCCAGGAATCTCAGCATCAGACCAACAACGGCAAGAAAATGTCGCCGTGGCAGATTCTGCGCAACCGTCAGTTCTGGGGTATCGCCCTGCCGCGTTTCCTCGCCGAGCCGGCGTGGGGGACCTTCAACGCCTGGATCCCGCTGTTCATGTTTAAAGTCTACGGCTTTAACCTGAAAGAGATCGCGATGTTTGCGTGGATGCCGATGCTGTTTGCCGATCTTGGCTGTATCGTTGGGGGCTATCTGCCGCCGCTGTTCCAGCGCTGGTTTGGCGTTAACCTCATCGTTTCGCGCAAAATGGTCGTCACCCTGGGCGCGGTGCTGATGATTGGCCCGGGGATGATCGGCCTGTTCACCAGCCCGTTTGTCGCTATCGCCCTGCTGTGCGTCGGCGGCTTTGCTCACCAGGCGCTGTCCGGTGCGTTAATTACCCTCTCTTCCGACGTGTTTGGGCGTAACGAAGTAGCGACGGCGAACGGCATGACCGGTATGGCCGCCTGGCTGGCGAGCACGATGTTTGCCCTGGTGGTTGGCGCGCTGGCGGACACTATCGGCTTTAGCCCGCTGTTCGCCGTGCTGGCGGTTTTCGATGTGCTGGGCGCCGTGGTTATCTGGACCGTGCTGAAAAATAAATCGGCGGATGACGACACGACACCGCTGGAAACGAGTAAACCCGCCACGCAAAGCTAGAGGCACGCGAGTTATCCCCTCCGAAAGCCGCCTTGATTAAGGCGGCTTTTTCGTCTCTTCTTATGGTGAGAAGCGCGTAAAAGTGGTATAACAAATCCAATATTGTCGCCATCTCCCGGGAGCGAATATGGAAATCACTGAATCGCGTCGTCTGTATCAGCAGCTTGCTGCTGAGCTTAAAACGCGCATTGAACAAGGTGTCTACCTTGTGGGCGATAAGCTACCCGCAGAGCGGTTTATCGCTGATGAAAAAAGCGTAAGTCGTACCGTGGTTCGCGAAGCCATCATTATGCTGGAAGTTGAAGGCTACGTTGAGGTCCGCAAAGGCTCCGGCATCCACGTCATCTCTAATCATCCAAAACATCAGCAAATTGCCGACGAATCGCTGGAATTTGCCAATTATGGTCCTTTTGAGCTGTTGCAGGCCCGTCAGCTGATAGAAAGCAATATTGCCGAATTCGCGGCGACTCAGGTGACCAAGCAGGACATCATGAAGCTGATGGAAATCCAGGAAAAAGCGCGTAAAGAGAAGTGCTTCCGCGATTCCGAATGGGATCTTCAGTTCCATGTCCAGGTCGCGCTGGCGACGCAAAATACGGCGTTAGCCGCTATCGTCGAAAAAATGTGGACCCAGCGCGTGCATAACCCGTACTGGAAAAAACTGCACGACCATATCGACTCACGTACCGTCGATAACTGGTGCGACGATCATGACCAAATTCTTAAAGCGCTGATTCGCAAAGATCCGCATGCGGCTAAGCTGGCGATGTGGCAGCATCTGGAAAATACCAAGCTGATGTTGTTCAACGAAACCAGCGACGACTTTGAATTCAATGCCGATCGCTACCTGTTTGCCGATAATCCCGTGGTTCATCTCGATACGGCCGCCAACGGCGTAAAATAGACGTTCTCCTTCTGCAGGGCAGCGATTCCTCCGCTGCCCGTAAAGCCTCAGGGTAAGCAAAGCATATATAGTGTCAGCCTGTGTAAATACACTCGCCACCCTCCTTCGCAATCAGCAAAATCAGAATGCAACAAACTGCAATTTCTATGACGTAAAGTCAGCGGGTTTGTTACAATTAGATGCATTTTGTCGTTCTGAGAGTTAGCTTTGGCTTACTTCACTTTTAAACAGGGAACCGTTCAGAGCGCAGTAGCGACCATAATCTAATAAAAAGCTATGTCGCCGTGCATATACCGCGTTCAGACGTGCCGTTAACCGATGTACCAGGAATCGTGAATGGAACTATTAACCCAATTATTGAACGCCTTGTGGGCTCAGGATTACGAAACTCTCGCTAATCCCTCCATGATTGGCATGCTGTACTTTGTCTTATTTATGATTTTGTTCCTTGAGAACGGTTTGCTGCCCGCCGCCTTTTTGCCCGGCGATAGCCTGCTTGTGCTGGTCGGCGTCCTGATAGCCAAAGGCGCGATGGGCTTTCCGGAAACGCTGCTGCTGCTCACCGCGGCGGCAAGTCTCGGCTGCTGGCTGAGCTATATTCAGGGCCGATGGCTTGGCAATACGCGAATCGTACAAAACTGGCTATCGCACCTCCCTTCGCACTATCATCAGCGCGCGCATCACCTGTTCCATAAGCACGGGCTTTCCGCACTGCTGATTGGCCGCTTTATCGCTTTCGTTCGTACGCTGCTGCCGACCATCGCCGGGCTATCAGGCCTGAGCAGCGCACGCTTCCAGTTTTTTAACTGGATGAGCGGGCTGCTGTGGGTTCTGATCCTGACCTCGCTGGGATACCTGCTGGGGAAAACGCCGGTATTCCTGAAGTATGAAGATCAGCTGATGTCCTGCCTGATGCTGCTGCCCGTCGCGCTGCTGGTGTTTGGCCTGATAGGTTCGCTGATTGTCCTGTGGAAGAAAAAATACAGAAGCCGGGGCTAACAATGGAGATGACACGCTCCTCTCTGCGTCAGATAAGCTGGGTGCTGGGCGGTTCGCTACTCCTGTGCGGCCTGTTCTGGCTCTGGCTCACCGTGCAACAGCAGGAATCCACGCTGGCTATTCGTCCCGTTAGCCAGGGTATCAGCATGCCGGACGGTTTTTCCGTCTGGCACCATCTCGACGCTAACGGTATCGGTTTTAAAAGCATTACGCCGCAGAATGACGGTTTGCTTATCAAGTTTGACTCCAGCGCTCAGGGCGCTGCGGCAAAAGAAGTTTTGGGCCGCGCTCTACCGCATGGTTATATTATCGCTTTAGTGGAAGACGATGATTCGCCTACCGCCTGGATTTCGCGCCTGCGCGATACGCCGCACAGATTCGGGTAATCCACGAAAATTCCGAATATATTCACCCTGTTTGGTGATTTCCCGGTTTACTTACTATCATTAAGTTTGCGGGCGTCACCAGACTCACGTTACTCAACTGGATAGGGGATATCCTGAGATATTCCCCCACACAATGGAAGGTCGTATCCATGAAACACCGCATCGCTTTGATCCTGGTTCTGTCATCACTGAGCGCCAGCGCCTTTGCCATCTCCCCTTGCCAGGAAAAAGAGCAGGATATCCAGCGGGAGATCAGCTACGCAGAAAAGCATCATAACCAGCACCGTATTGACGGTCTGAAAAAGGCGCTGAGCGAAGTAAAAGCGCACTGCAGCGACAGCCAGCTCAAAGCCGATCACCAGAAAAAAATCGCCAAACAGCAGGAAGAAATTACCGAACGTCGGAACGACCTGCGCGAAGCCGAACAGAAAGGCGATGCTGACAAAATCAGCAAGCGTCAACGTAAACTTGATGAAGCGCAGCAGGAACTGAAAGAGCTGCAGTCTCGCGAGTACTAATCGATTAAGCAAGACCAATATGGACCACTTTAACAGGAGATAAACATGGCTAAAGATAACGTTGCAGAAGACCTGCGTGCGGAACTGAAGACGCTGGCTGATACCCTGGAAGAAGTGCTGAACTCCTCCACGGATAAGTCGAAAGAAGAGATTGGTAAGCTGCGCAGTAAAGCCGAAAGCGCGCTGAAGGAAAGCCGTGTTCGCCTGGGTGAAACCAGCGATGCTCTCCTGAAGCAAACGCGAGAAACCGCTGCGCGTGCAGATGAATACGTCCGTGAAAACCCCTGGACCGGCGTGGGAATTGGTGCTGCCGTCGGGCTGGTACTGGGTGTCCTGCTGACGCGTCGTTAATTATGGCGAACTCTAAAAGCACGCAAGGGCCTGGGCAAAGCGTTTTCGGCATCGGACAGCGAATAGTCACTTTGCTGGTCGAGATGGTGGAAACGCGCCTGCGCCTGGTCGTCGTGGAGCTGGAAGAGGAGAAAGCCAATCTCTTCCAGCTGTTCCTGATGCTCGGGCTGACGCTGCTGTTTGCCGCGTTCGGGCTGATGAGCATGCTGGTGCTCATCATCTGGGCCGTCGATGCGCAGTATCGGCTCAACGTGATGATCGCCACCACCGCTATCCTGCTGCTGGCAGCGCTCATTGGCGGTATCTGGACCTTACGCAAAGCCCGACGTTCAACGTTCCTGCGCTTCACGCGTCAGGAGCTGGCTAACGACCGCGCATTGCTGGAGGACGATAAGCCATGAGCCGCGAACAGCAGGAACGCGAACGACAAAAAGCGCTTTTGCTGCGCCTGATCCAACAGCAGCGGCTGGACCTTAGCGCCAGCCACCGCCACTGGATTGAAGCGACCGCGCCCATTGATCGCGGCTGGAACACCTTCCTCAATCTGCGTTCATGGGCAATGGTCGGCAGCGGCATCGTGGCAATATGGTCCGTTCGCCATCCGCGCTTTTTGATGCGCTGGGCAAAACGCAGCCTCGGTATCTGGAGCACCTGGCGGATGGCCCGCAAGCTGTTGCAGCAGTCCGCATCGCGCTAAGGGTAATGACCGGGTCCGGCGCCAGCCGCCGCCCGGCATCCCTCTCGCCCCACTGTCCCCGTCAGGTTTGCCCCTCTTCTTGCTCACCAGCAGACCGCTTTCGCCTTTCAGCGTCTACCGTCATTTTGCGCAGCACCGCCTGTACGACCCGCTACAGCCCCACTTACATTCATGTCCTTTATCAATAATTACTCAGAAACTTTGAAGAAGATCTACAGTTTTCCTTGCTAACAATCACATCTCATCCTCGCTAATATCCTCTCCATCGACAGCAATCCCGCGTAACTACGCAGGATTGCACCAAAAAACAAAATCGCCGCCCTTTGGGTTTTCTGGAGTAAGAAATGAAAAAATTAGAAGATGTTGGTGTACTGGTAGCGCGCATTCTGATGCCCATTCTGTTTATCACCGCAGGTTGGGGAAAAATCACCGGTTATGCGGGTACTCAACAATATATGGAAGCCATGGGCGTCCCTGGGTTTATGCTGCCGCTGGTTATCCTGCTTGAATTCGGCGGCGGTCTGGCGATTCTGTTCGGTTTCCTGACCCGCACCACCGCGCTGTTCACCGCAGGCTTCACCGTGCTGACCGCGTTTCTGTTCCACAGCAACTTTGCTGAGGGCGTGAACTCGCTGATGTTCATGAAAAACCTGAGCATCGCAGGCGGCTTCCTGCTGCTGGCTATCACCGGTCCAGGCGCCTTTAGTATTGACCGCGTCCTGAATAAAAAGTGGTAAGCGCACTATACTAGTAAATAAAAAAGCGAGGGGACTTCTCCTCGCTTTTGCTATCTGAAGGAGGAAATAATGGGACAATTAGTTGACGGCGTCTGGCACGATACCTGGTATGACACCAAATCCACCGGAGGGCGATTTAAGCGTTCTGTGTCCGCCTTTCGCAACTGGCTAACCGCCGACGGCGCGCCGGGCCCAAGCGGCGAAGCCGGGTTCGCTGCGGAAAAAGACCGTTACCATCTGTACGTTTCTCTGGCCTGCCCATGGGCGCATCGCACCCTGATCCTGCGCAGCCTGAAAGGACTGGAGCCGTTTATTTCCGTCTCCGTGGTCAACCCCCTGATGTTCGAGAACGGCTGGACTTTCGACGATAGCTTCCCGGCAGCGACGGGCGATACCCTCTACCAGCACGAATTTCTTTATCAGCTTTATCTGCATGCCGATCCCCACTATAGCGGGCGCGTCACGGTGCCGGTATTGTGGGACAAAAAGCAGCAAACCATCGTCAGCAATGAGTCGGCGGAAATCATCCGCATGTTGAATACCGCATTTGACGGACTGGGTGCCCGCGCTGGAGATTACTATCCGCCTGAGCTGCGCGCGCAAATTGATGAGCTGAACGGCTGGATCTATGACAACGTCAACAACGGGGTCTATAAAGCCGGATTCGCCACCAGCCAGCAGGCCTATGACGAAGCGGTCGATGGGGTATTTACGTCTCTGGAGCGTCTGGAACAAATCCTTGGTCAACACCGCTTCCTGACCGGTAACCAGCTGACGGAGGCCGATATTCGTCTGTGGACCACCCTGGTTCGTTTCGACCCGGTGTATGTGACCCACTTTAAATGCGACAAACGCCGCATCAGCGATTATCTCAATCTTTATGGCTTCCTGCGCGATATCTACCAGATGCCGGGCATCGCGGAAACGGTGGATTTTGCCCATATTCGCAACCATTACTACCGTAGCCATAAGACGATCAACCCAACCGGGATTATCTCCGTCGGCCCGCAGCAGGATCTTAACGAACCGCACGGCCGCGATCTTCGCTTCCGCTAATCCGTTGGGCGCCATTTACCGCGCCCAATAATTCACAAAACAAATATTTACCAGCATTTCATTCACGTCTATTCTTATTTCGATCGCTTTAAAAACAAGTGATTGACGGTTAATCGAGGCGTAAAAATGGACTGGTATCTTAAAGTATTAAAAAACTACATTGGATTTGGCGGCCGCGCCCGGCGCAAAGAGTACTGGATGTTTATTCTGGTCAACATCATCCTGACCGGCGTACTCAGCATTATTGATAAAATGCTCGGATGGCAGCGCGCCGGAGGGGAAGGCATTCTGACGACCATCTATGGCGTGCTGATATTCTTACCGTGGTGGGCGGTGCAGTTTCGTCGATTGCACGACACCGACCGCTCGGCATGGTGGCTGTTATTGCTGCTGATCCCCGTGATCGGCTGGCTGGTGATCCTGGTCTTCAATTGCCAGAACGGCACTCCCGGCAATAACCGCTTCGGGCCGGACCCGAAACCGACCTCTTACTAACTATGCGCCCCTCGTCAAAAAGGGGCGCATTTTGTTTTATCTTGCCATAAATAGCTTCGGGATTTCCCGCAGACACCATGATTTTGCCTCACCCATGCTGTCCCGGCGCCAGGCCATAATAATGTCGATCTCGTTGCTGTACTCCGGGCTGACCACCCGCAGGCGCCCTTCGGCAATATCCCGCTCAACCAGCGGATAGGGCATCGTGGCGACGCCCAACCCTGCCAGCAGCGCCTGGCGTTTATCTTCGATCGAGCTCACGGTTAATCGCGGCTGTTTATCAAGCAGCTGCACCGTCAGCACCGGACGTTCGCGGGCGGTGTCCGCCACCGCCACGCCGCGATACTTCACGCGCGTGACTTCAGAAAGCGGCTCAGGCTCGAGGTGAATGGGATGGTCGGGGGCGGCAACGTAGACGCTCATAACCGAGTAGAGCTTACGGGAGTTAATTTCCGAGGAGGAACGAAAATGCATATCCGGCGCAACGACAATATCCGCCCGCCCCTGCTCAAGGCGCTCCCATGCCCCGGCCAGCACTTCGGTAATAATCGACAGCTGGGTGTTCGATTTGGTCGCGAGCTTTTCAATTAGCGGAAACAGGTCGGTGGTGGGTACCAGCGCCTCGGTGACGATGGTCAGGTGCGTTTCCCAGCCGCGCGATAGCGCTTCAGCATCGGTTGTCAGCTTATCCGCCGCTTCCAGCAGAACGCGCCCGCGCTCGAGCAGCATTCGGCCAACGTTGGTGAATTTTGTTCGATGACCTGAACGGTCAAACAGAACGACATCCAGCTCTTCTTCCAGCTTTTGCATGGTATAGCTGAGCGCTGAAGGCACCCGACCAAGCTCATCAGCCGCCGCCGCAAAGCTTCCGCGCCGGTCAATCGCATCCATAACGCGTAACGCTTCCAGCGTTAATGCTCTCTCTTTAGCCATCGTTCTCTCATTCAGGAAATTTGAACATACCGGGCAGAATATCTGGCTAACAATACAGCGTCCATACCTTTACCATTGATTTAGTGTAAAGAGAGGTCAAGAAGATGATTACAACCCGAACAGCCAAACAGTGCGGTCAAGCCGACTTCGGCTGGCTGCAGGCCCGCTACACCTTTTCCTTTGGCCACTACTTCGACCCGAAATTGCTAGGTTACGCGTCGCTGCGCGTGCTCAACCAAGAAGTCCTGGCGCCCGGCGCGTCGTTCCAGCCGCGTACCTATCCGAAAGTCGACATTCTGAACCTGATACTGGAAGGTGAAGCGGAATACCGCGACAGCGATGGCAACCATATCCAGGCTAAAGCTGGCGAAGCGCTGCTGATATCCACCCAGCCCGGCGTGAGCTACAGCGAGCACAACCTGAGCAAAGAGAGCTCGCTGACGCGAATCCAGCTGTGGCTGGACGCCTGCCCGCAGCATGAAAACCCGCTGGTGCAAAAAATCGCTATCGCCGAGGGAGCGCAGCAGCTGCTGGCTTCGCCGGACGGCAGCCAGAACAGTCTCCAGCTGCGCCAGCAGGTATGGATCCACCATATCAATCTGGCGAAAGGCGAGCAGCTTAACGTGCAGCTCCACGGCCCGCGCGCCTACCTGCAGTCGATTCACGGCACGGTACATGCGCGAGTGCAGGAAGAAGAGAAACAGGCTTTGACCTGCGGTGATGGCGCGTTTATTCGTGACGAAGCTAACATTACCCTCGTTGCCGATACGCCGCTGCGCGCTTTGCTGATAGATTTACCTGTGTAACAACGGCAGTAAGGGAGTGTGTCAGTGGGCAAGAAGAAAACAAAAAAAGCGGTGCTGGCAGCATCGCAGCCGCAGCCAGAAACCATAACAACGGTTAGCTTTGGTTATGAAGAGATGTTGAGCGAACTGGAGGCGATCGTCGCAGAAGCGGAGATACGGCTCCAGGAAGAAGAAAGCGTCGCCTGACGTCAATATCGGCCCCGGCCGGGGCCGATAGATTTACTCACTCAGCGCCTGAGCTAAATCTTTTTGGACCTGCTTACGCTGTTCTGGCGTCAGGACCTGATTCACATCAAAATAGTACTTCACGCGATAATAGCGGACCTGCTGTTCGACTTTACTAAACGCCGCCAGCTGATCTTTGACCGCTTTTTCATTCCATTTTCCGGAATCAATCACATCAAATAATACGCCGTCTTTAATATCTTTCTGGGAGATCTGCTGAACGTTTTTTTCCAGCTGCTGGTGCAGGCTTTTAATTTTCGTTACCTGATCCTGGGTCAGTTTTAAGTGTTGGACAATCGGATCCTGCGCCGGGGCTGGCGCAGCGTTAACATCCGCAGCCTGTGCCGCCATTGAGAAGCCCGTAGCGAGGACGGTTGTCACTGCAATGCGAGTCATTAATTTCATTTTTTGTTTTATCCTGATTAATTATCACCGATGTGGCTGGCTATTATTTTTCATAAGCCGATGACGAAATGTAAAAAATAGTTCGCATAAATGTAGTTAAATCAGGAGATACATAATAAACATGAATGCCATAATTGAATTCATTTATTTTAAATATATTAATTAAGCGAGAAGGACGCATAACCGTATGAATCATAATGCGGTTGATGGCAGACCTGTTTCCCCCATTGTGCCGCTTTCTTGTCAGGTGGCGGCTGACGCCTTTCCTGATCGACTACACCCGCGCCGTTGCTACAACCCAAAGCAAAAGCCCCACTATTGCTGGCAGGGGTTGTCTAATAAGTTGAAACGGACCGCTCAGCCGGCTTCGTTCAACCATACGTCAGGTATCTGCGGCGCTGGGGATTGTGTCGCAGACCGTATCTCACTTTGTATGGCAGGGTAAAGCCCGCCAGGTACGTGTCTTTCACACCCAACCGTGTTTTATCGCCAGCATCAAAATCCCTGCAATTACAAAAAATACTATACTAACCAGACCAAGAAGTGCCTCTACATAAAATGGCCTGATAATCCGTTTCGGTAATCCCCGGATGAAATCTTTATCATCATTTTTGGTCAGTATTGAGCTTTTATTCCACAATAGCGGCATAAATATAAACTGCGTTTTTATGCCGTATGCGCCCTTGAAGTAAAGTGAGTTAACGTTCTCGAACAATAATACGGCATCGGGAAGGCTGCCGAACTTCTCTTTGTATAGCTGGCAGATCTCCTTAAATCTCTTTCTGTTCAGAAGTGAGACAATGACACTGGCAATGATGAACACAGTACCAAGGCAAGTAGCCACAAGGAATACTTTATCTGGAGTATTAATCATTGCTGCTTACCTTGTATAAAAGTTCACCGGAGTACTCTCCTACGGCAGATAATGCTTTATCACTCCCGTATGCTATACCACCACTTACGCCGATCGTGCAGAGCAAAGCACCTGCACCACCAGCCTCTATGGTTGCCGCTCCCAGTACTACTGCGCAGATTGAACTTGCAGCGCTGCCTTGAAGAATTCTACTTGCTAAAGCGCCCCCAGCTAAGCTGCCCGCAAACTCACCAATGGAAGTAAACGAGGTTTTGGCACAATCGCGACCAACGGTGCAGGCTTCTGTAATTTTCGCCGCGGTATCGAGGGCAGACAAGCCAAGGCCTATCTTTCCTGCGGTTTCCATCAGCTTTACGTATTTCGCCAGCTTTTCGATATGAGTGGCGTAACCTTCAATATCGCTAACGCCAGTCTCGTTCCAGCGATGAGTAATTGAACGGCTGGAGAGGCCAAGGGCCCTTTTAAGTTCGGTGTACTCGTTGAACATGAACCGATGCTTCATAAACATTTTGAGGACACTATCAAGTTGAGCAAACAGGCGACGGCGTTCAACGAAGAATTGTTCGCCAATGAGTGTGCCGTTGGTGATGTACTGGTTCTTGTAGGTTTTCTCGATCTCGACAAGGATTTTTTCTACCTGTTCAAAATATCCCTTCGCAGCTTCGGTCGCCTGTCCTGAATATCCATAGGCATCGCTCGCCTTACTGGCGGCAGCGGCGAACATCTCAATGGTGTCTTTATGCTTATAGAGAAAATTGGCCTGTTTGACAGACAGAGGGGCTAATGCTGCATCAATCCGCGCTTTCGCGGCCTGCATGTGGGCAATCTGTTCGTTGTCCTGCTTATCAGGATCAACTACCAGCATAATAGAACCGGCCGGGTATCTTTCATCTGGGCCGTTCAACGTGGCAAAGAGTTCTTTCACACCTGCTGGCGTGCTCTCTGTGAATAACAGACGTTGCCAGGCTTCTGTCGTGCCACCATACGGGATAATGGTAAAACCAGCGTCGATACCTTTGGGTTTATCAGATTTTGGCTCTTTTTTTGTAGATTGTGAGTGCTGGACGGGTTCAGGAAGATTGGCAATCTGCTGTGAGTCAATATTGGTTGGAGTGACTTCATTATCAAGCTCGTAATCATCATCGAAGTTTGAGGGTATAAGGCGCGATCTACATGGGCAAGAACTGCGGCTGTGCAACGTACCAGCAATTCTCTTACCGTGGATAGTGTCGCGAATCCCTCCCGCAATACGGTAAAGCCCTTCATGCTTGCCGCAGGTTACTCTGTGGCCTTCGCAGGCCATGGCTTTACCAAAATGCTGATGATCGGGACATCCATCAATGATGACGCCACCACAGGCAGTTTTGTCTCCCCTGAACAGATAATTACCTTTGACCCCCATTAACGTTTGCTCCTTGGTATGTTCAGGAATCCTTCCGGGATTTCGGGGGCGATCTCGTTGGTATATTGCTGCATAAGTCCCTCTATGTTTTATGAAAAAAATCATACTGGTCATTTTACAAACAATAGCCACATATTCAATAAGCATTAGACCTATGCGATGAATCGCCACGGATATTAGAGATGGAACAGCCGTTGGTATGCCTCGTCTGTATCACAGTTTGTGTCGCATTTTCACCTTTAAAGGTCTGAGACATACCAACGTATTGTTTTAGAAGTAGTTGAAGCTGACCGTTAAGCCGCTTTCTTTTGGGTACAGCGTCGTGGACAGTCATTCATCTGTCCTGTGTTTTAAACTGCCGTATGAAGCAAAAAACCTCGCCATTTCTGACGAGGGTTTTCTTTAAATGAGGAAGCTGACCGTTAAGCCGCTTTCTTTTGGGATATAGCGTCGTGGACTGGCATTCATCTGCCCTGTGTTTCAACCTGCCGTATGAAGCAAAAACCCCCGCCATCGCTGGCAGGGGTTTTGTAGAAAGTTGAAGCTGACCGTTAAGCCGCTTTCTTGTGGGGTATAGCGTCGTGGACAGTCATTCATCTGCTCTGTGTTTCAACCTGCCGTATGAAGCAAAAACCCCCGCCATCGCTGGCAGGGGTT
>NZ_JAWXQV010000097.1:0-52000 GCF_033843325.1 Klebsiella sp. JN_Kp126 | reverse complement strand
AAGAACAAAGAGCAGCAACGCGATCCGGAGATGCATCAGACCAAGAAAGGCAATCCGCGAGGAGCTGGCCGAGGTGGATGTGGACTGGCTGATCGCCGAGCGTCCCGGCAAGGTAAAAACCTTGAAGCAGCATCCGCGCAAGAACAAAACGGCCATCAACATCGAATACATGAAAGCCAGCATCCGTGCCAGGGTGGAGCACCCGTTTCGCATCATCAAGCGGCAGTTCGGCTTCGTGAAAGCCAGATACAAGGGGCTGCTGAAAAACGATAACCAACTGGCGATGTTATTCACCCTGGCCAACCTGTTTCGGGTGGACCAAATGATACGTCAGTGGGAGAGATCTCAGTAAAAACCGGAAATAACGCCAGAAATGGTGGAAAAAATAGCCTAAATAGGCTGATTCGATGTGTTTGCGGGAAAAAAATCGGCCCAGATCCGCGAAATTTTAATCAGCGAGTCAGCTTGGGAAGAAATGACCTGCTTATTCGCACCTTCCCTAGCTTAGGGTTGTGCCCGTTATTGCTGGGTAAGATCAATCTCCATAACTTATTATCGGCTGCCTTTACTCTCAGGATTTTATCCGCTCTTCATCCGGGGACGACCAAGCCGTTACCCCTTTCCGTTGCAGGGATAGCGTTGGCGGTCCGTCATTCCACCATGCTAAAAGAACCCTGCCTCGTACCAGTCCATCTGCGTTTAGCAAAAGTTGCCATCTCATACTGTACCGCGCTGAGTTGAGGATGAGTCAGCGAAACTGATGGGCTATAGGGTCGTCGGGTTACGGTGTGGAGGTTCAGTTTACCGATTTGACGTCATTTGACGTGATTTGACGTTTATTAAAAATATTAATGTAATTTTATATGATATTTTTAACGTCATTTTTTAATCAGAAAAGCTTGCCAATATATGGGAAAATAAATATTTATTTAAAAAAATAATACATATAAATCATGTAGATATAATAACAGCATTGTATTCTTTTAGTTATATTAGATGCGATCTTTACAAAAAGATAACAAAATGAATTGATGTTTGTGAGGTTTATCACATTGTTATTTTATTTGTAATGATAGTTTTGATCGCATTAATAGGAGCGGGACACAGAGATGTTCTATGCATCGGTAATATCAGAAACATCATTCAACACTTTCTAGGAGGCTACTAGTGTCTAGTAACCATGAAGATCAGAACACGATCCCTATCGTGGCGGATAATCATCAATTTCTTGTGGAAGGTCACAATGAATCTCTTTACGCTGGCGCGGTTCACTACTGGCGTTTGGAGCGGGATAAATGGGGGGAAATTCTTGATAAGGTTAAATCCCTGGGGTTTACGGCTATTTCAATTTATATGCCCTGGGAAGTTCATGAAATCGAACGGGGACAATTCGACTTCGGCAGCATTGACCCCAACAAGGATCTTGACGCGTTCCTCACTCTGGCGGAAGAAAAAGGTCTTCGTACCATTGCGCGACCTGGCCCGCAAATCAATTCTGAATTAACCTGGTTCGGCTATCCTCGCCGGATCCTTGATGACCCGGAACTGCAGGCACTTAACGCACAAGGGGGGAAAGCCGTCCTCACCCAGGTCCCCCGACCTATTCCTGCGCTCAGCTATGCCGCGGAGAAATTTTTCACTGAGGCGGCTTTGTGGTTTGATGCTATTTTACCGATCCTGGTGAAACATCAGTATCCAAACGGCGGATTGATTGCGGCGCAAGTCGATAACGAAATGGCTTTCTTTTTCCATATCAATCCTTACGCCTGTGATTTCAGTCCATCCTCAATCGCAAAATTCCAGGCGTTTCTGGCAAAGAAATATCAAACGCTCGGCGCCATTGAACAGGTCTACGGCCGAACCCTGGGTGGTTTCGATCAAATCGATGCGCCACGGCGTTTTGAGGGTAAAACCTCACGCGACCTTCCCGCGTATGTCGATTGGATTGAATATCGGGAATACTACCTGGTGGACTGTCTCACCCGCTTAGCCGGTATGATGCGCAACGCTGGATTGACCAATATTCCCCTGTTCCATAACTACCCGCACCCCTTGGGGCCAGGGGGAGCCGCCAGCGGCATCACCGCGCCTTATAATCTGATGGCGTTAGAGGAAAGCCTTGACTTCGTTGGTTTCGATATCTATTCCCGCAAAGAATTGTACGATCACGTGAAAACGGTGGTGTCCTATGTGGTGGGGTCCAGTCGGTTCCCCTACATTCCTGAATTCATCGCTGGGGTGTGGCCATGGTACTTGCATCCAGGCGACGAGAAAGATGAGGCGTTTGTCACTCGCGCCGCGCTGATGCACGGGATCAAGGGATTCAGCCGTTATATGCTGGTCGAACGGGACCGCTGGCTGGCCTCGCCTATACGTCGCGATGGACGGATACGCACAGAAAACGCCGCGGTATTCCAGCAGACCAATGCCCTGGCCACCCGTTATGATTTCAATCAGTTTCAGCGCCAGGCTGATGTGCTGCTACTGGCGAATCGCGATTATGACCGGCTGGAAGCGGCCACCGAACTATTATCCTTCCCGGGCGATTTTCTGGAATCCCAACTGAGCCTGTCGGAATATCCCAATTTCATGACGGTTTCCGAGCGGACATTTGGTTTCAACGAGCCCATCCAACTGGCGAAAACGGATTGGTTCACCGCTTATTACCGTTGCCTGTCCGATGCCGGACACACTTTCCTGCTCTCTGATTCGTCACTGCCGGCAGTGCGCCTACCGCGCTATAAGGCTGTCCTGCTGTCGTCGTTTGAGTTTCTTGGCGATGCCGCGCAGCAAAAGCTCTTGGACTATATCGAGAATGGCGGCGTAGTGATCCTCGGCCCGCAGCTACCGACCCTGAATGAACGATTCGCCGAAAATAAGACCCTATTGACTGCCGCCGGCACCGGAGCAGCCGTGCCGCTGTCGGTTGATCGACGGCAGGTTGCCACAACCTATACCATCGGTAACGGGCGTCTGGTAGTGATACCACGGCTGGCCGATGTGGCATCGGCGGTTGATGAAGCGCTTCGCCAGGTCGGCATTGTCGCGATCAGCAAAAATGATCCTCAGCTTGATGTCGCTGTCCACCGTGATCCCAGTAAGCCAAACCGGGTTTTTGTGTTCGTCGCCAATCCGACCGATCGGGAAATTCAGGCGGAGGTGGGCGTCGGGCAACCCCTCCGAAACGTCAGCGAAATTTGGGAAGGCCGTGCTGTCAAGGCCAGCGGCACCCATTGGTGCGACACGTTGGCTCCTTACACTATTAATACGTACGAGATTGAACTCTAATTCGGAGGTAACCCGTTATGTTGCATGAAAACGCGCTAATGGTTGATATCGATGTGGATCATTGGCGAAATCTTCAAAACTTGCTGTTGGATTCCGCGAAAGAAAAACGTCGGATTATTATCATCCACGAGGACGGTGAAATCGTTAAATTTGTTCATTCGGGGAAAGCGAAGATTACGCGACCCATCACCAGGGTAACGCAACCTCAGGCGGACGCCAAAGCGGTATACGAAGCCAATCGAGCCACTACCGATTTCGTCTTGATCGTTGAACGCCGTGCTTCGGATGAGTATTTCAGAAAGATCCAGGATACCTGGACGGTTAATGACGACATTGACGAGTATGTACACCGGGCCTTCGTCACGATGGACGATTACCCTGACGGCATTGCCGCCTTTCCCGGCCCGGCCAGTTCCCGTCTGGGATTACAATGGCGGCTTGGCGCGTCCTATGAAGGGATTGAGCAAGCCATCAAAGCGTTCATCCCGGCGGATTCCTGCGTCGTCTTCGGTATCTTCGAGGGAGACCGTCTATGGAGCAGCCTGGTTTTGGGCTTCGGCGCGGAGCGACGTATCACGCTGGTGACCACGGTTGATCCCAGCGAATTGACCGTCAAAACCGGACGACAGGCCATAGCGCATGATGTTGTGTCCTGGACCGGCAGAAAATTTTCACCGGTCGCCCTCGGTCTGTTCGCCGACATTGCCGACGCCAGACAATTTTTGTCCCGCACCGATAAACCAGAAGTTATTCGTAACCTGTTTCGCACCGGCAAGTTACTGGCCGATCCGGTCCCGGAATCATTATCACGGTTAATATTATAACGCTAAGGCTAGTTTTCCTTTATGCCAGAATTCGGGGGTCGGGATGTGTCCGCCCTCTCTGACGAAAATAGTAATAACCCGACGGCATGCAAGCGCAGGCGGCATCATTCAAAGAGAACACTACAATGAAAAACAGGTGGAACAGGGTACTCTCAATCGTGGTCGCCGGTTTGTTTGGCATCGCAGCCACGGGAGCGGCGCTTGCCGCCGATCCCAATGAATTGCTCACTTCCCTGTCGGGTAAAGTGTTAAGCCAGGGACCCAACGGCGAACAGCCGGAATCTGTGGGCAATATCCGACTCACCCCCGATGAGTTATCCAGAATCAAAAATCTGCATGCGACCGCGGCAATTATCATGCATTACTCCGGCGATGACTGGTCGCGCGCCCAGATAAATGGCTTGACCCAGCAGTTCAAGAGCATGGGCATCAAGGTCATCGGCGTGACCGATGCCGGCTTCAAGCCCGAAAAACAGGTCTCCGATATCGAGACCATGTTGGTTAGGAAACCTAATATCATCGTGTCGATCCCAACCGATCCGGTTGCTACCTCGAGCGCTTATAAGAAAGCGGCCGATCAGGGCGTCAAACTGGTATTTATGGACAATGTTCCCAAGGGATTAACTGCCGGAAAAGACTATGTCAGTGTCGTCTCCGCTGACAATTACGGTAATGGTGTCGCGGCTGCGCTGCTCATGGCGAAAGAATTGAAAGGAAAAGGCTCGATCGGCATTGTCTACCATGCCGCCGATTATTTTGTGACGCAACAGCGCTACATCGCTTTCAAAAAAACCATTACGGATAATTTTCCAGATATCAAGATTGTGGCAGAGCAGGGTATCGGCGGACCAGATTTTGCCGGAGATGCTCAACGGGCGGCCAGTGCGATGATCACCGCGCACCGCAGGATCAACGGAATTTGGGCGGTGTGGGATGTACCGGCTGAAGGCGTTATCGCCGCAGCGCGCACCTCGGGACTCGACCATTTGGTGATAACCGCCTGTGACTTGGGTGAAAACGTGGCCATTAATATGGCCCAGGGCTCTTTTGTTAAAGGACTGGGCGCACAACGGCCATACGATCAGGGCGTCACCGAGGCGATTCTGGCTGGTTACGGCCTGTTGGGCAAAAAAGCGCCCACCTATGTTGCCTGGTCGGCGCTGCCAGTGACCAAAGACACACTCGCCGCCTCATGGCAGCAAGTTTACCACCAGGAACTGCCAGATGATGTTCGTAACAGCATGCGCTAGGTTAACGGGTAGACGCCTGATCCACCCCTTTACTCTGGTGAGAACGGTTGACTGAGTTCTGACCGGTGATCTTTTTCGCCAGCAAACGAACACTTTATGGGGTATAAAAATGACAAACATTGTTGCTGCTCTTGGCGGTCAGTCAGTGGGAAATGTGGAACAGCGGGCAGGAAACGAGTCCCCCAATCCTGCCCCCGCCATTCGCATGGTCGGCATCACGAAAACATTTGGCGGCGTAGTCGCCCTCAAAGATGTCCGGATCGAGGTCAAGCGCGGCGAGATCCATGCCTTGCTGGGGGGCAACGGTGCGGGGAAATCCACCTTGTTGAAGATCCTTCGTGGCGTACAGTCCCCCGATACCGGGACTATCGAAGTGAACGGGCAACCGCTGATCGAGCATACCGTTGAGGCAGCAAGGTTAGCGGGCATTGCCATGATTTTTCAGGAAATGAGTCTGATACCGACCCTCACCGCTGCCCAGAATATTTTCCTGAATCGCGAGCCTAGAAATCGCTTTGGTTTAATTGATGACCAAGCCTGCATCCGGTTATCCCGCGGTTTATTCCAGGAATTCCATGTCGATATCGAACCGACGGAGCTTGTTGCCCAGATGAGCGCCGGTCAGCGTCAACTGACTGAAATCATCAAAGCCATGTCGCAACGCAGCAGTATTCTGATACTGGACGAACCGTCGAGCGCGCTGACCGAAACAGAGGTGGGCCTGCTGTTTAGCATGCTTCGCCACCTGAAAACAGCGGGGGTCGCCATTATCTATGTGTCACATAGAATGGATGAGATCATGCATATCGCCGATCGCGCCACGATTCTGCGGGATGGCCGTTACGTCATGTCCGCGCCGCTATCGGATCTGACGATTGAGACTATTATCGGTCACATCGTCGGCCAGGAGGGGCGAAATCTTACGGTCACGGTTGATAATGCAGACTCGGTACCCGGGGAAATCATTCTGGAACTCAAGGGTGTATCCGGTAGCCGCCGGCCGCTTGATGTCAGTTTGACGGTTCGCCGGGGTGAAGTCGTCGGTATCGCGGGTCTGCTGGGCAGCGGTCGCAGCGCATTGGCACGTCTTCTCTACGGTATCAGCCCGGTGGTTGCCGGCGAAATCCGGGTGAATGGCAAAACCGTCCATTTCGCCAGCCCCCGCGAAGCCATTGCCGAAGGTATCGCCCTTATCCCCGAAGACCGTTTGCTGGAGGGGCTGATTGTTCAACATAGCGTCGCCAGCAATATCTGTCTGCCGGTACTTAAACAATTGAGCCGTTATACCTGGGTTTTGACCGGCCGGTCGGCCGCCCTGGTCAGAAAGCAGATAGATTTCCTGCGAATTAAGACTGATTCACCCGGAACCTCCGCCTTGGCGTTATCGGGTGGAAATCAGCAAAAAGTCGTCTTGGCAAAGGGTCTGGCGACCGCCCCGGATATTCTCATCCTGGATGAGCCCACTGCGGGTATTGATATCGGCAGCAAAACCGAAATCGTCGAATTGATTCGTGAACTCGCCCGTCAAGGCAAGGCCGTTATTCTCATTTCGTCGGAGATGGCCGAACTTATCGCCGCCTCTGATCGTATCATTCTCATGGCGAAAGGCCGGCTGGCCGGTGAGATTGATCCCAGGAGAGATTTGATCTCACCCGATACCGCCCCGTCAGAACGTCTGTCAGACGCGCAACGCCGCCTCCAGATCGCCATTCAGAAGGTAAATTCAAATGACTAAGTTAGCCGTGATTAACCCTACTTCCGTGTCACTGCTGAACGCCATGTTTCGTTCCTGGCGACGCGCCATCCTTTATATCGGGTTTGTTGTTATCTTTATTGTATTCTCCATCACCTTATCCGACCAGGGCTTCCTGGACCCCGATAATCTCTTGAACATTGTCAGACAAACAGCGATGATCGCCATCATGGCGACCGCCATGACATTCGTACTGGCTGCCAGAGAAATCGATCTTTCTATCGGTTCACTGGCGGGTCTGGCCTCGGTGGTCACCGCCATGACCATACATAATTATGGCGTGGTACCCGGCGTCTTCGCCGGTGTTGCGGTCAGCCTGATCTTTGGTCTGGTGAATGGTTTTCTGACCACTCGCATCGGGATACCTTCCTTTTTGACCACTCTCGCCACCATGGGTATTGCAACCGGTGTGTCAATGTGGATAAGCCATACCGCGGCGATTCCGATACTGAGCCAAGGATATGCTTTTGTGTTTGGCGGCGGTAATATCGGCCCGGTGCCGGTTTTGCTGATTTGGATGTTTGTCATCGGATTCGCCGGACATTTCTCGCTAAAACGCAGTACCTTCGGTCGTCGGGTCATGGCGACGGGGGGCAACGAGACCGCGGCGCGCTATAGTGGCATTAACACGGCATCGATCAAAGCCAGGGTCCTGCTGCTGTCGTCTTTGTCGGCCGGGTTGGCGGGGATGCTTTACGCCGGTCGGCTGCAATCCGGGCGATTCCAATTTGGCGTCGGCGACGAAATGTCGGTCATTGCTGCTGCGGTTCTGGGCGGTACCGGACTGTTGGGGGGAAGCGGTACCGTGGTTGGCTCCATTGTTGGCGCGTTGATGATGGGATTAATCAATAACGGGTTGCTGCTGCTGGGACTGGATTACAGTCAGCAACTGGTAGCCCGTGGTGTGATTATCATTCTGGCGGTGGCCCTTAGCCAATCTAATAACCGTTAGGGTAAGTGGTTTGGGGCGCTCAAAAATTAGAAATTTTTAAGCCGGCTGTCATTGTCTTATTTATCTTAAGGTTGGTTAAATGACTTGTTCTTTCTCTCACCAGAGATCGTTTGAAATTACTGATGTTAAGGAGCCGTCGCTGTGAAACGTGTGACTTTGCGCGATGTCGCGAAAGAGGCAGGAGTCTCGCTTGCAACGGTTGACCGGGTATTAAATGGGCGGAGTAAAGTTCGCCCCGATGCTGCCGAGCGCGTCAAAAATGCGTTGGATCTCTTGCAATTTCGCGGGAATGTCACGCCTGCGAGCCTGACAGATGAACAGGAATATCGCTTTCAGTTCATCATCCCGCGCGGCCCAAAAAATACCTTTATGGTCAGCTTGCGTGAAGAGGCTGAAGCGTTAGGAAAACGTTTGGCTGAACAACGCATTTTCCTGTCATTCGCCGACTATAAAGAATTGGATGATGAGGAGTTGACCCACCTGCTCAGTCAAATTAATCCAAAGATTTGCATGGGCGTTGCGGTGGTCGCCATTGATACCTTTGCGGTGCGTGAGGCTATCGACGCGCTGATTCAGAAAGGGGTCGGCGTCGTTACCCTTGTATCCGATGTTACCCCCTCCCGTCGGTTGCACTGTATCGGCCAAAATAATGTCGCCGCCGGCCGGGTGGCGGCTTCGTTGATTGGCAAGTTTACGGCGGGCCTCTCCGGTTCCGTCGGCATCATCGCGGGCGCGATGACCTTGTGTGATCAGGCCGACCGGCGAGTGGGTTTCGAACAGGTCATCACGCGGGAATATCCGCATTTACGGGTATTGCCGGTCCGGGAGGGACGCGACGATAGCAGCATAACCGTGACGGTGGCGCGCGAATTGTTGGCCAACAATCCCGATCTGGTGGGGTTATACAATATCGGGGCGGGTAACCGCGGACTTATCAATGCCATAGAAGAAAGCGGCCGCAAATCCGAGGTCGTGGTGGTGGCCCACGAACTGACGGAGCATGCGCGTCGCGCGCTCATTGCGGGTACCTTTGACGCAATTATTAATCAGAACCTGTTGCATGAAATCGAGTATGCCGTTCAGACGTTGAAGGCGTTTTCGGATAGTGATGCCGGCTTCATAGCACCAAGTGTTTCTATCGATATCTTCGTTCGTGACAATCTCCCTTGATCGATGCAAGATAGAGTTCATTGTATAAAAAGTGATATTGGCACTGTTGCAAAGTTAGCGATGAGGCAGCCTTTTGTCTTATTCAAAGGCCTTACATTTCAAAAACTCTGCTTACCAGGCGCATTTCGCCCAGGGGATCACCATAATAAAATGCTGAGGCCTGGCCTTTGCGTAGTGCACGCATCACCTCAATACCTTTGATGGTGGCGTAAGCCGTCTTCATGGATTTAAATCCCAGCGTGGCGTCGATTATCCGTTTCAGTTTGCCATGATCGCATTCAATCACGTTGTTCCGGTACTTAATCTGTCGGTGTTCAACGTCAGACGGGCACCGGCCTTCGCGTTTGAGCAGAGCAAGCGCGCGACCATAGGCGGGCGCTTTATCCGTGTTGATGAATCGCGGGATCTGCCACTTCTTCACGTTGTTGAGGATTTTACCCAGAAACCGGTATGCAGCTTTGCTGTTACGACGGGAGGAGAGATAAAAATCGACAGTGCGGCCCCGGCTGTCGACGGCCCGGTACAGATACGCCCAGCGGCCATTGACCTTCACGTAGGTTTCATCCATGTGCCACGGGCAAAGATCGGAAGGGTTACGCCAGTACCAGCGCCGCCGTTTTTCCATTTCAGGCGCATAACGCTGAACCCAGCGGTAAATCGTGGAGTGATCGACATTCACTCCGCGTTCAGCCAGCATCTCCTGCAGCTCACGGTAACTGATGCCGTATTTGCAGTACCAGCGTACGGCCCACAGAATGATGTCACGCTGAAAATGCCGGCCTTTGAATGGGTTCATGTGCAGCTCCATCAGCAAAAGGGGATGATAAGTTTATCACCACCGACTATTTGCAACAGTGCCCATGGTCAGTCTTCCCGCAGGTACTGGTACAAGGTTTCGCGGCTGATGCCGAAGTCACGGGCCACCAAGGTTTTCTGGTCGCCTGCCGCAACTCGCCGTTTCAACTCGGCAATTTGTTCGCTGTTCAGCGATTTCTTTCGTCCCCGGTAGGCCCCGCGCTGCTTAGCCAGCACGATTCCCTCGCGCTGACGTTCGCGGATCAGAGCGCGCTCGAACTCAGCAAAGGCTCCCATGACCGACAGCATCAGATTGGCCATCGGTGAGTCCTCGCCGGTGAACGTTAGCCCTTCTTTGACGAACTCCATGCGCACGCCCCGTTGTGTCAGCCCTTGGACGATGCGGCGCAGGTCATCAAGGTTGCGTGCCAACCTGTCCATGCTATGCACCACCACGGTGTCGCCCTCGCGGACGAAGGCCAGCAGCCTTTCAAGTTCGGGACGTTGTGTGTCCTTGCCTGAAGCCTTATCGGTGAATACCTTGCCGACTTCTATTTGTTCCAGTTGTCGATCAGGATTCTGGTCGAAGCTGCTGACGCGAACGTAGCCGATACGTTGACCTTGCAAGATGCCTCCAAAGGTAAAAATGTCAGGATGAAATCTATTACCCTTGGCTGAATGTGTCAATAAATATAAATTAATACCCTACTCTGACGTTGTTTGTGCTCAACATCTGACATCAGGTTAGGGTATAGTCTTAACTGACACCACCTCCCAGGGCCTGATATAAAGCAACACTATCGACTAGGCGTTGTGCCTGGACCGCAACCATATTGATCCGGATTGACTGTGCCTGTTGCTGCGCGATGAGCAGTTGCAGGTAGCTGGCCGCGCCCAGCCGGTATTGCCGCTCGACCGACTGCAAGGAGGCCTGTGCAGCCATATCAGCGGCAGCGAGGGCAGTCAAAGTTTGTGCATCGCTTTCCACCGCGCGCAGGGTGTCGGCGACGTTACGCAAAGACTCCAATACGACGCTCTGGTAATTGGCTACGGCGGCATCAAAAGCGGCGAGCGCCGCTCTTTTTTCAGCGGGTAGCCCTGGATTAAAAAGAGGCTGGGTGAGCTGCGCAACCAGGCCCCACACTGCCGAGCCACCACCGAACAGGGCACCGGTGGTCAGCGCCTGAGAACCAAGGTTGGCGCTCAGGTTGATCTGTGGGTAGAGCTTGGCGACAGCCACACCATAGTCTGCATTGGCCGCATGCAACAGCGCCTCTGACGCCTGGATATCCGGTCGGCGGCGCACCAGTTCTGAGGGCACGACGAGCGGCATCTCGACGGGTAGAGTAAAATCGGCCAGAGTGAAGGCCGGGATGCCACCCGTGCCTGGGGCACGACCGGCTAGCACCGCCAGTAGATGTTCGGTTTGTTGCAGTTGTTTACGCAGCGCAGGCAGTTCTGCCCGCGTTTGCTCCGCCTGAGCTTGTAGGCTCAACGCTTCATCAGGTGAGGCCTGACCGATACGCACGCGTTCATGGGCTAGGCGCAGTTGCTCATCCTGCTCGCGCAAAATGGCAGTAGTGGCTTCTAGTTGCGCGGCGAGGCGTGCTCGGGTAATGGCAGCGGTTGCCATGTTGCCGGCAAGGGCCAGGCGCGCAGCATTCAGTTCGAAGCGACGGTAGTCGGCGCGAGCAGCCAAGGCTTCGAGTGCGCGCCGGTTGCCGCCAGCCAGATCGAGGTTGTAATGCACGCCAACGCTGGCGTTGTAGAGGCTGAATTGACGTGCGTCTCCGCTCAACCCTTGGCTACTGGGACTCATTTGCTGGCGCTGAGATCCCAGTGCGACATCTACCTGTGGATATTGCGTCGAGCCCGCCTGTGCGGCAAGAAGCTCCTGCGCCTGTCGCAAATTGGCGCTGATGCTCGCCAGCGTCGGGCTGACATGGAAAGCTTCGTTTATCAGTCCGTCGAGTGCGGATGAACCCAAGCTTTGCCACCATTGCGTTTCGATCGGAAGCCCTTCGACTAGACGTTGTGTTTCGCCGAACTGCGTGGGAGCGGACACGGTTCTATCAGCTACCGGTGTTGCAGTGTAGCGAGCCACATCGGGTGCGGTGGGACGCTGAAAATCAGGGCCGGCGGCGCAGCCGGCCAGACCGGCGGTGACCAGACCAGCTACCAGGTAAGTTGCCGCAAGCCGTCTTTCGAGGCTGATGGGGCGCTGGCATGTTTTAGCGTGCTCCATAAAAATGCTCCACGAAAGGTTTACGGAAAGCTTGGTGGCAGCCCAAGCAGCTTTCCTGCACGTGGGCGAATGATTGGATCACCGCCTTGCCGTCGCTACTCACAGCAGCCAGCTTCATGGCCAGCGCCGCCTCGTGAGTCTGCGCGTCAAAGTTTCTGAACTTGGTCGCATCAGCGCCGAGGTAAGCAAGGATGCGCATTTTTTCAGTAAGCGGTGGCTCGGGGTGTGCAGCAACTTTTGGGGCGAGCTGAACGACCTGAACCCATTCCTCCTGCGAAATCGCACCGGTAATAGCCTGCATGTTGCGCCCGAGTTCCTGCATGATCTTGCGTAGCGCCAGTGGCTCAACCTGGGTAGCGTCACCAGCCCAAGCTGGCAACTGAAAACCCCATAAAAGCAGGCAGGCCGTAACGGTCAGGGTGATAGTTCCAAATGCGTGGCTGTGTTTGCGGTGGGTCATGAAATTCTCCTGTAATTCAATCGTTCTCTCATTCGAACTCCCGCCCTTCGCCAGCTTCCTCATGGGTCACGCCGTCGCGGATGTGGTAGATGCGCTTGAATGTGGGGATGATCTTTTCGTCATGGGTGACGACGATGATGGCGGTCTCGAACTTCCGGGCCATGTCGTTGAGGATGCGGATTACAGCCATGGCGCGCTCGGAATCCAGCGGCGCAGTGGGTTCATCGGCCAGGATCACCGGCGGACGATTGACCAGTCCGCGCGCGATGGCGACCCGTTGCTGCTCGCCACCGGAGAGTTGCGAGGGCATTGCGCGAGCTCGGTGTTGCACATCAAGCGCTGTGAGCAATTCCAGTGCCTTCGCGCGCGACTCTCCATTCGCGACGCCTGCAAGCATCGGCAGCAGCGCCACGTTGTCGGTGACATCGAGAAACGGAATCAGGTACGGCGCCTGGAAAACGAAACCGATCTTGTCACGCCGTAAGGCGCGCAGGTCGCGGACTTTCCAGCCATCGGCGTAGATCACTTCATCGCCCAGCGTCATGCGACCGGCGGTCGGTTCGATCACCGCACCCAGACACTTGAGCAGCGTGCTCTTGCCGGACCCGGAAGGGCCGATCAGTCCCACCACTTCACCAGGCGCAACATGCATATTCACGTCTCTCAAGGCAAAGACAGCGGTGTCACCATCGCCATACCGCTTGCTTAAACTTTCGATGTGTATCCCTTTGCCACTCATCTCAACCTCCAATGGCTTCGGCCGGATCGACCTTGAGTGCTATGCGAATGGCGACGAGGCTAGCTAGAACGCAGATCACGAGCACGGCAAAAAAACCGGCGACAGAATCCATTGGCGTGAGCAGGACATATTTTGGAAAAGCCGGTGCTGAAAAGGTGGCTGTGATCTTGCCGACCACGAAGCCAATCACGCCCAGGGCGAGCGCCTGCTGCATGATCATCGCGGCGATGGTTCGGTTGCGTGTGCCGATGAGCTTCAACACCGCGATCTCACGGATTTTGTCCATCGTCAGCGAATAGATGATGAAGGCAACGATGGCCGCGCTAACGATGGCCAGAATCACAAGGAACATGCCGATCTGCTTGGCCGAGGTGGCGATCAGCTTGCCGACGAGGATGTCTTCCATCTGTGCCCGGGTGTAGACCGTCAAACGCTTCCAGCGCTGGATGGATTCGGCAACCTCGTCCGGCGCATGACCAGGTTTCAGAGTGACCAGCACGGCATTGACGAACGCGTTGCTGCTCTGTGAAGCAATCACGGCATCCAGCAAACCTGGATCACCGGGTCGATTGAAGACCGGGTTGGCTTCGGTGCGACGCCGGCTTTGCCAGATGGCATCGTTGTCCTTGAGGAACTGGGCCTCCTGGGCATCTTTGAGCGGAATGAATACCATCGGGTCGCCGCTGGACGACACCATGCGCCGTGTCAGCCCCACGACGGTGTAATGATTGCGGCGAATGGCAAGACGATCTCCCAGTTTGAAGCCGGTGGCGATGTCGGCCACAGCCTCGTAGTGACCGCGCGTGATCTGGCGTCCAGCGACGAGATAAGGAGGCCATCCGGGTGTAGCCCCCAACGCACCGGGCGCGATGCCGACCACCATGGTGCGTACATCACTCTCGCCCTTGCGTACCTGCATGGTCAGGTAGGTCGCGTTCGCTGCCTGTGAGACTCCCGGCATGGCGAGAATGGCGCGATACACGTCATCGTTGAGGCTGGACGACTCCGCATAAGGACCCAGAGTATCCTTTTGCACCACCCAAAGGTCAGCGCCACTGTTGTCGAGCAACGCCTTGCCGTCGTCCACCATGCCTCGGTACACCCCAGCCATGACTAGGGTGACGCCGATCAGCAGACCCAGACCGATGCCGGTGAAGACGAATTTCCCCCAGGCATGGAGAATGTCGCGGCCGGCCAGGCTGATCATCGTGAAACTCCCGGGATATGCTCGACCACATGGATGCGGCTGCGCGCCGTCAGTGCCTTTTCGCTATAGGTCACAACCTGGTCCCCATTCTTGAGCCCTTCGCGCACCTGCACGTAACCATTGAGGTCGGAAGTGCCGAGCTTGACCGGGGAGAAATGCAGATCACCATCCACGATTTGCCAGACACCAACTTTATCGCCTTCACGCTGGACGGCAGCGTTGGGGATCAGTGGAGCGGCCGGGAGCGCCGGCAAGTCAACCGTGACTTCGGCCAGTTCACCCACTGGTGGCAAAGGTTCTGGTTTGTTATCGAATGTCACCTTGGCAAGCGTTTCCTCGGTTACCGCGTCGGCCTTGGGTTCCACCCGCAGCACGCGACCTTTCAAGGTCTGGCCACCACGCGAACGCAGGACGATATGAGCCGGCAGCCCCCCAGCCAGCCCCGATGCGCTGATCTGGTCGAAGCGCACATTGATCCACAAACTCTTGGGGTCGATCACTTCCACCACGGCCTGGCCCGCGACGATGGTCGTGCCGGGATCGGCATCGCGCACGGCGACTACACCGTCGACCGGCGCGATCAGGCGCAGATTGCTCCGCTGCGCGACGAGTGCTTCGCGGTCGGAGCGTGCCCGGGCAATATCTTCCCGAGCGGCGGATAGGGCGGCATCGGCGATCTGCAGTTCCTGCCGCTTGGTGGTGACGATTTCCTCGCTGGTCGAGCGCACCGCAAACAATTGCTCATAGCGGCGCGCCTGGGTTTGCGCGTAGGCTTGCCGGGCTTCTGCCTCGCGCAAAGCCGCTTCCGCCCGCTTGAATACAGACTCCTGTGAGCGCACCCGATCATCAAGGTCGACCGGCTCCATCTCGCCGAGCACCTGTCCGGCCTTGACCTGGTCGCCTACATGCACCTCCAGGCGTTTGACGCGCCCGGCAAACGTCGGCCCGATCTTGTAGGTGTAGCGCGCCTCCACCGTGCCGATGCCGAACAGCGCCGGTGTGATAGCCCGTGATTCCACGCTTGCCACCGTCACAGCGACCGGGGCGAGCGGCCCTGATCGCAGACCGACATAAATAAAAAGCACCAGCAAAGGAATGATGACGGCAAGCAGTGCCAGGGTGCGGCCTTGCAAGGGTAACTTTTTCATTGCGCACTCCTTATGCCACGCCGATAAATTGCAAAGACGCGCGGCGCATCGCGGTGCATACGTCCCACATCACCCGCCAACAGCGATTGCATGACCAAGCCCTGGATCGTGCCAATGAACAGCGTTGCCGCCGCCTCGTTGTCAAGCGAGGGAGACAACTCGCCGCTGGCCTTGCCTTTCTCGATGAGACGATGCAAACGTTCGCCGTAGCGCTGAATCAAGGTTTGCACCATGCGCTTGGCCGGTGTCGATTCGGCACGCTGAAGCTCACCAAACATCATTCTTGGCACGCCTGGGTGCTCAGCTACGAATTCGATATGACTCATGAACATCGCCTCCATGGCTGCCAAGGGCGACTCGATTCCTTGTGCGGATCGATCGATTCTGGCTAATAGGCGCTCTGCTACCCACTCCATGACCGCCTGCCAAATGGCTTCCTTGTTCGGGAAGTGCCGAAACAGCGCACCCTGGGTCAAGTTCATGTGTTTAGCGATAGCCGCAGTGGTTATCTCGCTTGGGTTTTGTGAACCGGCAAGCGCCACGACGGACTCGACAGTTACGGCACGACGTTCATCGGCCGGCAGATGCTTTGGATGGGTGTCCACGAGCACTCCTGGTAAGATAGTAATTGATTACTATCTTACCACAAGAGGCAACTCAAACAAGAGAAAACCCGACGTACTCGTCAATATCTAGAGTCTGCAATGGGCTTAACGTGCTTTATTTTCCGTTTTCTGAGACGTCCCCTAGCTGGCTTATCAGGCAGATTCCGGACCGCTTTTTTGACGTTTTATCCGGAACCGAATGCGCGGAAATTGATGGTATTGCGCATGACGGTTTACTGCATGATACTGAACACAAGACAGCATACCCTGTTGCAGGAAGAGGTTTCCGAAAGGTGGATAACTGATCGGATGCTATCAGTCCATCACATCATCATGGCACCGACAGTTCCCGGACCCCATCCCCGACAGCATCAGAACCAATATCCTCCCGCTATGCGGTGTATTTAACGAGAGAGTCATAAATGGAGCAACTGAACGGCACGCCGCCTTGCCTTATGAAGGCGTGGAAGAAGCATGAACACGAACTTCTTTGCTGGTTACTCAGACAAGTGGGTAATGAGGCTGATGCTGATGATCTGATACAGGAAACCTTTCTCCGGGCAATACGACAACATGGGAAATTCTGTGCCATCGTGAATGCCAGAGCCTGGCTGTTTGAGGTTGCCCGGCATCTGCTTATTGATAAAAGCCGCCAGCAGCGTCCATTTATGCCTCTCCACGATGATTTATCATTGCCGGATAATACGCCTGAAACTGTCGACTCACTGGCTGGTTGTCTGCCCCGCATCCTGGATAAAATGGCAGAGTCTGATCGGATTATCCTTACGCTCTGTGATCTTGAGGGGATGAAACAGGCTGATTTTGCAGACCGAAATGGTCTGACACTTGCGGCAACCAAATCGCGTTTATCCCGGGCGAGGGATAGGCTGCATAGGAAACTTTCCAGCAATTGCCAGATCAGACTGGATGAGTATGGTCGGGTATGTTGTTTCACTCCCAAGTGAAGAATCTGTTTCCCCTTCTGGGGTTACCGATAAGCTATTGCAGTGAAATCCTGTTCAATAACATTTCTCAGCAAATGAAATAAATCGAAAAAAACTGCATCCTTTTCTGTCAAACAGCGTCTTCCCGAAAAACAACCGTCGTGAGGCCTGTCCGTTATGTTCCAGATTTTCACTGATTTTGCCACCTGGCTGGTCTATGAATGCCTTAGTCTGAGTCCTGCAACCAAACTCGGGGAGGCGATCCACTTTTTTGTCGAAGACGTGAGCAAAATTTTCGTTCTCTTGCTGGTCATGATCTACTTTGTGGCCATACTACGGGCCTCGCTGGATATTGAGAGGGTAAGAAACTATCTTGCAGGTAAGCACCGTGGAATGGGGTATTTACTGGGCTCCTGCTTTGGCGCCGTTACTCCGTTCTGTTCCTGCTCAAGTATCCCGGTATTTCTGGGGTTTACTTCGGCTGGTATCCCCCTCGGGATTACCATGGCCTTTCTCATCACATCCCCCCTTATCAATGAAGTCGCCGTCCTGCTTCTGGTCAGCCTGCTCGGATGGAAGTTCACGCTCATTTATATTGCTGTCGGAATGGCTGTTGGTATGGCTGGCGGTGCTTTTCTTGATCGGATTAAGGCCGAACGCTGGTTAGCCGATTTTGCCGCCGATGCCCTCAGAGACGGGCAGCAACATCAAACTGATGAGATCCGACAATCTACCATGGCACCGCATATGCCTCTCTCAAAGCGACATGCCTTTGCTAAAGAGGAAACTCTCACCATTTTTAAGCGTGTCTGGCTCTGGGTCATTCTCGGAGTAGGACTTGGTGCGGCATTGCATGGATTTGTGCCCGACGGATGGATCGCGTCGCATCTCGGTGCCGGTCAGTGGTGGACTGTCCCTGTAGCTGTGCTGGTTGGCATACCTCTCTATTCCAATGCTACCGGTGTGATCCCTGTGATGGAGAGTCTGATCACGAACGGCCTGCCAGTGGGGACAACTCTGGCTTTTTGCATGAGCACTGTGGCTGCCAGCTTTCCTGAGTTCATTCTGCTCAAACAGGTGATGAAGTGGCAATTACTGTGCACCCTGCTGTTGCTGTTGTTGACCTCTTTCACACTGGTTGGCTGGATTTTTAACGTTGTATTCCCGTTAATTCCCTGAAGAGGATTATAAAATGAAGCATGTAAAAGTACTGGGTACAGGCTGTTCCGGTTGTAAAACAACCATCCGCCTTATCCAGCAGGTGGCTGATGAGAGAGGCGTCGCTATTCAGCTTGAAAAAGTGGAGTCACTGTCTGAAATAATGAAACACAAAGTGATGGCGACCCCGGCGGTTGTCGTTGATAACATCGTTGTACATACCGGAGGAATACCATCAAGAGACATTATCGAAAGCTGGCTCTGACCTGCAGGCAGGGAAATAATTCCTGTTCGTTCATTGCCTGAAATATCAAGCTCTGATCTCTGTAGAGGACTTCCGGCAGCCCCTTTTTTAATGAAAAGTTCAGACCCAGAGATGAAGGTATACCTTCATCTCTGTCGCGGAGCTCCGCCACAGCAGGTAAAGTTTACACTCTGATATCTCACTTATCACAGTCAGTTCAGGTCCGTTTTTTGCTCTCTGACAGCTGGCCGTCTTACTGCAGTCCCTGTTCAGCCTTTAGTTATCATATTCCTGACGCTTATTCGTTTAAAGTCTGAAACTTCGCTTCAAGCTCAAGTATTCTGAGACACATCTGCTCAATAAGTTCTGGTGTGATGGTTTTTTTAAAACGAGCGATGAGTTCAGCATCCGTGTCATCCATATATTTTATGGGTTTATCAAATGCAACCTGGCTAAGCCGGGCAAGCGCAAGAACTTCATCAATCATAAGGATTTTCTTCATAATGTCGCCTTTTCTTCCCGACTCAGGGTTTTAATGCCAGTCTGGAATTAAGTTTTCCCGGAGTTTCCTCCGGGTTCCGACTTATCTGAGCATTAACAGCGGGACTCTGGTCTGTTCGAGCATCGCAGTTGTGTTACTGCCGATGAAAAAACGTCGCAGGGAAGAGTGCCCATATGCCCCCATGACAATCAAATCCACGCCGTTGTCTGCGGCGTAACGACAAAGCGCCTCCGTTACCGAGCGTCCTTCAGCTAACCGGGATATCGCACTGATGCCAGCGCACTGCAGACTACGCTTTGCCTCTTCGAGGGTATGAGCATCGCCGTTAACCATTACGATATGACATTCCAGGCTCTGCAGCAGAGGGCTGAGCGTCAGTCGACGCAGGTTTCTCCGGCTTTCCTCACTGCCATCAAACGCAAACATGACTCTTGAAGGTACAGAAAAAGTTTCAGGTACAATCATTACCGGCTTTTTCTGCAGGCGGATAATGCTCTCCAGATTGCTGCCAACCGGGTTCTGTGCTCCCCGGCGACCGAGCACCATCATACGAATACCCTTCAGGTCAGCCAGGATGATATCCAGTGCGCCATTTTTCTGAAGTTGCTGAACATCCGGGATACCGATCTGGCTGAGCAGTTCCGCGCATCCGGCAAGAATGGCGCGTCCCTGAGTCATCAGCAGGCGGTTACGCTCCCCTTCTATTCGGACAAGGTCCTGCGTCAGTTGCTCCCGGCTGTCAATACCGATAGTCCCCGTAAGGTCAGAAACTGCCGGTTGTTCATTTTTTTCAAGCACATGCAGCAGGGCAAGAGGAACGTCAAGCTTCCCGGCAATCCAGGCTGCATACTCACACACGGCGCGTGTTGATGACGATCCATCCACGCAGGCAATAACGGTGTTGTCCATAGCATTAATTCCTGACATTAATGACCTCCCATCAGTTTTTCGATTTCTTCGGGTTTATCGTGAACACCAAAGCGATCAACGATAGTACGGGTTGCTTCGTTCATCCCGCGGATCTCAACGTCTGTTCCTTCTCTGCGGAATTTAATAACCACCTTATCCAGTGCGCTGACCGACGTGATATCCCAGAAATGGGCATGCGTAACATCAATGACAACTTTCTCTGCAGCTTCGCGAAAATCAAAATACGCCATAAAGCGGTCGGCGGAGGCAAAGAACACCTGCCCGGTGACCTTATAGAGCCGGGACTCTTCCCTGAGTTCTGAAGAGACAGCCAGAAAACGCGCCACTTTAGTGGCAAAATTCAGGGAAGCGATAAGCACACCGGTCAGTACCCCGAATGCCAGATTATGAGTGGCCACCACCACCACCACTGTTGCCAGCATCACCACGCTGGTAGAAATGGGATGGCTTTTAAGGTCGGTAACTGAACGCCATGAAAAGGTACCAATCGAAACCATGATCATTACGGCGACAAGCGCGGCCATAGGGATTTGCGAGACCAGGTCCCTCAGAAAGACTACCATACACATCAGGACCACACCGGCAGTGAGGGTGGACAGACGGCCCCGACCGCCGGATTTCACGTTGATAACAGACTGACCAATCATTGCACAGCCCGCCATTCCCCCGACAAATGAGGTGCAGATATTAGCGATGCCCTGAGCCTTGCATTCCCTGTTTTTATCACTGGGGGTATCCGTCATATCGTCCACAATCGTGGCTGTCATCATTGATTCCAGTAACCCTACAATGGCGAGGCCTGCGGAGTAAGGGAGAATAATCAGGAGCGTATCAAGATTCAGCGGGATATCCGGCACCAGGAAGACCGGCAGACTGTCAGGCAGTTTGCCCATATCCCCGACCGTACGCACGTCCACATGCAGCCATATGGCAATCGCCGTAAGCACCACGATACAGACAAGGGGTGAGGGGATTGTTTTATTCAGATACGGGAAGAGGTAGATAATGGCGAGCCCTACTGCCGTCATAGCATAAACATGCCAGGTCACATTGGTGAGCTCAGGTAACTGCGCCATGAAAATCAGGATCGCGAGTGCATTAACGAATCCGGTCACCACGGAGCGTGAGACGTAGCGCATGAGACCGCCGAGTTTAAGATAACCGGCTATCAGCTGGAATACGCCGGTCAGTACGGAGGCAGCCAGTAAGTACTGTAGTCCATGATCCTTCACCAGGGTCACCATCAGGAGCGCCATTGCCCCCGTTGATGAAGATATCATCGCCGGGCGACCACCAAAGAAGGCCATAATCAGCGGGATACAGAAAGCGGAGTAAAGCCCCACCTGAGGGTCAACACCGGCAATAATGGAAAAGGCGATCGCTTCTGGAATGAGTGCGAGCGCGACAACAATACCAGCCAGCACGTCACCACGGACGTTACCCAGCCAGTCCTTACGCGTCGAGGACAGCAACATAGTAATTTCTCAGTTTTTAGATGTAGTTAGCCCCGGAGGACATAAGTTTCAAATACGATAAAACACATCCGCAGACGGGATGTTATTACGTGCGTTCTGAGGCTCGCTCAGTACGGCGGAGGAAGGGAAAACTCAGGGTGGCGTAATGCGCATGATCAGCAGATAAATCCTTGAAAGCAGGTACTCAGCCCTCAGTGAACAGAATAAGTCAGCGTAATGTACTTTAGTGCTGACCACGTGCTCTGTATGATACAGAATCTATCTACTATAAACGAAAATACAGCACGATCAATGCTCACACTCTATATGGGACGTTCGTACCTGGACATGATTATCTGTGTTCAATGTCCCCGCATGACCGTCTTAACATCCAGAATATTACGTTTCCAAAAAAACCAGAAATGATTAAAAAATGAGCTTAACGTACAATAATTTTCGATATCCAAACTGACCCCTACCAGTTGCTGCGTGATGATGGTACTGAGAAATGGCTCAGCTTTATCAACAAAGATGAGTGGTGCCAGAATGAGTTTCAGGTCACCCGTCAGGTTAAGCAGTACAACGCCGAACAAAACACACGCAAAACACGCTTTGACGTTACGCTGCTGATTAATGGCCTGCCGCTGGTACAGATAGAGCTTAAGCGACGTGGGCTGGGCCTGAAAGAAGCCTTTAACCAGATTGATCGTTACCATCGGGATGCATTCTGGGTAGGCAGTGGCCTGTTCCAGTATGTTCAATTATTTATCATCAGTAACGGCGTTGATACTAAATATTACGCCAATAATCGCGCGAACCATTTCGAGCAGACCTTCTTCTGGACAAACGAGAAAAATGAACCCATTAAGTCACTGGAGAAGTTTACCGAAGCCTTCCTGAAAGTTTGTCACATTGCAAAAATGATTACTCACTACACGGTGCTGAATGAAACCCGTAAGTGCCTGATGGTCATGCGCCCCTATCAGTACTATGCCTGTGAGGCGATGATCCGCCATGTTAAGGACAGTCTCCATCTACAGGGCAAACCCCGTAACGGCTATATTTGGCATACTACAGGTAGCGGGAAAACGTTGACCAGCTTTAAAGCCAGCCAGGTGATCATGTCGATGCCTGAAGTTGATCGGGTTATCTTCGTCGTCGATCGTCGCGATCTGGATTATCAGACAGCCAAAGAGTTTAACAGTTTCGCTAAAGACAGCGTAGATACCACTAACAATACCAGTACACTAATTAAGCAGCTAAAGGCTAACAACAGTAAACTGATACTGACCACCATTCAGAAACTAAACAATGCTATTACCCACGAAGGATATAAGGCACAGCTTGAGCACCTGCGTAAGGAACGTATTGTCTTTATCTTCGACGAATGCCACCGCAGTCAGTTCGGTGACACTCACAAGGCTATCGTAAGTTTCTTTGAAAATGCGCAACTGTTTGGTTTCACCGGTACACCTATCTTTGCCGACAACGTCAACATCACCAACGGCGTCAAACAGACCACTGAAATGCTGTTTGATAAATGCCTCCACAAGTATGTCATTGTCGATGCCATCCGTGATGAGAACGTATTGCGATTTGCCGTGGAGTATGTAGGAACCTATCGCCGTAAGGAAACCAGCAATGAGATCGATATCGATGTGGAAGATATCGACACCAAAGAGGTCATGGAAAGCGATATCCGGCTGGGCAAGATAACCGACTACATCCTGGCTCACCACAATGCAAAAACCCGAAGCCGTGAGTTTACCGCAATGTTCTGCGTGGGCTCGGTGGACATGCTGATCAAGTACTACAAACTCTTTAAAGAAAAACAAACAAAGCTTCAGCAGGCCGATCCGGGTTACAAACCGTTGCGTATAGCAACAATCTTTACTTATGCAGCCAACGAAGCGGACAAAAGCGATAAGGAAACGGTTAACGGCTTACTGGATGAAGAAGACATCAGCCTGCCTCAAGGCGGGAAAATCGATATCTCCAGCCGGGATCATCTGGACAGCTTCATCAAGGATTATAATACGCTGTATGGCACCAGCTATTCAGCTAATGATTCGCAAAGCTTTTACAATTATTACAAGAACATTGCACAACGAACCAAAGAAAAAGGGATTGATATCCTGCTGGTGGTCAATATGTTCCTCACGGGATTTGACAGCCCGACTCTCAATACACTTTACGTTGATAAAAACCTGCGTTACCACGGACTGATACAGGCATTCTCCCGTACCAATCGTATTCTTAATGAGAAGAAAAGCCACGGTAACATCGTCTGCTTCCGCAACCTCAAGAAAGCCACTGATGATGCCATAGCGTTATTCTCGAACAAAGACGCATCTTCAGTCGTGCTGGTTAAGCCTTTTGAGGAGTACCTGAGCGACTATCAGGCTGCTGTAGATACCCTGTTGACCCTGACACCTACAGTGGAAAGCGTGGACAGCCTCCCTGATGAAAAAGCTCAGCTTGCTTTTGTGACGGCTTTCCGTGACATGATGCGACTGAAGAATATCCTGGAGAGCTTTGCTGATTTTGATGAAGTGAGTAAACCTTTATCGGATCAGACTCTTGCCGATTACACCAGTAAATATCTCGATATTTATGACAAGGTGAAAAAACGCACTGGCAAAGATAAAGTCTCGATTCTAGATGAGGTCGATTTTGAAGTGTCACTGATTCATCGGGATGAAATTAATGTCGGCTATATCCTGAGGCTACTGGCTGGCATCCAGGCTATGCCACCAGAAGCGCAGCAGGAGCAGAAGAAGAAGGTCATGGATATCGTTGACAGTGACGTCACGCTGCGCAGCAAACGCGAACTGATTGATAACTTCATCGAAGAAAACCTGCTGCAAGTTTCGCATGATGAAGATATCATCCAGACCTTTGAAACCTACGTTGAACGTGAAAAACGTAAAGCTGTTGCAACGCTATGTTCTGAGGAAAAGCTGGATGAAAGCAAAGTTGCCGCTTTATTGGATAACTATCTGTTTACCGATGTAACCCCACGCGAGGATGAGGTAGCCAGGGCTCTAACATGGACACCAAGGATCCTTGAAAGGAAGACCGTCCTTAAACGTGTCTATGACAAGGTTTGTGGTGTGATTGATACTTTTATCAACGGAATGCGTGGGTTCTGAGGGTAGCGAAGCCCCAATTGGGGCTTCGCTATTGATATATTTACCCGGTTGAGCGAAATATTGTAGGTGGAAAGTAAATTATTAATTGATATACTATAAAATAATTGCAAGCAGTATTTGATACAGGAAAACATTATGATAATAAATTTCCTTTTTAGAGTTCTTTTAACATTTAACGCAACATCGTTGTTGGCTATAATTTTCTTTGTACAAAAGAAGTACACCCTTTATTACTTTTTCCAAAAGTTTGAACACAGTCATTGGTTGAGTTTATTACCACAAATGACATCATACGTATTTTACATGCTAATCCCCATATTACTAACTTGGATTAGTTTGCTTTTAAGCTCCAGACTGGGCAAGGATGAGTTTAAAGAAGGTGAAGTAGTTTCTGTGGAGCATGCGAACAACTCATTTCTTCCAAGCTATCTTGGTTATTTCTTTGTGGCTTTAAGTATAACTAGTTGGTCTGCCTTGTTTTTTGTTTATTCCGTTTTATTTATTTTTACCTTTATGTCTCAAGCATTATACTTTAACCCTTTATTTCTACTGTTTAGATATGAGTTTTATAACATTAAAAACAAGAGCGGCGCATCCATTTTTTTAATTAGTCGTCATAAATACAAAACCCCCAAAGAAATCAAGATCCCCATTGCATTTAGAATAAACAACTATACCTTTATCGAAAGGAAAAAATGATGAATAACATTTTTGCGAAAGTAAAAGGACCTCGTAAGAAACCTTTTTTTAAATTGGTATCAGACTACACTTTGTTTGACGCTTTAGACTTATCTACTCTTAGCCTCATTCCATATAACCCTGACCATAATCTTGATGAAGATTCATGGTTTAAAATTGAAAATTTTAGTCAGCAATCATTCTGCTTATCATGCATTAAGGATGAATTTGATTCTAAGGACTTCGACGATCTAACAAAACAATACTTCACGAAGATTTCATATATTCTCTCTCATCAGAATGAAGACTTTTATTTTCAGAAAATAACCCCATCCCTATTTATCAAGAGAAAAACAATTGCTTTTGGTGAATCAGCAGAAATAGAAGAAAATGAAGGGCGATTGATTGTTAACCATATACCTGATGCTGTATACTTAAAGGAAAGAAATATATTGTTATTCAGAAATCTCGCCACAATTTCAAGTATATTTAAAGGTATCGATATTCTGTACAAAGAAGCCACGGAAGAAGAAGTTAAGTCGTTTTTAAGTGAATCCTTCATTGTACTTTCAACTGACTATGATGTAGAAAAAGTATCAAAGCCAAACCGAAAGAGAATTGCATTAGCTATGGATACTCTTGCAGCGATGCCAGTGGAAGACAGAGGTGAGATGCTGAATTACATTAATGATTATTGTGCTGAAAAACTTAAATATGACACCACTGAGAGTAAATTCGAAGTATCATCAGAAGAAGAGTTGAAATATTTGCTGTACGGTATCGAACAAAGATTTTACACTACTAAATTTGGTAATGAAAAGCGATTAGCAAACTCAATACAAAGATTATAAAAGTGGTGTAATGGATACCATAATCAACAGAATTCGTGGGTTCTGAAGCTGAAGAAAATCTGTATAATCTTCGCTGTTATCATTACAGCTCAGGTTCTGGCGATCAAGGGAAATAGGTAACAGGAACCGGTTGTCACTAAAACAAACTAGTAAATGAAAGTGATACAATGAAAAGCAGACTAAAAAATTTATACAAGCACTTGATTGAAAACCATAAGCATGAACTTAAAGGCTGGCATGATGCTTATCGTGAGTTTTATGAGCAGGTCGCGATAATTCGCGAACGCATAAAATCAGGAAAGGAATTATCTCCGAGTGATGAGATTTTCCTGAAGCAACTCCTTTTCGAAAGAAGTAATGGAATTGCTTCTCGTGGTCAGTCGGTTCTAAGCAACGAAAACTTTGATGGTTTTATTAAAAACAAGGACTTCATTGCTATATTACAACAATTTATCCTGAATCCTAACAGAGAGGAACTGAAAAAGTTTGAGTGCACATGGTCAGAACAAGGGAAGTCTAATAATCCTGTTCTTATCAATCGCGTAGCGGCAGCCTGCACGCTTGAAGTTTCCACAACAGTTGATTCCGCTAAGTTCAATCAGGTATTTAGCTGGCTTACACACGAAGGGATCATTCCTGCATACCCAGCAGAGAATAATCAGGACTGGTTTTCAAAAAACGTATTCCTGATGAAAACTATAAAAAATGAGTTCAGCGATGAACTTCGCAATAATGAAACTGATGAGTTTTATCTCAGCCAATTTATCTGGGTTCTGTACGAGAATCTCTCTAATCCATTCAGTCTGAAAAAGCAGATCGTTAAGTACGGGCCTCCTGGAACGGGAAAGACATACCAGGCTCGTCAACAAACATCGCTTCTTTTTGATATCTGGAAAGAAGAGTTTGCGCCAAATAGCAGCCTCACACATTCAAGTCAGATTGAGTTGATTCAATTTCATCCCTCTTTTAGTTATGAAGACTTCATGGAAGGTTTGCGCCCAGTACTGGATAACGACGGTAAAGCTCAGCTGACGTTGATTAATGGTGTTTTCAAGGAATTTTGCCGGAATGCAGGAAAGTGGGAAATGGATATTGAACGCCTCGACCTTAACAGGGATTGGGAATCAATCACGATAGGTGAACTCCGTCCATATCAAAATAAGTTATCAGGTGGTCATTGGGAAAACATCTTCGAAATATCTGACTCTTCGAAGCTGATAGCAGATGCAGTGCCTCCGTTCTTTTTTATAATCGATGAAGTGAACCGAGCCGAGTTATCACGTGTTTTTGGTGAGCTTATGTATTGCCTGGAGTACAGAGGAATTAAAGGAAGCGTCAAAACCCAATATGCTAATCTAAATAACCAACAAACAGGCATGCTTCATACCGCACAAGGTTACCATTTTTTTATTCCAACAAACATCTACCTGATAGGTACGATGAATACGATTGATCGTAGTATTGAGAGTTTTGACTTTGCACTCAGACGTAGATTTCGTTGGGAAGAAGTTACGCCAGATACGAGACTTTTAAGATACCATCTTAGCCAGTTCTGTAAAGCCTGGACGCCTCTGGCAGATAACCTCGAACGACTGAATACCCAAATTACGAAGGAGCCTTTACTGGGGGCTGATTACCAAATTGGACATGCCTATTTAATGAATCTGAAGTATGCCAGGAGCCTTACAGTTACTGAAGTGAGGTCTCGTATCTGGGATGACTGTATTCGACCTTTACTTCAAGAATACCTTCGTGGCAGCAACGAATCAGAACTCATTGATTCTTTTGCAAAAGCATTTGGAATTTAAACCATGTGGCTATTCGATATTATAAAGGATGGTACACTGGTCGATAACAGGTCTTATTTTGTAAATAACGGAATACTTACTAATAAATCTCAGGGGAAATCAATTACTTTTAGCTCCAAAACAAAAGGACAGTGGACTAATCATAAAAATGATGAGTCTGCCATTTGGCTTTTTTTGAATTCAGTTTCGCGTGATGTAGAAAATGAACTTAGTAACAATCTTGCAGATGCACTCATCCTCTTCAATGATCGAGAGTATGAACATAATACCGATGATGGTTTTATTACTATAACTGGTACTGATTCCAGAAATTTTACATTAAACACAGGTAATCTTATTGGATTTGTCAAACGTGGTGAATACTCACTGAAAGTCGGTTCTCGTTTTGGCGATGCCTTCCTACGGTACATCATAGCTGACGCTGACGGTTTTCTGGAGATGGAAAATATTGGTGGCGAAAATAACACTGAAGGATATGAGTGGCTTCTGGCATATCTTTGGAACATCAAGTTGAAGAAGGCTTACCGACTGGGTATCCCTAAAACCTACATTATGAAAAAAGAACGAAATTCACGGGTACGTGGCACAATCGATACAATTGACTACTTCAGAAACAATGCCTCAGGCAAATATTTATGTGCCTACCGCGAACACAGTTACGACAGTCCTGCAACTTCGTTGTTCATCAAAGCCTATGAGACGATTGAACATCAACTATTCTGTAAGCATACGAGGAATATTTACAATGCTTTCATCACTGCTAATCAGGGGGGGAGAAGGTCTCGTCAGGAGATCTTGAGAACTCCATATTTTACTAACCCATTTTATAACGACTATAACATACTGATAGATTTATCTAAGAAAATCATCAGTCAGGAAGGTTCTAATTTTGGATACCAACAAGAGTCAAGTGCTTTCTTTTTTGATATATCGATGCTTTTCGAATATTTCATCCGGAAACTCATAAAACGAAGTGGGATAAAGATGCTAAGTAAATTCGAACAAAATTATGAAATTCCGACTGGAGCTTTCGGAAGCTATGTGCGAAAAATTGAACCCGACCTGGTTTTTGAGAATGATGGCGGCCTGTACGTTTTTGATGTGAAGTATAAAACCTTTGATCCGCAGTTTGGGGTTAAACGTGAAGATATTTTTCAACTACATACTTACATAGGGCAGTATGGGAATGGAGGCCTTATAAAAGGATGCGGCTTTATTTATCCAATATCTGAAAATAGATGGAATGCACTTAATATGGATAAAACGCAGGGGGTGATTTCTGATGTAATTCATCAGCAGGGAAAAGATATTCCTTTTCATTTGCTTTTCTTGAAAATCCCTAATAACTCTGCCCCTGAATTTAACAAGAGAATGAGCGAAGAATGTCATATGTTCATTGAGAACATAAACACGAAGGTATTAAAAAATGAGAATAGATAAAAACTCAGAATTAGCTGTAAACAAAACCAAAGAAAAAGCTATAGACCTTAGAGTAAGTAAGTGATTATTTGTAATTACCTAAGATGATATTATTTCTTTAGCTACGCTTGAGAATATTCCTAATCAATTCCCAAAAAAAATAACTAGAGGTTGGATACTCGCCATTACTGGCGAGCACTTTTATTTATAATCATTTAATCAGGAAATTTGTTTACTATAAATAATGTTGTGTTTCTGTAACTCTGATTCCATATCGTTGATGCAATAAACAATATAGTATATGCTAAAAATAAATGTATAGAATGGATTCATCTTCAATTCAAATTTAAATTCATTTAAAGCATAAGCTTGTAAAGCTGTTTTAGCTTTAAAAGCCCAGACGATGATCATTACAGTTGAAGCAACAGAAAGAAGTGTAGCAACATGATCCAACACCGTTTCACTTTCACTTACAGAATAACTTATATCTGTCAATAATCATCCAAATCCAGTAACAATAGCCAGCCAGAGAGGATAATCTTTGCCAACAAACTCATTCTTCATGTGCTCTGTCAGTTTTGGTTGGTTCAGATATAACCACATCATGGGGTAAATGCCACCAGTTACAACAGACAGCAATACAAACTTCGTTACCTTTGTATCGATTTTAGCTTTTAACGTATTAATATTTTCCATATGTCCATCTCCATATTCAGTAAGTTATCACCAGGAAAAGGTGAATGAGCCTTTATTTGTACTGACGACTAATTCAAGTGGTCTGCACTGCGAAAATGATTTATTAGTCGGACTGGTAAATGTATAAGACTGACCGAACCCAAGTCTTTTATTTACGTTTTCGCCTCTGTCCGCTGTAGAGATAACACAGTTGCCACGGTTAAGCACGAGAGACTTGATTATGACCTCATTATCAATACTGGTAATGGTATAACGCCATACAGGAAAAGAGACCGTGCCTGCTCTGAGTTGTTCTCCATTTGCATCCACTTTTATAGGGGAATCTGATGCACCAACCTGAAAACTTGAGAGTAAAAGACTTGAAATTAAAAAACATTTACGAGCTGAAGATAGTACTTTCACGATAATATCCCTTACCTTTAACGGTATTAATTGTTAATATATTGTTCAATATTATTTTCAAAGGTGTCGCCATTTAACTTGATCTCGGTAATAAACTTATTCCCTTTCCAGACCTGAATAAATGGTCCGCCACGTAAATATTCACCTATCACATATCGATACTCACCATTGGGAATAGTGACACTTTGATCACCATTTCCAGACATACTGAACTCAACCTTTTCACGTGGAACATTAATTAAAATTTCAGGATTATCATCCTTCCTATACTCATAACGAATATTGCCGTATACGTAACACACACCAACATGTTTGCCATCCTTAGCGGTATAAGCATCAAAGATGGTTTGTTCACCGTCGCAGGAATTATCAGGATTGGCATAAACAGACATTGAGAACATGCCTACGGTTAACAGAATGGCACTACTGAGTAATTTTTTCATATAACTCCTTTAATGATAAAAACTCCTGAAATTCAAAAAATCTGAACAGGAGTCTTTACCTCCTGGTTTTATTAATCCGCTGATAACAGTTGTTTTGGAGTTTTTCACCACAACTGAAACAACGCTTGATCTATATCCCATCGGTCTCCTCTCCTTGCCAGCGACCTGCGACTAATCACTGAATAGCCTTTCCTGACCCACCACCGGTAATAACCTGATTAAAGGCAGGTTGATGTGATCTTTTCAGGAAGGTAATGAGGTGTAAAATTGTTAATACCGATCGAAATAGATAAACCGATCCGTTTTACCTATCGTTAAAAACGATCAATAAGATTAAAATGATAGTCATTGACTATTAAAATACTCAATACCGATCGGTCGTGCAGATCAAAAAGAAAAAGTATTTGAAAATATGAATGGGTTTTTACTGAGTTTTTTGGTGAGTTGATAGAAGGAAAACCAAAGCTAATTAGTCAAATGTATGTTCACAGTCACGACATTCATACTGATCGAACAGGACGCCATCAAGCGATGCTCCTGTTACCGCTCCAGTCGTCGCACCGGCGACAAATCTTCCCAGTATTGCGCCAATGACAGCCCCTGTAGCTGTTCCCACCACCGGAACAACAGAACCTATTGCTGCCCCCGTACCAGCACCACTAAGTGCTCCTGCCACTCCTCCTGCTATACCTCCTGCCTTCCTGCCAATATTTCGCTCACTTACACGGTCAGAACCACATTGCGGGCATATCGTAGTCATTTGTTATTCTCCTGATTTACGGTTGTTAAAAGCAAAAAGGCACCCTAACGTTAATGAACGGATGCCTTTCTATGAAATAACTCATGTTCAATCTAAGGGGTAATAGAGCCAGCAGTAGCACCTGTCATCTTGTCAGCATGGGGTTATTAATTTTCGCAAAATCAAACGGGCTGATAGTCTTCTCCCGGTTCGAATCCAGAAAATCCGCCCACCATTGCAGCATCAACTTGCGTTCATCCAGATGTTCCGCTTTATGGATATATGCTGCGCGTACCGAGTTACGTTCCATATGGCTCATCTGGCGCTCCACCGCATCCTTCGACCATAGCCCTGACTCAATTAACGAACTACAGGCCATTGTGCGGAAGCCGTGGCCGCAAACCTCGACCTTAGTATCATATCCCATCACCCGTAGCGCACTGTTTACGGTGTTTTCACTCATTGGCTTACGCGGATCATGATCGCCAATAAAAATCAGCTCATGCTTATCACCACAAAACTGTTTTATCTGCTTCAGGATCGCCTGTGCCTGCCTTGAAAGCGGCACCAGATGAGGTGTACGCATCTTTGATCCTCGCTGAGAATGTTTCACGCCGGGAATAGGCTCTCGCTCAGGCGGAATGGTCCACATTGACGTTTCAAAATCGATCTCTGACCAGCGAGCAAAACGTAGCTCACTGGAACGAATAAAGATAAGCAGAGTGAGTTCCGTTGCCCAGCGGGTTAGTGGCCTGCCGGTATAGCCATCTATTTTCTCAAGTAACTCAGGGATGCGCTTTAACTCCAGTGCCGGACGATGCTGCCGGTTACTGGAAGCTACCGCCCCCGCCATCTCCTGCGCCGGGTTGTAATCAATTAACCCGCTTTGCACTGCATAACGCATGATGGCCGTGGTGCGCTGTTGAAGACGGGAAGCCACTTCAAGACGTCCAGACATCTCTACGGCTTTAATGGGAATTAACAGATCGCGGGTACCCAGTTCAGTAATATTGCGAGTGCCAATTGCCGGGAAGATATTGTCCTCAAGGCTCCTTTTTACGCGATTAGCATGATCTTCCGACCATTTCTGATTGGTAATGAGCCACTCTCTGGCAACCTTCTCGAAAGTAATAATCTCTTTCGCCTGCTCTTCTTTCACAGCACGTTTATGCTCACGAGGATCAATACCAGCAGCTACCAGCTTTCTGGCTTCTTCCCTTTTCTTCCTGGCATCCGCCAGCGAAACATCCGGGTAAACGCCGAACGCCATCAAATGCTGTTTACCGCCAAAACGGAAACGAAATCGCCAATACTTTGAGCCGTTAGGTTTTACAAGTAAGGACATTCCGTCGCCGTCAACAAGTGAATACTCTTTCTCCTCAGGTTTTGCAGAACGAACTTTAGTATCCGTTAGGGCCATGATGGGCCTCCTTCCATTGGTATCTCGTGAGTATACAAACAATATCGAATCGGAAAATATACACATTAGTATACTCACAAGCTTGTTGATGTGGGTTGACTCAGGTTGACTTCAGTTGAGGAGAAAATCGTGGAAAGCCTTGTGTGGCGAGGATTTCAGACATAAAAAAAGACCTCAGTTGAGGTCTATTTACATGCTTTTGGTGCCGAAGGCCGGACTCGAACCGGCACGTATTTCTACGGTTGATTTTGAATCAACTGCGTCTACCGATTTCGCCACTCCGGCACGGAAAGGATACGGAAAACGTTCTGGATTATACCTGTCACTGGCTGCTGCGCAAGCGGCAGAGTGCGATCGCCACGCTAAGTGTTGAAAAAAACAGCGCAAGCCGCATTTCGGCCAACATTCAATACGTTCCAGATATAACCCCCTCGTTCTCACCTTTCCCACTCGCGGTTTCCTCTTTCTCCGAGCCTGCTCGCAAAATCCTGCAAACGGCTCAATTCGGTTTACATTTTCGGCAATTTGTTATCAGATCCTGTTATTAGTACGCGTAATAACGCCGGTACTTTCCCAAAACAGGATTTCCGCAATGCGCTTCTATCAGATCGAACCGACGCTGGAGAACTACTGGCGCGGCATTATTCTTTTTGGCAAAAACGTCGCCTCCTATAAGTTTGCGCTGGCGCATGCGCTGTACGATATCCGCCGCGACGGTAGCGATCTGATACGCCTTGAGGAGCTGGCGGTGCCGTTCAGCCAGCATCTGTGTCGCCATCTTGAGCAGGCCCCCAAACAGATCACGTCGCCAAAAAGCCAGTTTCTCAGCGCCTGTAGCCGCTTCAATCGCCAGGAGATAACCCAGGATCAGCTCATCGCGGCAACGGTTAAGCTCGGCTTTAGCGTGGTGCTGGATAAATTTCATAACGTGAATCAGGGCGAAATCGCCAGGCGCTTTTTTATCGACGAGCGTAAAACGCATCAAGGTATCCGTCTGACCGACGACTTTTATTCTCTGACGGAGCGCCAGCAGTACCAGAACCTGATCCACGAAACGGACGCCCGCTGGCGTCTGGTGGAGCAGGCGTGGGCGATGAACATCGCCAGCAGCCTGATCGCCGTGGAATATGATGCCGCCGAACAGCAGCTCTTCAGCACCCTGAATACCCGACGAGTTGCCATCTCCAGCTGTCGCGGCAGCCTGAACGGCTACCAAAAAGGCCGCTGCTTTTACTGCTATGCGCCGATCAGTCTCGAAAGCGGGGATGAGAACCTGGCCGACGTTGACCACTTTATCCCGTGGGCGGCGCGCGGCGAGGTGGCGAATATCAACGGCGTCTGGAACCTGGTACTCGCCTGCAAGAGCTGCAACCGCGGGGAGAAAGGCAAGTTTATGCGGGTACCGTCGGCAAAATTGCTGCGCCGCCTGCGCGACAGAAACGAATATTTTATTACCAGCCACCTTCCCTTGCGTGAAACCTTAATCCGTCAGACCGGCAACACGACCGCCCGCCGCGATGACTTCCTCGCCAAAATCTGGAACACTGCGCGCATTACGCTCCTTCATGAATGGGAACCTCAGGCCGCCGGAACGGATATATTCTGATGACAATCAACTACTACCAGCAGAACGCTGACAGCTTTGTGGCTTCAACCGTCGCTGTCGATATGACCTCTCTGTACGCGCCTTTTATCGGGGCAATTGAACCGAACGGGCTGATCCTCGATGCGGGATGCGGCTCCGGACGCGATGCCAAAGCCTTTGCCGATATGGGCTACCGGGTCGAGGCGTTTGACGCCTCACCGGCAATGGTCGAGCGGGCTGCGCAACACAGCGGGCTGGCCGTGCGTCAGGCGACCTTTCAAAGTATCAGCGAAAGCGCACGATATGACGGCATCTGGTGCTGCGCTTCGCTGCTGCACGTTCCCGCCGCGGAGCTGCCGGGAGTGATGCACAAACTGGCTACGGCCCTCAAACCCGGCGGCGTCTGGTACGTCTCATTTAAATACGGTTCAGGCGAGCGAGAAAAAGAGGGGCGGCGGTTTACCGATCTCGACGAAGCAGGGCTGACCGCGCTGATCGAACCGCTGGCTGATATCCGTCTCGCCAACATGTGGCAGACGGTGGATAAGCGCCCGGAGCGGAACGAAATCTGGCTCAACGCGCTGTTACTCAAAAGCTGAACTGTCGCGATGGCTTCTCTCTCGCAGAGAAGCCGGCTTGCGCAAGCTTCCCCCCTCCTTCTGCCAAGCGTCCCCTCGCCCCATGCTCTACACTTCCTTCTTAACTACGCCAAACCCAAGGAAACTGTCATGAGCACTATTAAAAGTTACGCCGCCAAAGAAGCGGGCGCCGATCTGTCGCTGTGGGAGTACGATGCCGGCGACCTTAAGCCGGAAGATGTCGAAGTGCAGGTGGAGTACTGCGGGATCTGCCACTCCGACCTGTCGATGATCGACAACGAATGGGGCATGTCGAGCTATCCGCTGGTGGCCGGTCACGAGGTGATTGGCCGGGTGGCGGCCCTGGGCAGCGCGGCGCAGGATAAAGGGCTGAAGGTTGGCCAGAAGGTCGGCATTGGCTGGACGGCGCGCAGCTGCGGCCACTGCGACGCCTGTATCAGCGGCAACCACGTGAACTGTCTGGAAGGCTCGGTGCCCACCATCATCAACCGCGGCGGCTTCGCCGATAAGCTGCGCGCCGACTGGCAATGGGTGATCCCGCTGCCGGAAAACGTCGATCTCGAATCCGCCGGGCCGATGCTCTGCGGCGGCATTACCGTCTTCAAACCGCTGCTGATGCATCACGTCACGGCCAACAGCCGCGTCGGCGTCATCGGCATTGGCGGCCTCGGCCATATCGCCATCAAGCTGCTGCACGCGATGGGCGCGGAAGTCACCGCCTTTAGCTCCAATCCGGCGAAAGAGCAGGAAGTGCTGGCAATGGGCGCCGATCGCGTGGTGAACAGCCGCGATCCCGAAGCCTTAAAGGCGCTGGCCGGGCAGTTCGACCTGATTATCAACACCGTCGCCGTCGACCTCGACTGGCAGCCGTACTTTGAAGCGCTGGCGTACGGCGGCAACTTCCACACCGTCGGGGCAGTGATGAAGCCGTTCCCGGTCCCCGCTTTTACCCTGATTGGCGGCGACCGCAGCATCTCCGGCTCGGCCACCGGCAACCCGGCCGAGCTGCGCAAGCTGATGAAATTCGCCGGACGCAGCAAAGTCGCGCCGACCACCGAGCTGTTCCCGATGTCGCAGATCAACGAGGCGCTGAAGCACGTTCGCGAGGGCAAGGCCCGCTACCGCGTGGTGCTGAAAGCCGACTTCTGATCAACCCTCGTCATGCTTCAGGCCGCAGCCGCGCGGCCTGAACGCCACTGACCGGGGTGATGCCGGGCGGCCCGTCTGCCCGGCGCTTGTTTCCCTGGTCATTAAACCGTCATCTCCCCGCCATACGTTTGCAGTCAATCCTTCTCACAATCCGGGCTTCTACAAACGCCTGAATGAGACGTCCGCCACCATGAGAAAAACCTGGCTCCCTTGGCTGATACTGTCGCCTTCCCTGCTGTTTTTATTACTGTTTACCTGGTTTCCCCTCGGGCGATCGATTTATGACAGCCTGTTCGATACCCGCATGGTCAGCGACGGCGGCCAGTATGTCGGGCTGGAGAACTTCAGTCGTCTGTTCGCCGACAGCGTCTTCTGGCAGTCGCTGGTGAATAACCTGCTTTATATCCTGCTGACGGTGGTACCGGGCGTGACGCTCGCCCTGCTGCTGGCGGTCGCCCTGACCGAGAATCACCGCGTCAACCGCTGGCTGCGCACCGCCTTCTTCTTCCCGATGATTATCCCGATGGTCAGCGCCGCCGCGCTGTGGCTGTTTATCTTTATGCCCGGCCTTGGCCTGCTCGACCACTATCTGGCGAAGCTGTTTGGCCCGATGAACAACAACTGGCTGGGGCGCAGCAACAGCGCGCTGCTGGCGCTGGCGCTGATTGGGGTGTGGAAGTTCGCCGGTTACTACATGCTGTTTTTCCTCGCCGGGCTGCAAAGCATTCCGGCCTCCACGCGCGAAGCGGCGATCGTGGAAGGCGCCACCCGCACGCAGGTGTTCTTTAAGGTGACGCTGCCGCTGCTGCGCCCGACCCTGAGCTTCGTGATAACCACGGCGCTGATCTACTCCATCACCCAGATCGACCACGTGGCGGTGATGACCCGCGGCGGGCCGGATAACGCCACTACCGTGCTGCTCTACTACATCCAGAACCTTGCCTGGGACACCCATGATTTAGGTAAAGCTTCCGCCGCCACCTTCCTGACGCTGGCCGGGCTGTTTGCCTTCTCGCTGATTAACCTCAAACTGCTGGAGAAAGGAGCGCACTATGAGCGCTGAAATCTCGCCGCTGGCGCTGCGATCGCACAGCGCATCGCGCCCACTCTGGCTGCGCCTGCGCCGCTCGCAGCCCTTTACGCTCACGGTATTAATGTGCTGCCTGGCGCTGCTGTGGATGAGCCCGTTTTTATGGATGCTGGCGACCTCGTTCAGCGCCACGACCTTCGGCGAGGATATGGCCTCGCTGCTGCCCCGTATGCCGCTGACGCTGGATAACTTCCGCGATGCCTGGGCCAGCGCCGACTGGCTGAGCCTCTACGCCAACACCCTTATCTTCACCTTCGGCACCTTCTTCGTGCAGCTGTTGACCATCACCACCGCCGGCTACGTCTTCGCCTGCCACGAGTTTCGCGGCAAGAAGACGCTGTTCCTGATGTTCCTCGTCCAGTTGATGATCATGCCGGTGGTGATGATGGTGCCGAACATGCTGACCCTGAAAACCTTCGGCCTGCTCAACACCCTCACCGGGGTGATGATGCCCTACTTCACCTCGGCGTTCGGCGTGTTCCTGATGCGTCAGGCGTTTCTGTCTATCCCCAAAGAGCTGGAAGAGGCGGCGCTGATGGAGGGCTGTCGCTGGTGGCAGGTGCTGTTCCGCGTGCTGCTGCCGATGTCCTGGCCGTCGGTGCTGGCCTTCGCCACCGTCAGCATTACCTACCACTGGAACGAGTATCTGTGGCCGCTGATGATGCTGAACGACCCGGACAAACAGGTGCTCACCGTGGGACTGGTCTCGTTCGCCATGGGCGCAGAATCCGGCGGTCAGTGGGGCATCATTGGCGCCGGCACGCTGATGGTCTGCCTGCCGCTGATGCTAGCCTTCATCCTCTTCCAGAAACAGTTCCTGCGAAGCTTCGGCTTCTCCGGGATCAAATAAGGAGCTCTTCATGCTGTTAGCGCAAATTTCCGATACCCATTTCCGCAGCCGCGGCCAGAAGCTGTACGGCTTTATTGACGTCAACGCCGCCAATGCCGACGTCGTCTCCCAGTTGAACGCCCTGCAGGAGCGTCCGGACGCGGTGGTGGTGAGCGGCGATATCGTCAACTGCGGCCGCCCGGAAGAGTATGAGGTCGCCCGCCAGATCCTCGGCAGCCTGAACTATCCGCTGTATCTCATTCCCGGCAACCACGACGATAAAGCGCTGTTTTTGGAATATCTGCATCCGCTGTGCCCGCAGCTCGGCCGCGACGCGCAAAATATGCACTACGCGGTAGACGATTTTGCCACTCGCCTGCTGTTTATCGACTCCAGCCGGGCGGGTACGTCGAAAGGCTGGCTGACCGAGGAAACCATCAAGTGGCTGGAAGCCCAGCTGTTTGATGGCGGCGATAAACCGGCGACGGTGTTTATGCATCATCCGCCGCTGCCGCTGGGCAATGCGCAGATGGACCCTATCGCCTGCGAAAACGGCCATCGTCTGCTGGCGCTGGTTGAGCGTTTCCCGTCGCTGACGCGCATTTTCTGCGGCCATAACCACAGCCTGACCATGACCCAGTATCGCCAGGCCATCATCTCCACCATCCCGGGAACCGTCCACCAGGTGCCCTACTTTCATGAAGATACACGTCCGTATTACGACCTCTCTCCGGCGTCGTGCCTGATGCATCGCCAGGTCGACGAGCAGTGGGTGAGCTATCAGCATCCTCTGACCCACTACGCCGGACCGTGGATGTACGACGAAAATATCAGCTGCCCAACGGAAGATTGCTAAACGCCATGCTTAGTCTGCAAAACATCAGTAAACAGTTTGACGGTAAACCGGCCCTCAGCGCCCTGTCGCTGGATATTCGCGAAGGGGAGTTCGTGGTGCTGGTGGGCCCGTCCGGCTGCGGTAAAAGCACCCTGCTGCGCCTGCTCGCCGGGCTGGAGCCGGTCAGCGAGGGGGAGATCTGGCTGCACGATGAGAACATCACCGAAATGTCGCCCAGAGAGCGCAACTTCGCGATGATCTTCCAGAACTATGCGCTGTTTCCGCACCTGTCGGTGCGCGACAACATCACCTTCGGCATGAAGGTGCGCAAAGAGGAGAAGACCAGCTGGCAGCCGCGGGTGGATAAAGTCGCGCAGATGCTGCAGCTGGATACCCTGCTCGATCGCAAACCGGCGAAGCTCTCCGGCGGCCAGCGGCAGCGGGTGGCGATGGCGCGGGCGATAGTGCGTAATCCGCGCCTGTTCCTGATGGATGAGCCGCTCTCCAACCTCGACGCCCGCCTGCGTAGCGAAGTGCGCGACAGCATTATGGACCTCCACCAGCAGCTCAGAACCAGCACCGTCTACGTCACCCATGACCAGACGGAAGCGATGTCGATGGCCGACCGCATCGTGGTGATGAACGGCGGCCACGTACAGCAGGTCGGGCGACCGGAGTATCTGTACGCCAACCCGGCCAACCTGTTTGTCGCCGGGTTTATCGGATCTCCGGCGATGAATCTGCTCTCACTGCCCTGCGCTGATGGTGAGGTATTACTGGGTGAGCTGCGCTATCCGCTGCCGCCGCGCTACCGTGAAGAATCCCGGGTGTGGTTAGGCATTCGCCCGGAACATATCAGCGACCGCGTGGAGGAGAGCCATCTGCGCCTGCCCGCCACCGTGCTGCAACGAGAACTGATGGGAGCCGATTATTTGCTCCACGTCAGCACCCCCATCGGCACCTTACGCTTTAGTCGTCGCCATCGCGGCGCGGTGCCGGAGAAAGGCGATTCGCTGATCCTCGGCTTTTCACCTGCCGATGTGCATCTTTTTCATGCTGAGAAACAGCATAATTTACTGATGGAGACAGACCATGTTTAAACCTCTCACCGCTCTCGCGGTTGGGCTCAGCCTTGCCCTGAGCGGCGCGGCGCTGGCGAAAGAGAAGATCGATTTCATGTTTCCGGCGCCGGTGGACGGCAAGCTGACCATGGAGATGACCCGTGTCATTAAGCAATTCAACGAGTCGCAGCAGGATGTCGAAGTGCGCGGGATCTTTACCGGCAACTACGACACCACCAAGATCAAAGCCGAATCGGCGCAGAAGGCCGGGCAGCCGCCCGCGCTGGTGATTATGTCCGCCAACTTCACCACCGATCTGGCGCTGAAGGATGAGATCCTGCCGATGGACGAGCTGTTCCAGTATGGCGATCAAAAAGCGGGGGATTTTCTGGTGAAGGCGTTCTGGCCCGCAATGCATAAAAACGCCCAAGTGATGGGCACCACCTATGCGATCCCGTTCCATAACTCGACGCCGATCCTCTACTACAACAAAACGATGTTCGATCGGGCCGGGATCAAACAGCCGCCGCAAACCTGGGCCGAGCTGCTGGCGGATGCCAGAAAGCTGACCGACGAAAGCAAAGGCCAGTGGGGGATCATGCTGCCGTCGACCAACGATGATTACGGCGGCTGGATCTTCTCGGCGCTGGTGCGCGCCAACGGCGGAAAATACTTTAACGAGGACTATCCGGGCGAAGTCTATTACAACACGCCAACCACCATCGGCGCCCTGCGCTTCTGGCAGAACCTGGTCTATAAAGACAAAGTCATGCCTTCCGGCGTGCTGAATTCGAAACAGATCGGCGCCAGCTTCTTCTCCGGCAAAGTCGGAATGGCGATGCTGAGCACCGGCGCGCTGGGCTTTATGCGCGAGAACAGCAAAGATTTTGAGCTGGGCGTGGCGATGCTGCCGGCCAAAGAGCAGCGGGCGGTACCGATCGGCGGCGCCAGCCTGGTGAGCTTCAAGGGCATCAACGACGCGCAGAAAAAAGCGGCGTATCAGTTCCTGACGTATCTGGTGAGCCCGCAGGTCAACGGCGCCTGGAGCCGCTTTACCGGCTACTTCTCCCCGCGTAAGGCCGCCTACGATACGCCGGAAATGAAGGCGTATCTGCAGCAGGAACCGCGCGCGGCGATCGCCCTCGAACAGCTGAAGTATGCCCATCCGTGGTACTCCACCTGGGAGACCGTTGCCGTGCGTAAAGCGATGGAAAACCAGCTGGCCGCGGTGGTGAACGATGCCAAAGTCACCCCGGAAGCCGCGGTGCAGGCGGCGCAGAAGGAAGCCGATGCGCTGATGAAGCCCTACGTCGATAAGACCGCGCTGGCGGAAGTGAAGTAGACCTTTCCCTCACTATCCCCGCAGATAGCTGAGGTATCTTCTGCAATACCGTACGGAAGCAGTGTGCCCCCTCCCCCTTTTCAAGGGGAGGGGATCGTTCGATACGGCTCGTTAGCCCGGTCCGTGCAGACCGCTGAGCACCGCTCCAGCATCGCAGATATCGTTGGCAATCAGCGTTACACTTTATCCGCCTGCGATTCAGCCACTATTCGCCGGGCCCTGGCGGCCTGCCCTTCTTCACTGGTGTCCAGCTTATCCCGAAGATAGTGCTCGATTTGTTCAAGACTACGGTGGCGGGTTTCCGGTACGCATTTAATTACGAATATCGCGCCGAATACGCCAATACCGGCGAAGATAAAGAAGGTGCCTGAAAGCCCTAACCACGCCAGCAGTATCGGGAAGAACAGGGAGATCAGGAAGTTGGCAATCCACATTGAAAATACCGCCCCCCCCATAAAAATACCGCGCAGGCGAGTTGGAAATATTTCCGACATGAGCAGCCAGGTCACTGGCGACAGCGCCCCCTGCTGAAAGCTCAGAAACAGTAACATTCCTGCCAGAACCATATAGGCACGTAGCGCATCAGGCTGGCCGTTAACCGTCTCCGGCAGCAGATAGCTGACAGCACCGATAAAGACCAGGCAGGCGGTGCAGCCGAACTGACCAATCATGGTCATCGGGCGACGGCCAATTTTGCCAAGCATCCAGATGCCAACGAATGTCATCAATACTGAGACTACGCCATTGGCAATAGTGGCAAACAGCGCGGCATTATCAGTCATACCAACCGAGGTCAGCACCGTGGGGGCATAGTACATAATGGTATTTACACCGGTAAGCTGTTGGATAACCGCTATACCAATACCGATCATAAACAGCTTGAACAACCACGGGGTCATAATCTCGCTGAACCGGGGCTTACCGAGATTGCGCTGCTCATCCAGCGTTTCGGTGATCTCCAGCAGCTCCCACTCAACATCATCTTTATGCCGGGTGCGCTCAAGCACGCGACGGGCTTCCGCCAGGCGCCCTTTCATCGCGTACCAGCGCGGTGAATCCGGCATAAACATCATGCCAAACCAGAGCAGCACGGCGGGTAGCGTCGCCACCGCCAGCATCCAGCGCCAGGTGCTTTCCCCGCCCCAGACTTCATGGAACGTGGCATTAGAAATATAGGCCAGCAGCTGACCGGATACGATCATCAGCTCCTGCAAAGTAACCAGCTGTCCGCGCTTATTCGCGGGAGCTATCTCGGCAATATAGACCGGTACGGTGGCCGCCGCCCCGCCGACCGCCACGCCGAGAATAAGGCGAAAGAAAATCATCCAGTTAACGTCCGGCGCCATAGAGGTGCCTATCGCGCCGATGGCAAAAAGCACCGCCAGCCACAGAATAATTTTCTTTCTGCCCGCTGCATTCGCCAGATTGCCAGAAAGCAGCGCGCCAAAGGCGGCGCCGAATAGCAGCGAGCTGGTGACCAGACCGGTGGTAAAGGGAGTAAGATGAAGCTCGGTGCCCATAAAGAGTAAGGCACCGGAAATCACCCCGGTATCATAGCCAAAAAGTAAACCGCCAAGCGTCGCGATCAGGGCGACAACTTTTACAAAGGGCGTTGTCGGGGTCTCGCTATTCGGTCCCGACGCTTTATTGAGTGTAAGATATTGTTCCTTAGACATAATAGACTCCAGTAACCCGCCTTGTTTGAGGGAAGATTTGCTCTAGTCTGAATGCAGAGGCTGAGGCCTCACCGACGTGTTGTTTTCGTTCTACGTCTTGAGCTACTGCTGAGTGATGGGGTAAAAAAAGCAGGCCATACGACGTATGGCCTGAAAATAAAACAACGATTAGATTCCTGCCGTCTCGCGGATATATTTGCGCGCTTTTACGGCGTATTCGAATGGGTTGGCCAGCGCCGGATCCTGCTCGGCCTCAACCACCATCCAGCCTTTATAGCCATGCTCGTCCAGCAGCTTGAATACCGGACGGAAATCAATGACGCCGTCGCCCGGCACGGTGAAGGTCCCCTTCTTCACGCCGTCCAGGAAGGAGAGCCCTTCGCGACGCACCTGCTCGATCACCGGCGGACGCACGTCTTTCAGGTGCACGTGGTTAATGCGCGGCAGATATTTTTTCAGAATCGCCAGCATCGGCTCTTCGCCGCCTTCGGAATACCAGGCGTGTCCGGTGTCGTAGAGCAGGAAGACTTTGTCATCCACCAGCGACATAAACTTGTCGATCTCTGCCGTCGTCTGGATACCGGTGCCCATATGGTGGTGCAGACAAACCTGCATGCCCTTTTCCGCCGCCAGACGACCGAGGGTGTTATAGCCTTCCGCCACCCGCTGCCACTCTTCTTCGCTAAAGCACGGTTTCGCATTCTCCAGGATGGGCTTTTCCAGCCCCTGGATGCTGCCGCTCTGCTCAGAGCAGCCGATCACTTTCGCGCCCATAGCATGCAGGAAATTCATGTGGTTAACGAATTCATCAATGGTCTTTTCCCGCTGGCCGTTAGCAAAAAAGGTGCTGAACCAGGCGTTGCAAATCTGAATGCCGCGAATATCCAGCATCGGCTTGAGAACCGCCGGATCGCGTGGATATTTGCTGCCGACTTCGCTGCCGGTAAAGCCCGCCAGCGCCATTTCGCTGACGATTTGCTGGAAAGTATTCTCGCTGCCCAGCTCCGGCATATCGTCGTTAGTCCAGCCAATCGGGGCGATAGCCAGTTTTACGTTATCTTTGTTCATAGTAGGGGGCTCCTGCCGCTGCGCCTACCGGCGCAGCAATTCACGTTCGATGAGTTCACGGGTTTCCACTGCCTGGTATTTCATTTTTTCCGGGTAGCCGAACAGCGAGGTGGCCACAATCGGCTCACCGCCGACCTTGAAGGTCTGCTCGGCAAATTTCATATCGCGCAGGGTGCGGAACAGCGCGTCGAAATCAACATCCCCTTCTCCGACGCCCACGTGCTGGTGAACGACGGCATCTACGCCCGGTGGGTTAACGATATAGCGGCAGTGTTTTGTATGGTTGCGGGTATCCGCGATCAGCACATGGGAGAGATCGCTTCCCGCGTAGCGCAGCATCTTCTCAACGTCGCCCACGCCTTTGTCATAGAAGAAGGTGTGCGGGACGCTGTAAACGTACTTAACGTTATCGCTGCGGAACGACTTCACGATATCGACGGTTTCGTTGTTCTCTTCGCAGAAGTCCCACGGATGTGCCTGAATTTCAACGCGGATGCCTTCGCGCTCAAAAATCGGCAGCAGTTCTTCCATGGAGCGATAGAACATCTCATCGCAAATCTCCGGCTGGTTAGGATCGCCGGAGAACTCGGTGTTGATCACCTGAACACCCATTTCAACCGCGATTTCGATCAGCCGCTTCCAGTTTTTCACTGCCGCCTGACGGCGCAGCTCATCCGGACCGGACCAGCGGTAGACGCAGATAAACGAGGAGAGCTCCACGCCGGTATCGCGCAGCGCCTGCTTGTACTCAGCCATAATTTCCCGGCTGGCGCGCGGGTGCTTGTAGAACGGGTTGATCTGCGGGTGCGGCGATTGCTCAATGTACTTGTAGCCCCACTCCGCCACCTGATGGACCATTCGGGTTACCCCGAGGTCTTTAATGACATCAACGTCAAAAGCAATTTTCATCGTCGTTACCTGTGCAAAGAAGTTCCGTCAGCAAAGCGGGATTAGCGTTTGTAGAATGCCGGGCATTCCGGCAGCGTCACCTCAACCGGCTCGCTGGTTTCCTGGGCTTTGATACAGGCGTCGGCAGCAACGGACGCCGCGTAGCCATCCCACGCCGACGGGCCGTGCAGCTGGCCGGCCTGAACATCATTGATAAAGGCCTGTAGCTCAACGTCATACGCTTTGATAAAGCGATCCTTCCAGTCGGTCAGGATAGCGGTCGACAGGTTAGCGGCTTTGCGCATCTGCACAGCCGACGGCTCAGGCAGGCGGGCAATCCCGGTTTCCCCTACCACTTCACACTGGATGTCGTAGCCGTACTGGCAGTTCACGAAGACTTCCACGTCGATCAGCGTGCCTTTTTTGGTTTCAAACGACACGATCTGCGGGTCTTTCAGGCGCGCGTGGGTGTGGGACGTGGAGCGTGGGAAGCGCACCTGCACGGAAACATAGTCGTCATTCAGCAGCCAGCGCAGAACGTCCAGTTCGTGAATCAGGGTGTTGGTGATCGCCATGTTGGTGATGTAATCCTCGCCCACCGACTGGTTGCGGTGCGCGCAGCGCAGCATCAGCGGTGCGCCGATGTCGCCGTCATCGATCACTTTTTTCAGCGCCAGATAGCCTTCGTCGTAAGGGCGCATAAATCCAACCTGCACCAGGCGGCGACCGGCTTTCATTTCCGCATCAACGATGCGGCGGCAGCCTTCCGCGCTCATCGCCAGCGGCTTCTCGCAGAACACCGGCTTCCCGGCGGCGATGGCGGCCAGGGTGTACTCTTCGTGGGTGGGGTCCCATGAGGTGACCAGAATAGCGTCCACGTCGCTGGCCTTAATCACGTCATGACCGTCGGCGTACACTTCGGCATGCACGCCCGGCAGTGCAACCGCGGCGCGGGCGTTCTCTTCGTTGATATCCGAAACCGCCACTACCGTGGCTCCCTGCAGTACCTGAGTGCAACGACGGATATGCTCTTTACCGATAGCGCCGGCACCGATGACACCTAATTTGAGTGACATAGTTGGTTTTCTCCCGAGATTTGTAGGGTTCAGGGTTTGTGTTCTGTTTTAGTAATCCCGCGCCTGAGCGCGTTTTTCATTGATCATTTGCGCCACCTTGCGGATCCGCTCGGAGAGCGCAGACTGCGCGACGCCGACGTTCCACCAGCTGCCGTATTTGTGCACCATGGTTTTCGGCAGCACTTTAATGTCTATCAGGGTGCTGACGGTTTCGCGGCGCGCGGCGTCCAGCGCGTGGCGTAGTTCTTCTAGCGTCGTGACGCGCCAGGTTTTGCAGCCGTAGCCGGCAGCGACGGTGGCGAAATCTACCGGCACCAGGCCGCCCTGCAGCTGGCCCGATTCGGCGCAGCGGAAGCGGAACTCGGTGCCGAAGCTGTCCATACCGTGCTCCATTTGCAGGTTGTTAATGCAGCCGTTGGCCATGTTGTCGAGCAGCACGATGTTGATCTTCGCGCGCTCCTGCAGGGAGGTCACCAGCTCGGAGTGCAGCATCATGAACGAGCCGTCGCCGACCAGCGAATAGACCTCGCTTTGCGGTTGGGCTAACTTCACGCCCAGCGCGGCGCTGACTTCGTACCCCATGCAGGAGTAGCCGTATTCCACGTGATAGGTGTTGGTGGCCCGGTTGCGCCAGACGCGCTGCAGGTCTCCCGGCAGGCTACCCGCCGCCGCCACAATCACCGCATCCGCCGGCAGCGTTTCGTTGAGTACGCCAAGGACGCTGCTTTGCGTCAGGGTGGAGTCGGTTATCTGGCGAAATTCGCGATACACCGATTCCCGATCCAGATGGTCGTCGATTTCCGGGACGAAAGCGGTTTCCTGCCAGACCGCCTGGTAAACGCGCTGGGTCTCTTTCAGCTGGCGGCTCTGCACGCTTTCAATCTGCTCGCCCCAGCCAGCCTGCCAGGATTCGCCGGACAGGGCGTCGTCCAGGGCAGTGAGGGCTTCGCGAGCATCCGCCAGCATCGGGATGCCATCCAGCTTCCAGGCGTCGAAGTTGCTGACGTTAATATTGAGGAAGCGCACGCCCGGGTGCTGGAAAATCCATTTTGACGAGGTGGTGAAATCGCTGAAACGCGTGCCGAGACCGATGACCAGATCCGCCTCTTTCGCCAGCAGGTTCGCCGCCAGGCAGCCGGTTTCGCCGACGCCGCCCACGTTATACGGATGCGAAGAGACAACGCTGCCTTTACCCGCCTGGGTTTCGGCAAACGGCACGCCGTAGCGCTCGGCAAAACGGGTCAACGCCTCGCCGGCGCCGGAGTATTTCACCCCGCCGCCGCAGACGATCAACGGCTTACGGCTGGCTTTAATCGCCGCCACGGCATCCGCCAGCTGCGCGGCGCTGGCCGGACGGCGATCAAGGCGGTGTACCCGGCGGGTAAAGAAGGATTCCGGATAATCCCAGGCTTCGCCCTGGACATCCTGCGGCAGACAGAGCGTGACCGCACCGGTTTCCGCCGGGTCGGTCAACACGCGCATGGCGTTAATGCAGGCGCTCATCAGCTGTTCCGGACGGGTGATGCGATCCCAGTATTTACTCACCGCGCGAAACGCGTCGTTAGTGGTAATGCTGAGATCGTGGCTCTGTTCGATTTGCTGCAGCACCGGGTCAGGCTGGCGGGTCGCAAACACATCGCCCGGCAGCAGCAGCAGCGGGATGCGGTTGGCGGTCGCGGTGGCAGCAGCGGTAATCATGTTCGCCGCGCCGGGGCCAATGGAGGAGGTGCAGGCAATAATCTGACGACGCAGGGACTGTCTGGCAAAACCGGTGGCGACATGCGCCATCCCTTGCTCGTTACGCCCCTGATAGACCCGCATTTCACCGCTATCTTGTTCAAGGGCCTGGCCCATTCCCAGCACGTTGCCGTGGCCAAAGATAGCAAAGATGCCTTTGACGAACTTATGCTCTTCGCCATCGACTTCCAGGTACTGGTTATCCAGGAACTTCACCAGCGCCTGCGCCATTGTCAGTCTCAGTTTGCCCATGTTGCCCAATCCTTATTGTTCAGTATTTGCGTGTGGGTTCGCGTTTTGCCCTGCACAGCGATACAGCGATGAGTCAGGGAAATCGTTAACGTCACTGGAATACTTCTGGATTATAGGCAAACATTTTTTTCATTAAATAGAAATACAGAAGAAATATTTCATTTTGCGAGAGCGATCAAACTCTCTATGCATTTCACCCGTTTCATTCGCATCCTGTATACGGGATAACGCGCAAATTACGCGGCCCACCTCTTAATATCCCCTTAAAAATCATAGGTAAAGACCGCATCTAAACGGGCTCTGGTTCAACTTTCAGCCGCAGCCCAGGATCCGAGGCAGAATGAGGCTCAGCGCGGCATAGTGGTATATCCCTCACATTTTTGGTTTTTTAATTTCGATCTAGTTTGCAAATGAAATATTTATTTCTCAAACTAGAGATAACCAATAACCCTCAGGCTGTTTTCGGAGACGCTGTCGGTATCCCGACTCTTCCGTACAGCAGAAATGCAAAAGGAAACCCTAGCTATGAATGCAGCAGTAAAGCGACTCGACGTCATCTGTATTGGCCGGGTGGCAGTCGATCTCTATGCCCAGCAGATTGGCGCGAGGCTGGAAGATGTCGCCAGTTTTTCTAAATACCTGGGTGGCTCTTCCGGCAACGTCGCCTTCGGCACCGCCATTCAGGGATTAAAATCGGCAATGCTCGCTCGCGTGGGCGATGAGCATAATGGTCGTTTTCTACGCGAAACCCTGAGCCGCGCCGGCGTCGATACCGAATATCTGATCACCGATAAGCAGCGCCTGACGGCGTTAGTGATGCTGGGGATTAAAGATCAGGAGACGTTTCCGCTGATTTTTTACCGCGATAACTGCGCCGACATGGCCCTTTCGCCAGAAGATATTAAGGAAGAGTACATCGCCTCTTCCCGGGCGCTGGCGGTAACCGGCACCCACCTTTCGCACGCCAACACGCGCGAAGCGGTGCTGAAGGCGCTGGAGTACGCCCGCCGTCACGGCCTGCGTACCGCGCTGGATATCGACTATCGTCCGGTGCTTTGGGGGTTAACGTCTTTAGGCGACGGTGAAACGCGTTTCATTGAATCCGGCCAGGTGACCAGCCAGCTGCAGGAAGTCCTGCATCTGTTCGATTTAGTGGTGGGGACAGAAGAGGAGTTTCATATTGCCGGCGGCAGCACCGATACCCTGACCGCGCTGAAAAACGTGCGTAACGCCACGAAAGCGACGCTGGTTTGCAAGCGCGGTCCGATGGGCTGCGTGGTGCTGGAAGGCGCTATTCCCGACAGCTGGGATAGCGTGCCGCTGCAGCAGGGCGTACGCGTAGACGTTCTTAACGTCCTGGGCGCGGGCGATGCCTTTATGTCCGGCCTGCTGCGCGGCTGGCTTAACGATGAAGGTTGGGAGCAGGCCTGCCGCTACGCTAACGCCTGCGGCGCGCTGGTGGTTTCACGCCACGGCTGCGCGCCCGCAATGCCGACCAAAGCCGAGCTTGACGACTATCTGTCGCGGGCAGAATCGGTGCCGCGTCCGGATATCGACGATCGTCTCAACCATCTCCATCGCGTCACCAGCCGCCGCCAGGCATGGCCGGAGCTGTGCATTTTCGCCTTTGACCACCGTAAACAGCTGGCAGATCTGGCGCTGGAAACCGGGCGTGATGAATCCTGCATTCCGCAGCTGAAGCTGCTGCTGCTGGCGGCCGCGGAAGCCGCCGCAGACGAAGCCGGTCTTGACGGTCGCAGCGGCATCCTCGCCGATGGCACCTACGGCCAGCGCTCGCTCAATGCTATCACCGGCAAGGGCTGGTGGATTGGTCGACCGATTGAAATGCCGAGCTCTCGCCCGCTGCGTCTGGAACATGGCAACATCGGTTCCCAGCTGATCGACTGGCCGCTGGAGCACGTGGTGAAATGCCTGGTCTTCTATCATCCGGCCGATCCGGCCGAGCTGCGCGCCGAACAGGATGCGCTGCTGCTGGAAGTCTGGCAGGCGTGCAACAAGTCCGGGCATGAGCTGCTGCTGGAAATCATCCTGCCGGAAAACGGCCCGGATAAAGATGAACGCCACTACCACGACATGCTGGAGCACTTCTATCAACTGGGCATCCAGCCGGACTGGTGGAAGCTGCCGCCGCTGTCGAGCGCGGAATGGGAAAGGATTGGCAAACTGATTGCACGCGAAGATAGCTGGTGCCGCGGGATCTTAATCCTCGGCCTGGACGCCCCTTCGGACCGTCTGCGCGCCGGTTTTGCCGAAGCGGCGAAGCATCCGATGATCAAAGGTTTTGCCGTAGGACGCACCATTTTTGGCCAGCCTTCACGGCGCTGGATGCAGGGAGAGCTCAGCGACGAGGCGCTGATTAACGAAGTGAAACGCAACTACCTCACGCTCATCGGCTACTGGCGAGAAGCCCGCCGCTGATTCCGCCCAGGCCCGCATCCTCTTCAGAAGATGCGGGCTTTTTTCTGGATCTTCGTGAAATGAATCGCGTATTTCATCGTAGTAAATGAAAAATTCGCTTCATTTGATACACTGGAAATTATATTCCTTTCATTTTCTCAGAGCGCAATCTATGGCCAATAATCCGACCCAACTTACCATCTTGCAGGATGAAATCAGGCGTCGCTACGACACGTTAAGCAAACGCCTGAAACAGGTAGCCCGCTATATTCTCGATAACAGCAATAGCGTGGCTTTCGACACCGTGGCCTCTATCGCGCAACAAGCTGACGTCCCCCCTTCCACGCTGATCCGCTTCGCTAACGCCTTTGGTTTTAGCGGCTTCAACGAAATGAAGCAGATGTTCAAGCAGCATCTGATGGAAGAGACGGCTAACTATACCGAGCGCGCGCGTCTGTTCCGCCAGACCACGACGGATGACGCAACCCCGCCGGAAACGCCGACCGAAATCCTGAATATGTTCACCATGGTCAATACCCAGGCGCTGCAGCAGCTGGCGATGCAGACCTCCGGCGACGATCTGCAGCGCGCGGTCGCGCTGCTGGCGGAAGCGGAGAATATCTACGTTATTGGCCTGCGCCGCTCCTTTAGCGTCGCCTCCTATCTGACCTACGCCCTGCGCCATCTGGACCGTAAAGCGTTCCTGATTGACGGTCTGGGCGGCATGTTTACCGAGCAACTGAGCCTGGTCGGGCCGAAAGATGTCGTGGTGGCGGTGAGCTTCTCTCCGTATGCGCGGGAAGTGGTTGAACTGGTGGAGCTCGGCGCGCAGCGTAAAGCACGACAGATAGCGATTACCGACAGCCAGGTCAGCCCGCTGGCGGCCTTCAGCGACGTCTGCTTTGTGGTGCGCGAGGCGCAGGTTGATGGTTTCCGCTCGCAGGTGGCCTCGCTGTGCCTGGCCCAGACGCTGGCGGTCTCGCTGGCGCTGAACAGCAGCAAAGATGCAGAGACAAAGCAGCTGGCTTAAGCTTTTCATTATTCCCGGATGGCGACGTAAACGTCTTATCCGGGCTTGTATTATTAAAAAATCCAGAGAGAACCGGCCAGTTCCCTCTG
>NZ_JAWXQV010000096.1:0-97344 GCF_033843325.1 Klebsiella sp. JN_Kp126 | reverse complement strand
ACTCTGACAGTGATTCGGATTCTGACAGTGACTCCGACTCTGACAGCGACTCGGATTCTGACAGCGACTCGGATTCTGACAGTGACTCGGATTCCGACAGCGACAGTGATTCCGACTCTGACAGTGATTCGGATTCCGACAGTGACTCCGACTCTGACAGTGATTCGGATTCTGACAGTGACTCCGACTCTGACAGCGACTCGGATTCTGACAGCGACTCGGATTCTGACAGTGACTCGGATTCCGACAGCGACAGTGATTCCGACTCTGACAGTGATTCGGATTCCGACAGTGACTCCGACTCTGACAGTGATTCGGATTCTGACAGTGACTCCGACTCTGACAGCGACTCGGACTCCGACTCTGACAGCGATTCGGACTCCGACTCTGACAGCGATTCGGACTCCGACTCTGACAGCGACTCGGATATCCCGCAGGCCAATGCGGATACCAATACCGCGCTGATCTCTGAGAACCATGACAATCTCGACGGGGTAAACGGTACGATTACCCAGCTGACAGGCGTGAACCTGCTTGGCGTGGTCGATGTTTCGCTGCTTAGCGGTAATAACTTTGACTTTACTGTCGCGAGTGGAACGACTCAGGATGTGGCACTGGATATTTCCGGCGGCACCACGCTGAGCTCGGCGGCGCTGATTAATACGCTACTGCTGCTGCTGGGTGGAACGAATACCTTCCAGGCCGATCTCGCGGTGGTGAATACGGTGACCGGAGAAGTGGTTGCGCTGGCGTCGAATGCGGTGACTATTACGGCGGGAGGCGTCAGCCTGGATTACAGCGGTAGCGCGAGCTTCAGCGACCTGCCGGAGGGGAACTATACGGTAGTGATTTCGTCGCCAACGAATACCGGGCTGCTGCCGACGCTGGTGAATTTCCTGGCGAATCTCAGCGTAGCGACCGCGGTGGATGTGGCGGTAACCGACTCCGTAGGATACGAGTCCGCGATTATCAGCGGTAACGTACTGCAGACGGACGCGGGTGGGGACGTTGGCGATACCGGTACGGATATTACTGTGACCAGCATCATTGCGACCTCGGTTCCGGGGGCAACGGCGGAACCGGTTAGCTCGGGGGGGACGATCGTTGAGGGCGCCTACGGTACGCTGGTGATCTATGCCGATGGTTCTTACACCTATCACGCGACCGGAGACGCTGACTCTGTCGGTCAAACGGAGGTCTTTACCTACACCATTACGGATGCGGATGGCGATACGGCAACGACGACGCTGACCATTAATATTGGCCTGGCCGATGATACGGATAGCGATGCTGATTCCGACTCCGACAGTGATTCAGACTCTGACAGCGACTCCGACTCCGACAGCGATTCGGATTCCGACAGTGATTCCGACTCTGACAGCGATTCGGACTCCGACAGCGACTCGGATTCGGACAGCGATTCTGACGCTGACAGTGATTCGGATTCTGACAGCGATTCGGATTCAGACAGCGACTCCGACTCGGATTCCGACAGCGATTCGGACTCTGACAGTGACTCGGATTCTGATAGTGATTCCGATTCCGACAGCGATTCGGACTCTGACAGCGACTCTGACTCCGACAGAGACTCGGATTCAGACAGCGACTCGGACTCTGACAGCGACTCGGACTCCGACAGCGATTCGGACTCCGACTCTGACAGCGACTCGGATTCGGACAGCGACTCGGATTCCGACAGCGACTCGGATTCCGACAGCGATATCGAGGCCATCCCCGATAGCAACAGCCCGGACGTTGTCGCGCTGGAAGGTAACCTGAACAACGTCAGCGGTACCAGCGGTCAACTGGTTGGCCTGACGTTACTCAGCACCGTCGATGTCTCGCTGCTGTCGGGCAATAATCTGCGCTTTAGCGTGGGTTCCGGAACCGTTGAGGATATGACGGTATCGGTGAACGGCAACTCGCTGCTGACGGCGAGCGGATTGCTGACCACTATCGTCAACCTGCTGGGAGCAGGAAATACCCTGACGGCCGATCTGTCGGTGGTGAATACGGCCACCGGCGAAGTCGTGGCGATTGCGGAAAACAGCGTCTCTATCTCGGCGAGCCTGCTTGGCGGGCTCTCCTATAACGGCACGGTCTCCTTCGCCAATCTGCCGGCGGGCGACTACACCATGGTTATCTCTGCGCCGGAAAGTAACGGCCCCCTGGTATCGTTGATCAACGCGCTGGCGGCGGCCCAGGTGGCAAGCTTCGTCAACGTGGACGTGACGGATTCCGTTGGCTACAGCGTCGGCGCCATTGAAGGTAACGTGCTGGATACCACAGCCAGCGGCGATATGCAGGATAGCGGTCAGGGCATCTCGGTCACCAGCGCGGTATCTGACTCCGTCGACGGATCGACCCCGGTTAACGTGACCAGCGCTGGCGTCAATATCACCGGGGCTTATGGGGTACTGACGATTCACTCTGATGGCAGCTATAGCTACCAGTTGACCAAAGGCGGGGCCGCTATCGGTCAATCGGATGTCTTTAGCTATACCATTACCGATGAAGCGGGCAATACCTCGACGACTAACCTGACGATTAATATCGGCGGCAACATCGAACCGGCGCAGGCCAATCCGGATGCTCAGGAAACGGATCTGACCGCGACGTTCGATACCCTCAACGGAGAAAACGGTATCGTTGGCCAACTTGTCGGCGTCTCGTTACTTGGTTCCGTCAACGTTGGCTTACTCAACGGCAATAGTTTTGACTTTGACGTCGCCGCGGGGGCAAACGAAAAAGTGCTGCTCGCTGTCTCTGGGACCACCGGCCTGAGCCTGGGCGCGGCCCTGAGCACGTTGCTGAGCCTGCTGGGTGGCGCATCGTCCTTTACGGCGGATCTCTCTATCGTCGATAAGGCGACCGGCGAAGTGGTGCAGGTTCTGACCAACGCCGTCAACATTAATGTTAATGGACTGGGTCTCAGCCTGGGCTATAGCGGCGGCGGCTGGTCCTCAATGTTACCTTCAGGGTCGTACACGGCGGTGGTCTCTTCACCGAATACCGGCGGTCTGTTGGGCGCGCTGCTGGACCTGAACCTGGGCACCTTTGTCAACGTGTCGGTCACCGACTCTGAGGGCTATCACACCGACAGCCTGACGGGGAACGTCCTGCAAAGCGATGGCGACGGCGATGTGGCGGACACCGGGGTAAATATTAAGGTGACGAGCGTCACCGCCACCTCGGTGACCGACGCCGATCCGGTATCGGTCACCAGCAGCGGAACGACGATAGCCGGTGCCTGGGGATCGCTGACCATCCATAGCGACGGTAGCTATACCTATCAGCCGTACGGCGGAGTGAATAGCGTCGGCCAATCGGAGGTCTTTACCTACACCATAACCGACAGTCTGGGCCACACGGCGAGCACGACGCTGACGATCGATATCGACAGCCCGGCTTCGCTGGCGGTGAATGATGTCGTTGCGCTGAACGTGGCAACGGCGCTGGCAACGGTGAATGTTCCGGCGATTGACACCGCGGGGCTGAACACAAGCGGTAAGTCGACAACGGGCGGAGTATCAGCGAGTAAGTCGATTAACTTTAGCGTGGGGGCCGATCGCGAAATGGATACCCTCTCGGTGAATGTGAACTACACCGCAAGTGGCTCGGTGGTCAATACCGTCAGGATTGACAGCACGGTCAGTATTTATCATGTGCTCGGCGACGGCAGTAAGGTTCTGGTGTGGCAGGGGGTACCGACAGAAAATCTGACCACGATTATCGGCGCAACAGCTAGCGCTACGGATACGCTAACGCTAACGGGTGTGGCATTGAGCGAAGGAAATTACGAGATGGTCCTGGCTTCGAAAGCCACCGCCACTCTGGATTCTTTCTTAACGCCAGCGCCGAATTATACGGTTGGAGCTTCTATCACCGGTACAACGTTCGATACCGCAACGCATTATACGGTGGCAGGAACCAACGTCAGCGGGAATATCCAGAACGGAAACAACTCGGGCGGTACGGAAGATTTCCATGGCGTGCTGTATGCCTCATACACCGTCACCAGACATACTTCCTCTGGCAGTGCCGAATCCTGGACCTTCAACAGTAATGGCAGTATCACCACCAGCAACGGTAGCGCAGTAACCGGAAGCAGCGTCACAATTTACGGTGACTATGGCACCCTGACGATGGCGAATAATGGTTCTTATACCTACAGTCTGAAGGCAGGGATGGATGTGTCGACAATCACGCACAAGGAGGTCTTCGCCTACACGGTAAACGACAGCAATGGCGTTTCTTCCGCGGCGACGCTGACCATCGATCTGCATCCGCAGATTACCGGCAGCGTGAACGGCGACGATATCCACAGCACCGCTTATGACGATACCTTCACCCTGGGTATCGGGGCCGACACGGTGGTTTACAACCTGCTGGCCGATGACAATACCGGCGGCAACGGCAGCGATACCTGGAAGGATTTCTCGGTTGCGCAAGGGGATCATATCGATGTGTCGGCGCTGCTGGTTGACTGGGATGGGAACAGCAGCAGTTTGGGCAACTATGTGACCCTGAGCTACGTTGGCAATAACACGGTGGTATCCATCGACCGCGACGGCGGGGCCGGTGACCATCAATCAACAACCTTAATTACGCTGGAAGGGGTGCATATCAATTCGCTCAACGAGCTGCTTGATACAAATAACTCCAACTAATCGGCGTTATAGCGAACGGCACACGGAAGTGCCGTCCAGATTATTTATTGCGGAGGAATGAATCGGGCAGCGATCCGGGAGATAGCAGACCGTTATTTAATAAAAATAATGATGCGGAAATTATTATATCCGTTTTTTCAGTGCGTGAATTCTGAAGGGTAAATTTGATGCGTCTATTTAAACAAAAAAGGAATGTCATAACCTGCGGCTATACCGCTCTCTTTATTGCTTTGAATCCGCCGTTTTCAGGTCATGCGGAAAATTCATACTTGATGCCGAATGATATTAGCAGCCAGCGTTTAACCGATAGCCAACAGGTCGCGGGGTACAATGAAGAGATTATTAATAGCCAGACCCGAATATCCGGCCCGCTGGATATTAAAAAAGCGGTAAAAAATGCGGTCAACTGGCATCCGGCGATTACCCAGGAGGTCAGCAAACTCCAGGAAATGGCGCAGAAAGTTGACGTGGCGAAAGCCAAATATTACCCGCAAATTAGTGCGGGTATGAATAATGGTTATAGTAATACTTATTCTGATGCCGGATATACGCCATCGCTGGTCGTCTCGGTATCGCAAATGCTTTACGACTTCGGCAAAGTGTCCAGTTCGGTCAGGGCCGCCGACTCCGGCGTGGCCCAGCAGCAGGCCACCGTCATGCTGAATATCGACCAGGTCGCTCACGACACCGCCGCGGCGGTAGTGCAGGTGCAGGGCTATCAAAAGCTGGTCGACATCGCTAAAGCGCAGGTCAATTCGCTTAAACAGATTGGCGATCTTATTCGCCAGCGCAACGATGCGGGGGCGTCATCATTATCGGACGTTGTGCAGACCGATACCCGTGTGGAGGGCGCGCAATCTACGCTCCTGCAATATCAGGCGGCCCTTCAGCGCTGGAAAGCCACGCTCGCGACCTATATCGGCATCGGCGGCATTGCCACGGTGACGGATGACCTTCCGCAGGGGATGGACGCCGCCTGCGCGGTATCCAAAATCGATTACCGCTCTGTTCCGGCGGTATTAGCGGCGCTGGCCCAGGCCGGCCAGGCCCAGGCTCAGCTGGATAACGCCAACGCGCAAATGCTGCCGACGATTTCCCTTGAGCCGGAAGTCACCCATTACCTCAACGATAACTACGCCAACAGCGCGGTACTGAATAAAACGCAATACTCCGCCTGGGTGAAAGTGCAAATGCCCATCTATCAGGGCGGTGCGATGACCGCCTCCCGCGACGCCGCCCAGCAAAGTCTGGCGGCGGCGAATGCGGCGATCAAAACCGCCCAGCTGGACGCCAGCCAGAAGCTGAACGCCTCTCGCGATGAAGCGGTTAATCTTGCCCAGTCGCTGGGGATTCAGAAACGTCAGCAGCAGCTGGGTGAGCAAACCCGGGCGCTGTATCAGGATCAGTATCTTCAGCTCGGCTCGCGGCCGCTGCTGGATCTGCTCAACGTCGATCAGGAAATTTACCAGGCCAGATTTAGCCAGGTCCTGACGGAATCACAACTGCGTTCGCTGGAGCTGGACTGCCTGTTCAGCACCGGCAAGATGCGCTCGGTGTTCGCGCTGGAAAAACAAAATATCCAGGGCGTGGAGATCCGCCCATGACCTCACAAAACGAACGCGCCGGGATACCGCATTTGCTCGATTGGTCTAATGCGATTGCTTTTATTGCCAACCACTATCGACAAAGCTTTTCTCCCGGCACGCTGCATGCCGCCGCCGAGTGGGCGACGCAGAAAACCCTGCCGGAGGCGCTCCGGCACCTGGCGCGCCACGCCGGGCTAAACTGCCAGTTTTTATCTCCGGGCGATGAGAAAATGTCGGCCTGGCGGCTACCGCTGGTCGTCCAGCTGCGCGACGGGCAAGTCGCCGTGCTCGAAAGCTTTGACGTTAATAACGCCGTCGGGGTGCGGTTTGTGAAGGAGCTCGCGCTGCTCAGCTACTGCCCGCTGGAAACCCTGCTGCCGGAAATTGAAAAGACCATTGCGTTTCGCCCGTCAGCGCCGGAAAGGGATATTCGCACCGAGAGCTACCTGGCCCGCTTTCAGCCGGACTGGCTGCGCAAAATTGTGCTGAAAGATATTCGCCCCTATCTGCACGTGATGCTGGCGTCTTTTGCCATAAACGTTCTTGCGCTGAGCGGTATTCTGTTTTCGATGCAGGTTTACGATCGGGTGATCCCGGCGCAGTCTTATCCCACTCTTTATGTCCTGTTCAGCGGCGTATTGCTGGCGGCAGTATTTGCTTTTGTGCTGAAAATTATGCGCGGGCACGTCACGGATCTGCTCGGCAAACGCGGGGATATTCGCGTTTCTGACCGGGTCTTCGGCCACGCGCTGCGCCTGAAAAACAGCGCGGTACCGCGCTCGACGGGGAGCTTTATTTCGCAAATCCGCGAGCTGGAGCAGGTGCGCGAAATGATGACCTCAACGATGATGACCATCGTGGCGGATTTACCGTTCTTTTTGCTGTTTCAGGTGGTGCTGTTTATCGTCTCGCCGTGGCTAAGCTGGATTGCGCCGGTGGCGACGATTCTGATGATCCTGCCCGGCCTGCTGCTGCAGCGCAAGCTCGCGGCGCTGGCCAATAAAAACCAGCATGAAAATACCTTGCGTAACGCCATTCTGGTGGAAAGCATTCAGGGGTTGCAGGACATCAAAATGATGCAGGCGGAAAGCCGCTTTTTGCATCAGTGGAATAGCTATATTGCCATTACCGCCGAGTCGGGGGTCAAAACGCGCAGGCTCACCCACGGCCTGGTCAGCTGGGGAATGTCGGTGCAAAACCTGCTCTATGCCACGGTGGTGGTGGTCGGCGCGCCGCTGGTGATTAATGGCGACATCACCACCGGGGCGATGGTGGCGGCATCAATGCTCTCGACCCGCATGGTGGCGCCGATGACCGCGCTGTGCGGCGTACTCGCTCGCTGGCAGCAGGTGAAAACGGCGAAGGCCAGCCTCGATAATCTGATGGCGCTGCCGGTCGAAGGGGGGCAGGACGAAACCCGGGTTCACCGCGCCGTGCTGCACGGCAACTACGAGTTCCGGCAGGCGGAATTCCGCTACGGCCTTAACGATGCCGCGATCCCGCTGCGTATCAACCAGTTATCCATTAAAGCCGGCGAGAGAATCGCCATCCTTGGGCGAATCGGCGCCGGTAAATCGACCCTGCTGCAGGCGATGATGGGCAACGTCGAGCTGGTTTCGGGCGAGCTGCGGCTGGATGATTTAAGCCTGCCGCAGATCGACCTCGCGGATATTCGCCGTAACGCCACCTTGCTGACCCAGGAGGCGCGGCTGTTCCACGGCACCCTGCGTGAGAACCTGATCCTCGGGCGACCGGCGGCGACGGATGATGAAATCTTCTCGGTGCTTACCCTGTGCGGCGCGCTGGAGTTTGTGCGCAAACTGCCCCTCGGTCTTGAACACGTCATTATGGAAGGCGGGCTGGGGCTTTCAGGCGGCCAGCGGCAGTCGCTGCTGCTGGCCAGGACGCTGCTGCGCGATCCGAACATTATCCTGCTCGATGAACCGACCTCGTTTTTCGACGAGCGAACGGAAAAGGCCTTTGTGGAACAGCTGGCGCAGTGGGCCGGCGATCGAACGATGATCATCGCCACGCATAAAGCGGCGGTGCTTAATATCGTCGATCGGATCCTGGTTATCCAGGATGGGCAGCTGGCGCTGGATAAACCCAAAGCAACGGTTTTTGAGCAAGAGAAAGCCCGCGGCCAGGTGGTGAACATATGAATAAAATCCCCCTGATGGCCGATCACGACCCGGTGGCGCTGCTGCCGGATAGCGAAGAAGACGAGGCGAAAATTGTTAAATCGCGGCGGCTGATTCTCCTGCTGGCCGTTATGCTGCTGGTGGGCGGCGTCTGGGCATGGTTCGCGGTACTGGACGAAGTTTCAACCGGTACCGGAAAAGTGATCCCCAGCTCGCGGGAGCAGGTGATACAAACCCTCGACGGCGGTATTTTAACCGAGCTGAACGTACGGGAAGGCAGCAAGGTACAAGCCGGACAGGTTGTGGCGCGCCTCGATCCCACCCGCAGCGAATCTAACGTCGGCGAAAGCCAGGCGAAATATCGCGCCTCGCTGGCGGCGAGCATTCGCTTAACCGCCGAGGTGAACAATCAGCCGCTGGCGTTTCCCGACTCCCTGAAAGCCTGGCCCGCGCTGCTGGCGGAGGAGACGCGTCTTTACCATAGCCGCAAAGAGCAGCTGAGCAAATCGACGCGCCAGCTGGATGAGTCGTTAAAACTGGTGAATAGCGAACTGGCCATCACCGAAAGGCTGGCGAAAACCGGGGCGGCGAGCAATGTCGAAGTGCTGCGTCTTCGCCAGCAGGTCGCGGATATTAGTTTTAAAAAGATCGATCTCAATACCCGCTATTTTGTTGACGCGCGTGAACAGCTGTCAAAAGCCAATGCCGACGTGGCCAGCCTGGCGGAAGTGATAAAGGGGCGCGCCGATTCGGTCACGCGCTTAACCGTCCGTTCGCCGGTGCAGGGGATCGTTAAAAATATTAAGGTCAATACGATTGGTGGGGTTATTGCGCCCAACGGCGAGCTGATGGAAATTGTTCCGGTCGATGGCCGGTTATTAATCGAAGCGCGGATTTCACCTCGTGATATCGCTTTTATTCATCCTGACCAGCAGGCGCTGGTGAAAATTACCGCCTATGATTATGCCATCTATGGCGCGCTGAACGGCGTGGTGGAAACCATATCGCCGGATACCACTCAGGATGAAGCTAAACCGGATGTTTACTACTATCGGGTGTTTATTCGCACTGACTATGATTATCTGGAAAATAAAAGCGGCAAGCGTTTTTTAATTGGCCCGGGAATGATTGCCACCGTTGATATTAAGACCGGCGAAAAAACGGTCATGGATTATTTGGTCAAACCGTTTAATCGGGCAAAAGAAGCCTTAAGGGAACGTTAATCAACGGGCGAGCTTCTTATCGGCTACGGGCCATCGCCGTTTGCGGTCCGCCAGCCCGGACAAGACGCGTTGAGCGCCGCCTCCGGGGAGTGTGCCGGGCCGAGTCATCGGCGCAATATCTAAAATGGGTTTGTATGCAGTCTCTGATAATAATTTTTAAACATTCAACGCATTCTTGAATAAACGGAGAGGGGAAGATGGCGCTAAGTGATTTACTGCAACAAGCCTGCTTTCAGGCGAAAAAATTAAAATCCACCGTATTGCCCTCTGACTATCCGGCATGGGTAATCTTCTTTAGCGTCAGCGATGGCCAATCACGCGCGCATATGCATATTTCTCGCGGTACCAGCTTCGATCTCGCGTGGCTGGCGGGGGCCAGGGCGCTGCAGGAGTGGCGTAAAAAACAGGACAGCGAACCGCAGTGGCTGCGGGTTGACGTCGTGGACAGCGTGGAAAAGCTCAGCTGGCAATCCCTCAATGAAAAATTCATGGTCACCAAGCGTAACTATTTTCGCTTTGGCCTCGCGTTTGACCCGCAGTTTAATTGCGCAATGCTCGAGCAGGAAATTGCCGGCAACGCGCTGCTCTACGATGGCGATAACGGCGTCGTGGCGCCGAATAGCGTCAATCTGGAAAACTACGCCCGGCGGCGGTTTAAACAGACGCTTAGCTGGCCGCAGGATCCGCAGCAGCCGCTCTGGCGCTTTAAAACGCAGGGGATCTTCTGCGATCGTTTTGGGACAAAAGTGATGGAGCAGAGCGGGCGAGGTTCCGGCTATCGCGTTATCGGGGAAAACTGGCAGGACGAGTGCCTCGCCGAGGTGATTAAAAAAGGCACCGATTATCTGGCCCGTCAGGTAAAGCAAGACGGCCTCTACCATTACGGCTGGTTTCCCTGTTTCGACCGCCCGGTTCGATCCTATAACGCGCTGCGCCACGCCAGCTCCACCTATTCGCTGATTGAGGGCTGGGAAGCGACCCGTCAGCCGTCGGTTCGTCAGGCGATAGACCGCGCGATTGCGTACCTGGTTAACACGCTGATTGAAGTACGGACGCTGGACGATGGCCGCGAGGCGGCGTTTCTCTGCGACGTGGGCGATGAGATCAAGCTCGGCGGTAACGCGGTAAGTATCCTGGCGCTGGTGAAATACACCGAAACGACCGGAGACCGGCAATATCTGCCGCTGATGGCGCAGCTGGCGACCGGCATTGCCTTTATGCAGGATCCGCTCAGCGGCCAGTTTGTTCACGTATTGAATAGCCACGATCTGTCGCTGAAAGCCAAATTCCGCATCATTTATTACGATGGCGAAGCGGCTTTTGCCCTTATGCGCCTGTACGGCCTGACCAAAGCGCCGCAGTGGCTGGAGATGGTGGAAAAAGCCTTCGCCTATTTCATTAAAAATAAGCACTGGCAGCACCATGACCACTGGCTGAGCTACTGCGTTAATGAGTTAACCCGCTTTCGCCCGGAAGAGAAGTACTTTCGCTTTGGCCTGAACAACGTGCGCGATCATCTTGATTTTGTGCTGCATCGCGTCACCACCTATCCCACGCTGCTGGAATTAATGATGGCGGCGTCTGAGATGGTGACCCGTCTGGACGCCTCGCCCGAGCATCGCCATCTGCTGGCGGATTTTGACCAGCAGAAGTTCTGGCAGGCGCTGGAAGTTCGGGCGCGCTATTTGCTGAACGGCTTCTTCTGGCCTGAGCTGGCGATGTTTTTTAAAAATCCCGCACGGATCGTCAACAGCTTCTTTATTCGCCACCACAGCTACCGCGTGCGTATCGATGACGTCGAGCACTACCTTTCCGGCTTTATCGCCTATCAGAAATACCATTTAGCGGCAAAAAAGCCGCTGCTCCCGCAGGACGACGCGCCGCCGTCGAATAACGCGATCCCCGTTTTTCTGCTGGAGACGCTGCGCGACGTCGGCAACGGTATTGAGGTGGCGGCCATGCGGCGGGCGAAGCTCTTTACCGAACATTTGCGCACCGTGCCCTGGATAGTTACCGCGACGTGGAATCCCGAATTGTCCAGAGCGGTGCGGGCTCTGAAAGCACGCGGCGCGCTGCCCGAAGAGGTGCCGGTTTATAACCTCTATGAGTGGCTCAGCGATTGCTTTGAGATGAACGCGATCGCTGCGCTGGCGCCGCTGGTGGGCAATATCGAGCTCAGGCATGCCGTCAATCCCGGCGCGGATGTCGCGGTGGGTAAACACAACTTCCTGCTGCGTCCGCAGGGGAGAATCATCGAAGACTATATTGATAGCGCCGGCAATATTCTGCTGCGCAAAAGCTTTGACGAGAAAAAGGGCAACGTGCAGCTAAGCCATCTTGAAATTGCCCTGGCGGGCGGTGAAGTCAAACGCTTTGCTCAGGAAGAGGCGTTTTATGCGTGGATGCTGGAAACCCGGCTGGCGGAAAAAGGGCGCTGGCATTTTATCGTCGATAAAAATAAAACGTGGAAAAGCTTCGTCTGCTCGCGGCCCGCACAGCGTATGGCGTGTACGCTTAGCGCGATTATTCACTCCCATCATCAGCTGTCTAACGGCGCGCTGAAAAGCTCCTACCGGCATATCCTCGAACAGCCGGAGCTTGTCGATCGGCTGATTGTCCTCACCGATGAGCAGTGGCAGGACCTGCAGCTGGAGGGCTTCCCGGCCGCGCGGATGGCGGTGATCCCCAATCATCTCGATAACGGCAATATTCCGACGAACCCGCAGAAAGCGCCGTCGCAGACGGTCATTTATCTGGCGCGCTACTCAGAAGAGAAGCAGCATGCTTTGCTGCTGAACGCCTTTCGTAAAGTGCTGACGGCGATCCCCGATGCGCAGCTGCACACCTACGGGGTCGGGCCGCTGCGGCGCAGCTTAAGCGCGCGGGTGGCGGAGTGGGGGCTGGAGAAGGCGATCCATATCAACGGCTTCACCTCCGACATCGCGCAGGCGCATAAAACGGCCTGCTGCACGGTACTTTGTTCGACTCAGGAGGGGCAGTCTCTCTCCGCCGTGGAGGCGATGGCCTACGGTACGCCGCTGATTAGCTTTGCCATTAAGTACGGTCCGCGCGACATCCTGCAGGACAGGGAGGCGGGGATTCTGGTGCCCTGCGGCGATGAGGAGGCCCTGGCGGCGGCGCTGATCGCCGTTATCTCCGACAAGTCGCTGCAGCAAAGTATGCAGCAGGCCGCGCTGCGCAACGCCCAGCGCTACTACGGCAGCGCTATCGCCGGACGCTGGGCGGTATGGCTGCAGACAAGCGAGCGTCAGCTGGATGCCGGCGCGGAGCGCGGAAACGGGCTGGAAAAAAAGCGTCCTCGGGCGGTTAACGTTGGCTAACCGTCAGCGCCTTTTTTATTCCCGCAGCCCTCAGGCGTGGCGATGAGGCGAGTCATCACGCTGCTGCTGGCGTCCTGCTGCAGTTCGCCGCTGTTGGCCAGCGATATCGTGCAGGTTTCGCGCTGCGTTCCCGGCTCCCTGCTTCATGAGCACCGCCTGGAAAAAACGCACGTGGTGGATGACTTTCACATTTACTACAGCCTGCAGGGCAAAGATGCCCTGCGATATCCGCAGGATAGTACCGGCGATGGCGTGCCGGACGTCATAAAAGATATTGGTCGTCAGCTACAGGCGGCGCAATATCTCTACACCTCGCTGCTGGGCCTGCGCTCGCCGCTACGGCAGAAAATTTATGCCCAGGCCCGACAGATTAACCTCTATCTGCTGGCGCTACCTAAAGGTCATGGCCTGGCCTTCGATCGCGTGGCGGCAGAAACGATGAGCGATGGAACGGCGCTGCCCTGCGGCTTAAAAATTGTCCTCAACGCCGGGCTGCAACCCGCGCGCAACGTTACGCCAGCCCATGAATTATTCCATTTATACCAGTATGGTTACGCGGTTTTTAAACAGAAATGGTACCTGGAAGGTATGGCGCGCTGGATGGAAAATGCCTTCAGACCCGCGCAGGAAAGAGTCGTGCCTTCACCCGGGGAGGTTACCTGCGAGAGCAACGTTTCTCGCGGCTATAGCGCGGCCACCTTTTGGGCCAGCTATGCGCAGCAGGCGTTTGCCGCCACGCTAGTGCCGGATAACGCGCTGGCGTATCGCTATGTCGACGGCAGCCCGGTGTTTCAAACCCGGACGGTGCCCGGCGGCGCGATGCTGGCGCCTTTTTTTCAGCAGCTTGCGCTCAGCAGCCGGCGCATTTCTGGTGAAATGAAGCTGCCCAATATCCGCTGGAGTGAACAGCAGCAGCGCGACGGGCGGTTCAGTCGCCTGATTTGCCAGGCGTTAGCCGCGACGGCGCAGAATAAAAAATAAGCGGTATGCATACTCATTCTGCTGGCTGCGCGGGCCCGGATTTTGAATAAAGCCTGTTCATCTTTTCCGGCAGATCAATAATATCCGTCAGGATGCCGCGCGATAAATGGATATAGCCGTCACTCTTCAGCTTCGATAATACCCGCATGATGCCGCTGCGGGACAAAAAAGAGTGGTCCATAATATAATTCACAGCGGTGATGTTATTCTTAATTGCATTTGGTTCATCAATAAGTTCGAGCAGATGGGTACGTATAATTTCGTATGCGGAGAGTTGTGATATCGTCATGCAATGGGCATAGACTTTGGCCGAACTATAATCCTGCAGCATCGCCAGCGATTGCCAGAGATGATATTTGACGACCTGCTCATGAAAAAAACGTTGTGGAATCAAAAGCAAGCGCGATGTTTCTTTCGTTTTAACATACAGATGGCGGGTATATGCCAGCTGGCAGCTGGCGCCAAAAATAAACGGTGCGCTTTCAGCATTAAGGATCATCCCATCGCTTATGCGGTTTAACGCCACGCTCCCGTCGAATAAAATGAGGCACTGTCTTTCACCATTCCGCGTCAGGCTGATGTTGCGTTTTTTGCTAATGGTGCAGGGCGTATGCTCTTTAGCGATTATCTCAATCAATTTTTCAATATGATCGGTGGGCTTCACGACTTTGCTTAAAATTTCATCGCGGAGCAGCGAGTGATTATTCCTCTTCATTGTTACCCTTTTAAAACAATGAGTTGAAAATATTATTGAATGGATATTGTACGCGTCTAATAATCAATAATATGCTTTCTGTTGGCAACTTATCGAACATTGCCAGGATTATTTTCCTGCTATAAATTACGATTTGTAATCTAAAACCTGTAATTCATATTAGTCAATATAAATTGATTTTTTTTATTGTTTTTTTAAGCCAGGTAGATATTTTTTTGCGGCTGGTCTTTTTGCGCAAAAAGTCATGTTATTGCGCGTGAGGAATTTCTCGCTTCGTTTTTGATTTTTTAACGCGGCGATAAGCGGAGTGAGTCAGATAGGTATATGTGTTTATTAAATAAAAAAGCGCGGCGTTTATTTTTTATCCTATTTGCCGCATACGTGGCGGCAAGGAGGAGATGAAAATAGCCAGCGGGGTTTTAAACCTGGCGGAATCCAGGCGTAAAACCCACAAATGACTAGTTGCGCAATCGAGGCGCCTGCAGCTGCTGGCGAATGGTTCTGGCCAGTTCGTCCAGCGACGGCTGTTCAGGATGTTCGTCGCTGGGCTCGCTGCTCAGCTGCGCTTCTGCGAGATAAGTGTGAATCGGCTGGCCATCATCGTCTTCCATCACCACATGATACCAGGGCGCAAGGCGCAGTTCGTCGTTAGCGGCGATTTCATCCTCTTCCGGCTCCGTGAGCGAGTACTCGGGATCGACATCGACGATCACGCCCAGGTAGCCCAAAAGCGTGTGGCGAACTTGTTGGCCGATACCGAATTTGCTGGCTATCATAAGCACCTCCTGGGAGACATGATTACCTGCTATATGCGGGCCGATTCTCCACTTTTCAAGTTACATGATGCGGCAAGCAAACCCTTTCAGATACAGCCCTTCGGGGTAGGTTGCTATCACCGGGTGGTCGGCAGCCTGGCGGAACTGTTCTATAAATTGTACATCACGTCCGGCATCCAGGGCGGCATCGGCAATGATTTTCTGAAATAAATCGGTGGTCATCAGGCCGGAGCAGGAGAAGGTCAGCAGGACGCCGCCGGGATTCAGGAGCTGAATCGCCAGCATGTTGATGTCCTTATAGCCGCGGCAGGCGCCCATCAGCTGGCTTTTGTTTTCAACAAACTTCGGTGGATCCATCACAATCACGTCAAACTTTTCGCCGGCGTCGCGATATTTCCGCAGCAGCTTGAAGACGTCGTCGCGGATGAACTCCGCTTTAGACAGATCCAGCTTGTTCAGCTCAACGTTCTGCTTTGCGACGTCCAGCGCCTCCTGCGAGGTGTCAACGCTGACAACCTGACGGCAGCCGCCCATCAGCGCGGAGATGGCAAAACCGCCGGTATAGGAGAAGCAGTTCAGCACGCGCTTATCGGCGACGTAGCGACGGGTCGCCAGGCGGCTGTCGCGCTGGTCAAGGTAATAGCCGGTTTTGTGGCCGCCCTGAATATCTACCAGCAGCTGCATACCGTGCTCGGTAATCGGCAGCAGGGCAGGCGGCAGTTCGCCGACAACCGGCCCCTGCGCCAGCTCCAGCCCCTCTTTTTTACGCACCGCGACGTCGCTACGATCGTAGATAGCGCAGTTCGGAAACAGCGTTTGCAGCGCGCTGACAATCGACGCCCGCTGGTATTCGGCACCGGCGCTCAGCAGCTGCAGTACAAAAAAGTCGCCAAAACGATCGATGGTCACGCCCGGCAGGCCGTCGGACTCACCGGCTATCAGGCGATAGCTATCGAGCCCGTCGCGGGCCGCCAGCCACTCGCGCCAGGTTTGCGCCTGCTGCAGGCGACGTTCGAAAAAGGCGTTATCAATGGCTTCATTGCGATCGAAGCTCCAGACGCGGGCGCGGATCTGTGAAGACGGCGAATAGGCGCCGCGGGCCAGCCATTTTCCCTGCGAATCAACGATATCGATGGTCTCACCTGAACGGGCTTTACCTTCCATCCGGGCGACGGCGCCGGAGAAGATCCACGGATGGCGACGCAGCAGGGATTTCTCGCGTCCTTTGGTTAACACTAAGCGGGGGAAAATGGAGTCTGTCATGGGGCTACCTTTAAGCAACGGGAATGTCGGCACCGAAAAAATGGCGCGTAGGTTAGCACAAGTGGCTGAGGCAAGCACCATTCCACCGGTATCGACAAGTGAGCGTTTCGGCACAAAACGCAGGCGCTTTGGCACAATAAAAAACATGCCGGGATCTTACAGTATTTCCTCACCTTACGGAGGAAAATACGATGAAAACAGGATTGAAGGTCGCAGCCGCGATGATGGTTATTATGAGCGGGACGGTGATTGCCGCGCCGTTTAGCGTCAGCAGCGCGGATATGCGCGACGGCCAGACGCTGGCGCAGACGCACTGGTTTGGCGGTTTTGGCTGCACCGGCGGCAATATTTCACCGCAGATCGCCTGGAAAAATGCTCCGGCGGGTACCCGCAGTTTCGCGGTGACCGCTTACGATCCGGATGCGCCGACCGGGAGCGGCTGGTGGCACTGGACGGTGGTGAATATTGCCCAACAGGTGACTGGCTTAGCCGCTGGCGCCGGAGACAAAAATAACGCTAAACTGCCCGCCGGGGCGATACAGGGGCGCAATGACTTTGGCTATGCGGGTTTTGGCGGCGCGTGTCCGCCCGCCGGAGATAAACCGCATCGCTACCGCTTTACGGTATGGGCGCTTGATACCCCGACGTTGCCCATTGATGGCGAGGCCAGCGGGGCGTTAGTCGGATTTATGTTACACAGCCACGCTATCGCCAGCGCGCAGTTAACGGCGCTGGCCGGAAGATAATAAAAAGGGCGGCATGATGCGGAACATCCATTTTCACCATAACGCGTTAACGGCGGCGGAAATCACTACCCGTCGTTTATGCAAACTGCACCGCGTCACGCTGTTCTCGCCCGCGATCTGCCGGGTAAACCGCGGCAGTAAGGTCATTGTGCAGGGCGCCAGCGAGATGCTGGCAACGCCGCAGCAGCTGATTATTTTGCCCGCCGAGGTTGAGCTCGAGGTGATTAATCAGCCGGAAAACGGGCTGTTTTGCTCCGACCTGCTCTCTCTCACGCCGGAACTGCTGGCGGATTTTAAGCATCGCTATATGAGCGAGCCGCAGACCGGTCGTCTGACGTCGCTTTGCGCGCCGCTGGCGCCGGAAATGTCGTTTATGTGGCAAAGCGTCCTGCGGGCGGTACGGGAGGGGCTCAGCGCCGAGCTGCAGCACCATCAGGCGATGGGATTGCTGCTGGCGCTGTATCAGGCTGGCTACGCCGGGCCGCTGCTCAACGAGCGGCGCGAGGACATAACCGGTCAGGTCAGGCAAATTATTATGCTGTCGCCTGCTGAAGCGTGGAGCGTGGCGAAAGTGGCTAAAATGCTCTTTCTTGGCGAATCGACGCTGCGCCGTCGTTTGCAGCAGGAGTCCCGGAGCTTCCGCCAGATCGTGGAAGAGGTCCGTATGGCCTACGCGCTGGGGCAATTACAGTCGACGTCGCGACCCATTGGCGACATCGCGCAAAGCAGCGGCTACCTGTCAGGCTCGCGCTTTAGCGCCCGTTTTCGTCAGCACTATGGATTATTACCTAAGCATGTACGCTGACGGAATTTGCTATCCTCTGTATTGAGTCATTGGCCGAAAAGGGGGGGGGAACATGGCAACGGTTTGCACGATGGCGTGGGTATACGGCTCCGTTCAGGGCGTCGGGTTTCGCTATTCGACCCAGCGCGAGGCGCTGCAGCTTGGATTAACGGGATACGCGCGCAATCTCGACGACGGCGGCGTGGAGGTTCTGGCCTGCGGAGAACCGGACCAGGTGGAGAAACTTATTGCCTGGCTGAAGGCTGGTGGGCCGCGCAGCGCGCGGGTGGACAGGGTTCTGACCGAGCCCCATCAGCCCACCAGAGAGTGGCAGAAATTCGCCATTTTGTATTAGATGCATTTAACCGGTTTAGGCAGTCCGGCGATTTTTGTCGCCTGCTTAGCCGGGCCTTTCGGGAACAGGCGGTAGAGATAGCGGCTGTTGCCTTTCTCTTCGCCAAACTTGTTCGCCATGGCCTTCACCAGCATACGAATCGCCGGTGAGGTGTTAAATTCCAGATAAAAGTCGCGCACAAAGCGCACCACTTCCCAATGCTCAACGGACAGGCTGATGCCCTCCTGCTCAGCGATAACGGCCGCCATCGCTTCGTTCCACAGGGTTGTGTCCTTCAGATAGCCTTCGCTATCGGTCTCTATTTCATTGCCTTCAAAGATAAACATGATTCTTCACATACCGCTGAAAATGGCGGCAGTGTAGCAAAAAATAAGGCCCCGCATAAGCGGGGCCTGAGTACAGACGGGGAGAGGATTAGTCTCTGCTGGCGAAGCCAAGGATGCTCAGCAGGCTGACGAAGATGTTGTACAGCGAGACGTACAGGCTAACGGTCGCGCGGATATAGTTGGTTTCACCGCCGCGGATGATGTTGCTGGTCTCAAACAGAATGGCGCCTGAAGAGATCAGGATAAACACCGCGCTAATCGCCAGATGCAGAGCCGGCAGCTGCAGGAAAATGTTGGCAACCATACCGATAAGCACAACCACCACGCCCGCCATCAGCATTCCGCCGAGGAAGGACATATCTTTACGGGTGGTTAGTACGTATGCCGAGCAGCAGAAGAACACCAGCGCGGTACCGCCCAGCGCCAGGCCAATCAGATCGCCCATACCCGCAGACAGGTAGGCGTTAAGCATTGGCCCCAGGATGTAGCCCAGAAAACCGGTAAAGGCGAACGCGGAAATGATACCCGTTGGCTTATTCGCGGTTTTATAGGTCAGGAACATCAGGCCGTACATACCGACCAGCGTCAGAATCAGACCCGGAGAAGGCAGCATCAGCACCGTGCTGGCCGTCGCCGTAATAGCGGAAAATGCCAGCGTCAGGCTAAGCAGGAAATAGGTGTTCCGCAGAACTTTGTGCGTGCTAAGTAGCGATGAACGGTCTCGCGACGATGTAATTATACGATCCATGAGTCACTCTCTTATGACAGATGTAATTAATAACGAAGCATAAAAAAAACAGGGCCTAAGCCCTAATGCTTTTACCCATCTTTACTCAAAGTCAGCGGGTTGAATGCAGCACATTATTCCAGGAAAATTGGAATAAGTGGCATTTTTATTTGTTCGCCTTCCGGAGTCAGATCGAAATCTGATAACTCACTGAAAAATATTGCGTTATAGCCATTCTGCGACTAACTCTGGAGAGGGTACTCACGAAGCGTAACAAAGGCAAGGGATATGAAAACACAAAAATATAATCACATCACACGCGTACTGGTGGCCGTCGGTCTGTTCTCCATGGTCATCCCAGCGCTGGCCGCTCAGGTACCGCCGGGAACGGCGTTGGCCGAAAAGCAAGAACTGGTCAGAAATAACGGCAGCGAACCGTCGTCGCTGGATCCGCATAAAGTGGAAAGCGACGTTGAAAACAACATTATCAGCGATCTTTTTGAAGGGCTGGTCAGCGTATCGCCAACAGGAGAGATTGAGCCCCGGCTGGCGGAGAAGTGGGAGAATAAGGACAACACCGTCTGGACGTTCCACCTGCGTCCCGGTGTGACCTGGTCCGACGGTACGGCGATTACGGCGCAGGATATTGTCTGGAGCTGGCAGCGTCTGGTGTCGCCGCTCACGGCGTCGCCTTACGCGAGCTATCCCGGCAATATGCATATCATCAACGGGGCAGAGATAGCGCAGGGCAAAAAAGCGCCCGAGACGCTGGGCGTCAAGGCGCTGGATGATGCCACCTTCGAGGTGACCTTAACTCAGCCGAATGCGGCGTTTTTGGCGATGTTGGCGCACCCGTCTCTGGTTCCGCTCGATAAAGTGCTGATATCGCGCTACGGCGACAAATGGACCAAACCGGAGCATATCGTAACCAGCGGGCCCTATAAGCTGTCGCAGTGGGTGGTGAATGAGCGCATTGTGGCCGAGCGCAATCCGCGCTACTGGGATAACGCGCATACGGTCATCAATAAGGTGACGTACCTGCCGATAAGCTCTGAAACCGCCGACGTCAACCGCTATAAGGCGGGAGAGATCGATATTGTGTATACGGTACCGATTAATCAGTTTGCCCAGCTCAAAAAAACCATGGGCGATCAGCTGGATGTTTCGCCGCAGCTGGCCACCTACTATTACGAATTCAACACCACCCGGCCGCCGTTTAACGACCCCCGCGTACGACGGGCGCTCAATATGGCTCTCGATAAAGACATTATCGCGGAGAAGGTGCTGGGGCAGGGGCAGCGTCCGGCCTGGCTTATCAGCCAGCCTGACATCGGCGGGGTAAAGCTGCACAATCCCGAGTACGCCAGCTGGCCACGCGAGAAGCGTATCGCCGAGGCGAAAAAGCTATTAAGCGAAGCCGGGTATAATGAGACCCATCCGCTGGTCTTTAATCTGCTCTATAACACGTCCGAATCTCACCAGCGAATTGCCATCGCCGCCAGCTCAATGTGGAAAAAGAACCTTGGCGTTGAGGCGAAGCTGCAAAACCAGGAGTGGAAGACCATGCTCGACGCCATGCATACGCATAATTTTGACGCCGTGCGCTACGCGTGGATAGCCGACTATGACGACGCCGCGACGTTTCTCAATAACTTCCGCACCGGCGACAGTGAAAATACTAGCCAGTACAGCAACCCGGCCTACGATGAGGCGCTGCGCAATGCGGCAAAAGCCTCTGACACGACGGCACGGGGCAAGTTCTACCAGCAGGCGGAGGATCTGTTAGGTCAGGATGTCCCGGCCATTCCGGTCTATCACTACGTGCGCACCCATCTGGTCAAGCCATGGGTAGGGGGATTTACGCCGGATAAGCTGGGGTATTACTACACCAAAGATATGTACATCAAAAAACATTAACGCGAAGAGGGCGGTTTGCGCTGAAAATCTGCGCAAACTGCCTGAATTTCAGACGAATAACGCGTTTTTGTTTAATTTTAAGGCAGTTGAATAAATTGGTGCTTTACAGCCTGAACAGAGGTGTTTATAGTGCGCCTCATTGGAAGCGTGGCCGAGCGGTTGAAGGCACCGGTCTTGAAAACCGGCGACCCGAAAGGGTTCTAGAGTTCGAATCTCTACGCTTCCGCCAAATTCTAAATAAAATCAAGAGCTTGAAGAATAGTTTTGATTTTATAGTGCATAAAGTAGTACAAAAAAGCCCGTTTATACGGGCTTTTTTACATCTAAAGCCCGTCCTTTGCTCAATAAATATCCATTCACTAGCAATGCCCCCGTTTCAAGTAAGAGGCATTGCTGTAAGTTGATAACTATGGTAAAGATACTTTGTTATTAGTGCCCATCAATATGCTACTTTGTGATGGTAAAAATTCCCCTTTATTTTCATCTCTTCCTTGTAATAATATTTTTGCATCATCTTTATTATAGTCACGAACGGCTTTAGCTGATAGCTCACCGATAATGGTGTCAGATGAGCGTAGCCGGTTAATAATAAGAACTAACTTTGTGTCATTAAAGTCGGACATCATGTTTTGATCTCCTTCGCTATCGCCAGCAACTAATATTGGTCCTGTATTTTTGTAATGTTGTTGTATAAATTTCTTTATGGTTTCGGTTTTACCTTTACCTTGCGTCTGGGGATAGTATGGATCGAGGCTGTGAGTCAATCTACCTTCTTTATCATATAAGGGATGCATTGCATAGACATGAGACTCAGGAACAGAAAAACCATATTTTTCTGTAGTAACGATGCTTTTTATCACATCTAAAGCAGAAGCGGAAATGACATAAACATCAACACCTGCCTGCTGTAGGTTTTTATATAATGTCTGCATTTCTGGGATCAGCCTGAATCCATTTTTCCATGTTACTGATACGATACCAGCTCGGCCTGCCATATCTGCCGGGCTTACCCATGTCACCTTTCCGATAGGCTGGTTGTTTTGCCACTCAATAGTATCGTGCACTAAATCAGCTACTTCTTTTTTGGACATGCCAGAAAAAAGATACGTCACCCATGGATAAGATACCTCATGGTCGAATGACCCACCGATTGCATCATATAAATATCTCATTTTCACTATAAAATTCATATAATTAGAATTTTTTTTAATTTCATCAAGCGTTTTATTACCCGCAAATCTGCTGTAATTATTGTATAGCCATGTGTAGCTATCAATAATGTCTTGACCAATGAGGTTTATATTAACCGGTTGATGATTTTTATTATTATAATCCGAGTTAAAGTTTGAAGGCGGTATATCTTTGTAAATTATCTCTTTCAATATCTCAGGTTTCATCGAAAATTTAAGGTTTTCTAGTTGATAGATAAGCGTTGCCTCTTCGATATCCAGAAAAGCTGTTGTGTTGTCAAAATCAAAAACAGCATATAAAGAATGCGCAGGCTTCTGCTTTGCTTCTTGAATGAGTCTGTCAATTTTTCTTGAGTTGAACTCGTCCCAATTGCCGATAACTATTTGCTTTTGTTGGGGAATCGCAGTTTCTAAATTTTGTGATACTTGATTTGTGTTACTGGCACTGGCCGTTGTTCCATATACTCCAAAAAATACGGATAGTAGTGCATATATTATTGTCATTTTCATGATTAATTCCTTTTTTAGGGTGCATTACCATCTGTAGCAAAAAGTAAAAGCTAGCTATATCAAAAATTGGCACCCTGATCATGAATGTGATGGTTATCATATTTTATGAATATATGAAAATGGTGAGGGAGTAAGCCAGAATTATCTACAGAGAAATGTTTAGTATGACAAGGTAGCAGGCCCAAAACAGTTCGAACTATCTCCGAGTGTTATTTTAATGTCACTTATCTATCTACGGCTAGTCCTGATGGTTCTTTTGCTTTCTTCGGCATCGTGCAAGCCGGTCATACAAACCCCGAGCTCTTTAATCGCTCGGGGTTTTTTCTTATGTGCCGCTATTCTGTATGCCATTCGGTTGAGTAACCCGCTCTGGCCGTTTGAAGCTGACAGGTGCGGTTCCCCTCGCAAAGTCCCCCTCATGCGCTGTTGAGGGGGGCAGGCTCAGAAGATATTGATGCTGTAGCCGACGATAAACTTCACGTCGTTACGATCGGTTTTATAGTTGCTGTCTGTTGCCCGGAAGAGCGCCGGGAGCAGGGTAAAGGAGAGGCCTTTCGCCATGCCGTCCGCCACCAGATAGCGAGCGGAAAGATCGAACGACACCATGTTCCCGTCGTACTTTCTCGTCGAACCGGTTTTACTGACATCGCTAACCACGTGCCAGCCGTAGGTTCCGGCACCGCCCAGGGTTAACTCCGGTAGATTAAGATCGGCAAAGTTATAACTCACGCCAAAACGAACCGCGCGGGCGCCGGAAACGTTAAAGTCTTCCAGCTGCGACAGCGTCGGCTGATAATCACGCTTATCGGAGTTCGCCCACGGGGTTAAGCGGAAGTTGTAATCTCCGGTGTTCGGGGCGTAGTTCTGACTATAGCCAAGGGACCACACGGTGTTGTCGTGGCTCAGGTTAAAACCAACCCCCACATAATATTCCGTTGCAGGATCTTTAATTTTCGACAGATCTTCAATGTAGCGCGCACCCTGGTAGAAGAGCTTACTCTGCAGGGAGACATCCTTTGTCAACGTATCGTGACGCTCTACCTGTGCCTGCCAGTTGCGACGGTAGCCTTTACCTTCGCCATAGCCCACGTCAAGCACGGTACTGCCAAAGTTATAGACTGCGCCCACCGTGTGAATGTAATCGATGATTGCACCGGCTTTAATGGTTTTGCCGTTGTCATCGAGTCCGGCGGCGTTGTTCTGGTGCCAGGCCGTAGTCATCGGTTTAAAATCACGGCTCCAGTCGTTCTTGAAGCGGTCGGCCCAGGCGTAGGTCAGCCTCAGTTTGTCGAGGGTCAGGGCACTGTCAAACCCGCGAAAAGCGTGAGGGTTGAGGCCCCAGCTGCTTTTTACGGTACCGGAGTTAATGGGGGTATAGCCCGCGGCCAGCTTGAAGTTGGTGCCTGCATCGCCAAGGTTGAGCTTGAGTGCGGCAACCGACACGCTCATGTAGGACTTCTCGCACGGGCTGAACTTGCCCGGCTCGCCGCAATCGTAGTCGTAGTAAAGGATCTCCGACTGACCGACGGTATGCCCGAGCTTAATGTTGGCGTTGCCCCAGAAATCAAAGCCAATAACGTCCTGGTAATAGCCTGAAATATAGCTAATTGCCACGTTACCGGTCTGGTTCTGGATCCCGGCTGGACCCAGTCCGTATTTACCGGTCGCGGGGTCTTTTACAGCACGATGACGAATATATAGTGAGGTATTGAGATTTAATTTTCCTTCATCATAAAACGCTTTCTCAAACTGAGAAGGCGCTTCATAATCCGTTTCTTCTTCCGCAAAGGCATCTGCGGCAATAAAAAGAAACAGCGGTGTACACAGAGAAACTCTGAGTCTATGACTTGTCATTATTATATACCTTATAAAACCATGTATTATAGGGCGAGGGGATGTACTGCTTATTTAAAACTCGTGTTATTTATGAGCTCCGGGATTTGCGCACCATATTTTTCGAGAAGATATTCATTATGTTTTGAGGAATTCGCAATGTTACCGCTCAAAAATACCGGCAGAGATTTATTTTCACTCCCCAGGTTCGCTATGATTTCCGCGAACAGGGTGTGCATAATAAATAGCCCGGTCATTGAGGAAACCGGCGCGAACGGCGTTGCATGCTCCGTAAGGGAAAGCACCGCATCACCGATTGGCACCTGGTTATCAATGGCGACATCCACGCAGTCCCGCAGCTTAAGGCCAGCCTTGTGCTTCGACGGTTGGGTCTCGGCATACAGAAAGCTGGTCAGCGCCAGGGTAAATGCCCCGTGCTGTTTTGCCCAGAGCGCTGCATCGACCGGAGCGGGGTTAATCCCGGAAGTTGAGATAACAATCAGCGCATCTTTACTGGTGATCGAGAATCTCTCCAGGTGCTCAGCAATATAGTCATTCTGTTTTTCATAATATGATGAGGCCGCCGCCCCCTGATGTAACATTAAAGGTTCGATAAATATTGGCCGAACCGGGGCGATTCCTCCGGCACGATAAAATACATCTTCAGCGAAAATATGTGAGTGGCCGCAGCCGAAAATATAAATTACACCTCCCTGGTTAATGATTTTTGCCAGTTCCACGGCGGTGGAAGTGATTTTATGGCTTTGCTGTTGAGTAATGTCGTTAAGTTTTTTCTGGACGATATCTAAATAGCTCTGAATCATTGTCATAACCAGTATCCTGACCATTGTGGTTGGTAGACTCGGTATAACGCTTCCATATAGAAGTAATCTCCCCAGAGATTACATTCATCGATGCCTTTACCGAGGGCATAGGCGTAAACACCATGTTTAAGTAAGCCTTCGCAGACATCATCATCGCGGGCAGACGCGCTGCGCATTAATGCCAGCAGACATTGACGCGCCAGTTTCTGGTAACCGGCATCCGGAAAGTGCTTATGCGCTTCCAGCAGGCCGCAGACCGCAATCGCCAGCGCGGAGCTGTCTTTCGGGGCGTCCGGATCTGCAGCCAGCAGCAGATCCCAGGCGGGAACGCCGTCCTCCGGCAGGTAGCGGAAGAAATACTCGCAGGCCTGCTGCCACCGTTCGTAGTGGTCGGTTTCGCCGGTGGCAGACCAGTGAAGCGGGATGCCGAGAATGGCCCACGCCTGGCCGCGGGCCCAGCAGGAGTTATCGCTGTAGCCCTGAAAGGTTTTCCCGTGCGAAGGCGCACCGCTTGTCTGGTCAAAATAGAAGGTATGGAAAGTGGAGCCGTCTTCGCGAAAAATGTTGTTGATGACCGCCGCATAGTGGCGTTCAGCCACTTCCCGATAACGTGATTCACCGCTGATCTTTGCCGCCACGTGGAGCAGGGGAAGGTTAATCAATGAATCGATAATAAGCCGGTACTCCTGCGGGTCGTTAAGCGTCCCCCAGGCCTGGATAAAACCGGCGCTGGGGTGAAAACGGTTTACCAGCAGATCGGCCGCCGCCAGAATAAGCGGGGTTAGCGCTTCGCGCTCCGTCAGTTTCCAGTACGCGACTGCCGACAGGCTATAAAGGAAGCCGATATCGTGGTGATCGAGGACGTGGTGCGCCGCCAGGCGGGCTTTAAAACTCGCCACATTGCGTTCAACGCCGTCCAGGTAGGCGCGATCGCCGCTGAACTCCCAGGCCATTGCCTGCATCCCGGTCCAGAATCCGTTGGTCCAGTCGTTATTCTCTTTCAGAACGTAGCGATTATGGATCGTGCAGGCTGAGGGGAATTTCTCGCCGTACAGACCCATGTTACGCGCGATGCGCCGCGCGCACGCCGTCAGCTCATCCCGACAGGCGTCGGGCGTGAGGGCAGGAAAGGGCAGCGGTGTGAGGCGATTCGACAGACTCTCTTTCATGATTTTTCCCTACAGCGTGAATACGCGCTCTTTGTACTGACTCATCAGCATGTCGTTGTATTCTTTACCGCCGGGCAGATTGATGCTGCGCATCACCGGCGGCGCGATACCTTGTTCCAGCAGCATCTCGATGCAGTGGATCACCACGTTATTGATGATGAAGGCCGCAGACAGCGAGGACACCGGACCGGTCATGATGTTGCCGTTATCCATACTTAGCGTGCAGTCACCGGACGGGCAGCCGTTATCGAGAATGACATCGGCATAGTCGCGAATGCTCTCGCTCGTTGGCGTCGACTCACCGGCGTAGCGGGTGATAACCACCAGCTTCAGCCCCCTCTCTTTGACCTTGCGTGCCAGCTCAACGTGCAGCGGTTTAGTGCCGGAGTTGGAGATAATCACAAAGCAGTCTGACTCGCGCAGATCGAGCAGCCCGGAGAAGATGTCGCCAATCCCTTTCAGCGAATCAAACCAGCCGGTTGGCCCATAGAACTGGTCAATGGCTTTGGTATTGACCAGGCCGCCCGCACGACCGGCCAGCTCAACCGCCGCGGCAAACGAGTGGCCGGATCCAAAGCCGTGAATAATGCCGTTGGCTTTGACGCACTCGGCAAACAGCGCCGCCGCCTGCTCAACTTCAGCGCTCTGAGTAAGAAACACCTGATTCAGCGTCGCTAAAACATGCTGATAATACTGCTGCTGATGTGGTGACATCCCTTATCCCTTATCCCTTATCGGCTTTTAAAAACGTGGTGATACAGGCGTTCGGCTCTTCCGGCGTCATCTGCGCCGTCACCGCCACGCCTTTTTCCAGCAGCGCGTTGATGGCCGCGATCTCAGCATCGTTGACGCTGACCGAGCGTTTGATCTGGCGGCGATCGTCTTTGTTGGACATATTGCCGATATTGAGCTGGGGGAGGGCAATTCCGGCGTTCATCAGCTTCAGCGCCAGCTCCGGGGTCTTCAGCAGGATCAGTACGCGCTGACCGTCGTAGTTGCCGGCGAGGATATTGGCGCTGGCTTTCTCAAAAGAGAGAATAGAGGTGTTGCAGCCTTCCGGGGCTGCACTGCGCAGCAGCATTTTCTCTACGTCGTTTGCAGCTACGGCGTCGTCAATCACCATAATACGGTTGGCGTTGAAGTGGCTTACCCAGCGGGTGGCCACCTGGCCGTGGATCAGCCGGTCATCGACACGAATATGCACAATACCTTTCATGATAAGTTCCTTAAATCAATGTGTTACTTAACCGAGAATATTCAGGTTGTAGCCGATAATACCTAAAGCAATCAGGACAAAAATGACCCGAGTCGAGTTCATCTTTTTGAGCCCCAGCAGCCACCAGGTGAACCCCACAACCAGCAGCGGAATAAGCCCGGGCATAATCTGGTCGGCAATGCTCTGCAGCTTGAGCGACACTTCGCCGTAGCTGAATTCGAAATTAAGATTCGCCTTCACCACCGAGGGGATAAGCGCCCCGATAACCGTCAGCCCGAGAATATTGGCTGCGCGGGTAATTTTGTTGAGGCTATTGGTCAAAGACCCCAGCAGGTTGACCCCTTCCTGATACCCTTTGCTGATGCTAAAGCGCATAAACAGCATGCGAACCAGGGCGAACAGTAGCCAGAGAACAAGCCCCACCGGGTTGCCCTGCAGTGCGAGGTACGAAGCGACAGAACCGATAATGGTGGTCGGAATAACAAAGAACAGCGTATCTCCGATGCCCGCCAGCGGCCCCATCAGACCGGTTTTGATCCCGGCAACCGCATCTTTGCCCGCAAGCCCGGTCTGCTCTTCCAGGGCGATGTTCACCCCGAGGATCCCCGGCGCCATGGTGTTGTTGGTGTTAAAGAACTGGCTGTGTACCTTCGCAGCGTCCTTCTGCTCTTCGGGTTTTGCGTACTTTTTCTCAAGGAACGGATAGATGCTGTACAGATAGCCCAGACCCTGCATTTTTTCGTAGTTCCAGCCAGACTGACCGAACAGGAACCAGCGCCAGAACACGCGTTTTAGTACTTTATTCATCGCCCATTGCTCCATTTGCCGGGGATTCGGTAGTTTGCGTTACCTGTTTTTCTGAGTTGAAGACGTAAAGCGCAATTGCCAGACCCAGCAGCGCGGCGCCCAGCACCGGCACTTTCAGATAGGCCGCCAGGAAAAAGCCCAGAATCAGAAACGAGATGTTCTTCTTAATCGGTAAATAGCGCAGCAGGATGGAGATACCCAGCGCAGGCAGTAGGCCACCGGCGACTTTAAGACCGTTCATGATGGACGCGGGGATCCAGGTCACGAAGTCATTAACAAAGGTTGCCCCGAGGATCAGCGCCAACAGCACCGGCAGCATACGCGAGAGCGAAATAGGCACCTGGCCCAGCAGGTTCATCCTGGCCGCCGCCTTCACCTGACCCTCTTCAATCAGCCTGTCGGCCTTATGATGGATAAAGGTGTTGCTGAAGCGGGCGAGGATATCCAGCTGTACCATTAAGAGACCAATCGGCACCGCAATGGTGGCGCCAAACGCCGCGCCCTGGCCGCTGATGATCGCGAAAGTGGTACCCAGCACCGCACCGGTCATGTAGTCCGGGATCGACGCGCCGCCGAAGTTGCCCACGCCCAGTACCAGCAGGTTCAGGGTGCCGCCGACGATAAGCCCGGTGGTCATATCGCCCATAATGAGGCCGGCAAAGAAGCCCGCCATGCTCGGTTTCACTAACCCAAGCGTCGTGTTGTTGCCGTCGTATATCGCCAGCCCTGAATAAAGCGTCAGTAACGCTATCTGCCAGACCGCAATGTGCTCCATTTTTTACTCGTCTCCGTCGTCTGTGTGGGCGGCAAGCGCTGCCTGCTGTAAATGGTAAATACCATCACGCGCCGTAGTTATTATTTCATTCAGCGAGGCTGGCGAGTGACTTTCATCAATTGCCATCGCCATTTCCAGAATTAAATTTAAATTCATCCCAGAGAACAGGGTGATATTATTCCATAGGTTGTTAGTGACAATAATCTCCATTGCGGAGTTATACGGCGAACCACTTTTTAAATCAGAGAGGATAATAATTTTGGATTTTGCTGCGCTAAGGATGGTGATTTTATCGAGAAGTTCCTGTTTAAATACTGCTATCCCTTTCTCACCATCCAGTTCAACTACGTGAAGGTTTGGCTGCGCTCCGAGTATTAATTCTGTGGCCTGTCTGGCACCGCTGGCGAAACCCCCATGAGAGATTAATAATAATTGGTTCATCCTGCCCCCTTATCTGGCGTTCTTATTTCAATATAAAATGATTCTAACCGTTTCCAGGTCTCAATATATTCAATCACCTGACCTTGCTCGTCGTGGGTATAGCGTTTCATCATGATAACGGGCTGGTGAGCCGTGAGCTCAAGGTGCTGCAGGACTTCTGGCGCAGCATCGGTCAGGGCGCAGATGGTCTGCCGATAGGGCATGGTGTACATATCAAGACCATTGTTAACCTTAAAAGCCTCATAAATAGAGCTGAGTGCCGAATTCTTAATCGTCAATTGACTGGCGAAGTAGCGGGCCGGAATATGCGAAACCTGTAATGCATAAGGTTTGTTATTATCAAACTTTAAACGCGCAATACGATAATATCTTTCATCATCATTTAACCCGAGTTTTTCTTTAATACACGGATCGTTTTCCAGTTCACAGGCGATAACTTTAACCGACTGCATACCTTTTAAATCGTTATCTGATTCTGAGAAAATAATGTTCTCATTACGTTTGGCTTTCGAAACAAAAGTGCCTTTACCCTGATAGCGAATCAGGTAGCCTTCATTGACCATTTCGTGAATAGCGCGAATAACCGTGGCGGAACTGACGGAGTAACGCTCTTTTAATTCCGACTCACTGTAGAATTTTTCCCCGGGTTTAAAAGTACCGTTTCTTATTTCATCTAACAGTGCTGCCTTTATCACCTGGTATTTCGTTGACTGTGCCGTTGCTTTCATTGTTTCGCCAGTTTCTGTTTACATTTATTTTATTTCGTAGGCTTACGATACCCGTACCCGATTGTCCGATCAACCTCTCAACTCAACTTAACCGGTTAACCTGTTAAGTTATTTCCTGGACTGTGATGCATTTCGCAATTTCGCCCCGACGGAGGGGGCAGGGGCGAGGAATTTTTGCCGCAGCGGCCGGGCGTGAACGCAAACTGATTGCCGCGCTATTGCGCTGGCGAGCTGAGAAAACGGAGCGCCCGCATTCAACAACCCCGGCCAGTACATCGCGCGGGGTTTTCTTTTTACAGGGCGCCATTGTGGTGCTTGCGTGCCCTAACGCAGCTGCGCGCAGGCTTCGGCAATCCGCTGACAGGCCTGCGTCAGCAGCCCATCTTCCACCGCGTAGGCAATACGTAAATACCCCGGCATGCCGAACGCGGACCCGTGTAACACGGCCACCTGAGTGTGTTCTAACAGCCAGTTCGCCAGTCCGCTGTCGTCGCGGAGAGTTTCGCCGGTGGGCGTCACTCGCCCAATGAGCCGCTGGCAGTTGGCAAACACATAGAATGCGCCCTGGGGAATGCCAGCGCTCAGGCCCTCGGTGGCGGCAATCATCCCCAGCACCTGCTGACGGCGCTTATCCAGCGTGTGCAGCCAGCCGTCTAAGAAGTCCGCCGAATGGTTAAGGGCAGCGACCGCCGCAGCCTGCGAAATCGCGCTGGGGTTGGAGGTGCTTTGTGATTGCAGGATCTGCATGGCGGCAATGAGCCACTGCGGCCCGCCCGCATAGCCCAGACGCCAGCCGGTCATGGCGTGGCTTTTGGACACGCCGTTCACCGTCAGCGTACGCGAAACCAGCTGCGGCGCGGCCTGAGCAAACGTGGTGAACGGGGTATTGTCGTAACGCAGCGGCTCGTAAATGTCGTCGGCCATCACCAGCACCTGCGGGTAGTCCGCCAGCACGTCTGCCAGCGCGCGCAGCTCCCGTTCGCTGTAAATCGCCCCGGTCGGGTTGCCCGGCGAATTGAGGATCAACCAGCGCGTTGACGGGGTGAGGGCGGCGGCCAGTTGTTCCGGCGTCAGCTTCCAGCCGTGTTGTTCATCGCAGGGCACAATCACCGGTTCGCCGTCGGCCAGAGAGACCATATCCGGGTAAGAGACCCAGTAGGGCGCGGGAATAATCACCTGCTGCCCGGCGTCCAGGGTTGCCAGAAAGGCGTTGAAAATAAGCTGTTTGGCGCCGCTCCCGGCGATGATCTCTTCCGGACGGTAGCGCAGCTGATTGTCGCGAGCGAACTTGGCGGCAATGGCCGCCTTGAGCGCTGCGGTGCCGGAAACGGCGGTATACTTAGTCTGGTGATGCACGATAGCTTCAATGCCCGCATAGCTAATATGGGGTGGGGTAGCAAAATCCAGTTCCCCTTCGCCCAGGTTGATAACCTGCTTGCCTGCGGCTTCCAGTACCCGTACCTGGTCAGAAATGGCCGCGGTCGGAGAAGGCCGTACGGATTGCATACGACGGGCGATTTGACTGTTATTCATAAATCCTCTTTTGTATCTAATGATTCAATTAATACAATTAGGTACCCAACATCAGCAGGAAACTCGCCGTGTCACCGATCTTTATTCTCGATAACAGCTCCGCGCCCGCCCGCTACGGTATCACCGCCAGCCTGTGGGCCAATCGTCTTGGGTTGCCCCTCTGGAGCCTTCGCCCCGACTTCGCCGGGGATGTACCCGATAGCCACCAGCACGTCATTCGTGCAGGGTACTGCGTGACCAGCGGCCTCTGGCGCAGCGATACGCTGCGTGAAGAGGTGCGCGATATCGCCCGCCTGCCGTCATCAGACGCCGTCATTGTGCTGGCGTCCTCGCAGGCGCCGCTTATCGCCGACCTGCAGGGCCAGCGGCTTTACAGCGACGACAGCCGCCACCGCCTGACGCTCAGCGATGGGCAACACACGCTGTTAGATCTCACCGCCGACCGCTATGGCCGCTGGGATAGCGGCGTGTCGTCGTCTGCCGGCGGGTCCTTGCGCATCGCGCTGATTGGCCGCGAGGCGGACCACCGTCTGGTCTATCCCGCCACGCTCGGCTCGCTGGGCGATGCCGCGGCGTCGCTGGGGCTGAACCTGGAGGTCCATTTCTTTGCGCCGGTCAGCCTGTCCACGGGATTACACGAGCTTCAGGCCTTCCAGGGCGTGGTGCTGCCAGGCGGTTCCTCGATGGCGGCGGTCAACGGACAAATCCGCGTGGCGGAAGAGACCCTGGCCCGCGGGCAGCCAACGCTGGGGCTGTGCCTGGGAATGCAGAGCATGATGACCGCAGCCGTGCGCCGTAGCCCGGGTTTCGAATCGGCCATACCCGCGGAAGTCGCCCCTGATGAAGCCCTGCACAGCTTTGTTCCCTTTGCCGATGGCCGTCATCGCTGCGGCGTATTCCCTTTTTCCTCCGGGCTTATCCCCGGCGATATCTGCGAAATGCACTACAACCATCGCTACTGCTTTAACCCCGAGTTATTGCCGGCGCTGTCTCCCGGCGGGGTCAGCGTGAGCGCGCAAAGCGACGGTATCGTGGAAGCCGTTTCCCAGCCTGAGCTGCCGTTCTGGCACGGGGTTCAGGGGCATCCGGAACTGATGTCCCGCCCGGATGCGCCCCATCCGCTGTTCGTCGCCTTCCTACAGGCGGCGCTTAACGCGCCAGCGTAACCCCGCTGCGATGGTCGCTGGCAAGCTCCTGCATTACGCGTGTCAGCTCTGCCAGCGCCGCGTCGCCGATCGGTTTTAACGGTGCGCGTACGGTGCCGCCGTTAAAGCCGCGCAGCGCCATCGCCGCTTTCACCAGCTGCGGCTGACCGTGTTTGCGCGCCAGCGCCCGATACGCGTACCAGAGCTGATGCAAATCGCGGGCGGTGGCGGCGTCGCCCCGTTCCACTGCGCGGAAGGTATTGACGATCAGCTCCGGCAGCGCGCCGCTGTTGGTCGTGCTGATGCCGTCAAACCCGGCCATCATCGGCCCGAGGAAAGCCAGATCGGAGGCGCAGAACAAACGCAGACGCCCGCGCAGGCGGTTGGCAATCTGATCGATGGCGGTTGGGTTGAGATCGCCCTGTTTGATGCCGACCACGTTCGGGATCTCTGCCAGCCGTTCCAGCAGCGCCGGGGAGAGGGTGATGCCGATGCCCGGCGCGTTGTACACCAGAATGCCGGTTTTGGATAACGGCGCCATCTCATTGAAGTAGCTGACGATCTGTTCGTCAGTGATTTCGCTAACAAAGGGGGCGGTGACCATCGGCAGCCCGCCCAGCTCGCTTGCCAGCAGGGTCAGCTCGCGGGCGTCGCGCGGGTCGGAACTGGCGCTGCACAGCATCACCGCCACGCGGTCGTCCACGCAGCCCATCACCTCATGAAACAGCTCGCGGCGTTCTTCGACGGTCATTACCGGAAACTCACCGTAGGTGCCGCCAATCAGCAGGCCGTCATAGCCCAGATCAATCACGCGTTCGATATTTTCACGCAGCGCCGGGAAGTCGATCGCGCCGCTGGCGGTGAACGGGGTGACGGTGATGTTGAAAATGCCGCGCAGACGTTCACGGCACTCGTTGATATCTTTCATCTTTCTTTCCTTACAGCAGTGTTAATGGGCGAGCCAGGGAACCCAGCTGGCGATATCCGGTTTCAGTCACCACCACGGTTTCGCTGACGCCGACGGTGAATTGACCGTAGATACGCAGGGCCGGCGGGATGTGGAAGGTCATGCCAGGCTGCAGCTCGGTGGTGACGCCGCTGTACAGACTGAGAATGCCGCCTTCGCCCCAGTCCGGCGCGAAGGCGATACCGATGGAGTAACCGGTGCGTTTTTTGAAGTTTTCGGTGAATCCGGCGCGGTCGATCACCTTCTGGCAGGCCAGGTGCGGGGCTTCGCAGGTGGCGCCCGGACGAATGGCGTCGAGGGCGGCCTGCAGGGCTTCCTGACAAACTTTTTCCATTTCGATGGCGATAGCGGGCGGACGGCCCAGCCAGGCGGAGCGCATCATCGCGGCGTGGTAGCGATCGTGGGCGGCGGACATCTCCAGAAAGACCGGATCGTTATCCTGCATCACCCGACGTCGCCAGGTGCCGTGCGGCACGCCGCTGCGTGGGCCAGTAGAAACCAGCGGTTCCATGCCGACATACTCGGAACCGGCGGCAATAGCGGCCCCCATCATCGCGGAGACCAGCGCGTTTTCGTCCGCGCCGCTGCCAATCGCCGCCATCCCGGCGCGCATGCCCGCATCCACATAGCGCGCCGCGAGGGCGATTTTTTCCACCTCCGCCGCCGATTTCACCGCGCGCAGCGGTTCGATGACGCCCGCGGTATCGGCGATGGTGCCGAGCTTCGCCTGCAGGGCTTCATAGACGGCAATCGGCAGGAACCAGCCGCGTTTGTCCAGCCCAATGCGTTTGTTGAGCCAGCCGCGCTGTTGCAGCATGCCTACCAGGAAATCCACCGGGTTATCGCCATCCTGGTAGATGGCGGCGTCTGAAATAAAGGTGTTGGCGATAAAGTTAAAGTATTCGAGCTGGCGAATCACAAAGACCGGATCCCCTTCTACCGGCAGCAGCAGCGCCTGAAAGGTGTAATAGCCCGGCGTTTGCTGACCGGTAAGCCAGAAAATGTTTTCCGGGCCGGTCACGATCATCACGTCCACGCCCGCGCGGCTTAAGCGTTCGCGGGTACGCTGAATGCGCTGCGCATATTCGTCGGCGCGAAAGGCGGACTCGCTGCCCTGAATCACATTGTTAACATCTTGCATCATTAAACTCCTGGAGTAAGTTGGCCCGCGCGGCATCGAACTGCACGCCCAGACCGGGAGAGTCGTTAACGGCGACCATGCCATTGCGGTATTCCAGCCCGCTGACGGGATCGTCGGTTAATCCATCGGCGCCATACAGTTCGGCGAATGCCGGTTGCACCACGCGGCACAGCTGGAGCGCGGCGGCGGTGGCGGCATGGCCTTCATTCATCTGGCCAATCATGAACGGCACGTCGGCGAGTCGCAGACGGACGGCGGCGGCAAGCGTCGGAGCAAGCCCCCCCAGTTTCACCAGCTTGAGATGCCCCCACAGCGCACCTTTGGCGGCGATAAGCCGGGTGATGGCCGCCTCGCTGTTGAGGCTTTCATCGAGCATGATCGGGATGCCGTAGCCGTACAGTTCAGCAAGCTGGCTATCGTTTGCCGGGCTTAACGGCTGTTCGATATAGCTGAGATTCAGCTCGCGCAGATAAGGGAACGCCGCGTGGGCCTGCGCCAGCGACCACTGGCCGTTCACGTCAATCGCCAGCGAAATCTGCTGACCAAACCGCAGCCTCAGCTTTTGCAGGCGGGCCAGGTCGGTGGCGAAATCCGCTATCCCCGTGCGTAACTTCAGCTGGGTAAAACCGCGATCGACATAGCGCTGCGCCTGCGCCAGCATCTCTGCTTCGCTGCCCCAGAACAGCGTCTGATTGGTGTGCCAGGCGGGCAGGCCAGCTGGCGCCCCCAGCCAGGCGGCGACGCTGACCCCGTTCTGACGCGCCATTAAATCGTGCAACGCCATATCCAGCGCCATGCGCGACGGCGGCAGCAGCGTGCGGTCCTCCTCGTGCAGCGCGGCAAGTTGCGCCGCGGGCTCCTGGCACCAGTCCCAACCGTTGAGGCGCTGAAGCAGGTTGTTCAGCACCTGCTCTTCGCGGTAGCCGTGCAGGTAGCGAATGTTGAGACGCACTTCGCCAATCCCCGTCACGCCACGATCCTCCAGGCGCAACCAGAGGGTGTCGAGCGCCGTCACCGGGCCGGAGGCGGCGGTATGCAGCGTCACGCCGGCGTAATGCAGGTCTCCCCGAAAGAGCTGCGCTTTCATAAATCGGACGCCGGCGGCAGCATGGCGAGCGCAATATCGAGATAGATATCTGCCGCGGCGATAAATTCATCGACGGGGACGAATTCATCGGGCTTGTGGGCCACGGCCAGCGAGCCGGGGCCAATCACCACGCCCTTTGCGCCCAGCGAACGGAAATGCACCAGGTCGCAGCCGCCCTGAAAACCAAACGGGCCGGGTTCGCTCTGTCCGTGACGGCGGCAGGCGGCAAGGCTTTGCTCGACAATGGCTTCGCTGCTGTCGGTTTGCGTCGCGCCGCCGGTGGTGGGCTGCCAGGCGATAATTTCCGCTTCCACGTTTGCCTGCGCGTACGCGTGGTCGAGCAGCTGTTGCAGTTCGGCTTTAACAACCTCTTCGTCTTCCCCCGGTACCATGCGGCGATCGAGCAGCAGCTCGCAGCTGTCTGGCACCACGTTGTCCGCATGGCCGCCGTGAATGCGGGTCACCGTCAGGCTGGCGTTGCCGACCAGATCGTGGCAGCGGCAACGCACCTGCTGGTGGTGGGCCTCTTCGATCAGCCCTAAAAGGCGCGCGGACTGGTAAATGGCGTTAACCCCCAGCTCCGGCGTGCCGGAGTGCGCGGTGACGCCTTTTACCCGCACGCGAGGACGCAAGCTGCCTTTGTGAGCCGAGAAGGTCGCATTCGATGTCGGCTCGCCAATCACCGCGAAATCAATCGCCGGCGGGGTGTCGCGTACGTAGAATTTCGCCCCTTCGCTGGCGATCTCTTCATCGGCGGTGAACACGCCCATCAAGGTGCCGGACCAGCGCTGACGGTTGGCGGCCAGCAGACGCAGGGCTTCAACCATCGCCACCAGCGGGCCTTTGGCATCGCAGGCGCCGCGCCCGTACAGGCGGCCATCGCGTTCGCTGAGGGTGAAGGGATCGCTCGCCCAGCCGCTGCCCGCCGGAACGGTGTCGATATGGGTGTTGAAGGCGAAGCACGGTCCCGGTCCATTGTGCAGGACGGCGATAACGTTGGTCCGCCCCGGCGCGTATTCGCTAAAGGAGAGATCGAACCCGGCGGTCAGCAGCCAGCCTTCCAGACATTCGGCGGCTTCACGCTCATGGCCCGGTGGATTTTCCGTATTGATGGCAACCAGCGTCGCTAAATCCTTTTTCATTCGTGCGCTGTCAACCTGGTAACTGGACATAGGAACTCCGTGATTAATGTAATATTTGCGTCAGGAAGCGCTGCGCGCGCTCGCTGACGTGGCCGGCGAAGAAATCACCGGTGCTGGCGCGATCGATAATTTCGCCGTCTTCCATAAAAAGAATGTTGTTGGCGGCCCGCCGGGCGAAGCCCATCTCGTGGGTCACCACCATGCTGGTCATCCCTTCCGCGCTGAGTTCTGCCATCACTTCCAGCACTTCGCGGATCATCTCCGGGTCGAGAGCTGAGGTGGGTTCGTCGTAGAGCATCAGCTCGGGCTTCATCGCCAGGGCACGGGCAATCGCCACGCGCTGCTGCTGGCCGCCGGAGAGCTCGTCCGGAAAGTGGTCCGCGCGTTCGTTGATGCGCACCTTCGCCAGCAGGTTGTCCGCCAGCGTGCGGGCATCAATGCGGTTCATCCCCAGCACCGTCATTGGGGCCAGCATGATGTTTTCCGCCGCCGTCAGGTGCGAGAACAGCTCGTAGTTCTGGAACACCATGCCAATACGCTGGCGCAGTTTGTGCACCGGCACTTCGCCCCGGCTGATGTGCTGGCTGGCGAAAAAGACGTCGCCGCTGTCGGCAGGTGAGAGCATGTTGACGCAGCGTAGCAGGGTGGATTTTCCCGAGCCCGATGGCCCAATCAGCACCACGGTTTCCCCGCGCTGCACCTCAAGTGAGCAGTTCTTGAGCACGGTCTGGCGACCAAAAGTCTTATCAATGCCGATCATCTCCAGCAGCGGTTTCTCGCTCATGGTTCCTCCCGGGCGATTTTCGGTAATTTAAACAGGCGGGTCAGTCGCTTCTGGCTCTTGCTGCGCCGCTGTTTGGGATCCAGTACGCTTTCAAGCCACGACTGGAAGATCATGAACAGGCTGGTGAGCAGCAGGTAATAGAGACCGGCGGCGCAAAGCGCTTCGAAGTAGCGGAAGCTGGCGCTGGCGGTCTGGTTGGCGACCAGCAGCAGCTCCTGAACGGCGATAACCGACACCAGCGCGCTCGATTTCAGCATGCTGATCATCTGGTTACCCATCGGCGGCAGAACGATGCGTGCGGCCTGAGGCAGCACGATTTTTCGCATGATCTGCCCGTGGGTCATCCCGAGCGCCATGCCGGCGGTGCGCTGGCCGCTTTTTACGGCCTGCAGGCCAGAGCGCAGAATTTCCGCCATGTAGGCGCCTTCATTAAGCGAAAGCGCCAGCACTGCACAGGTAAACGCGGAGAAGCGTAAGCCGAAGCCTGGCAGCACGTTGTAGACAAAGATTATCTGGAACAGCACCGGCGTCCCGCGAAACAGCCACAGGTAGAAAAAGGCCAGCCCTCTCCCGGCGCGAAACGGCGCTTCCTGCAACAGCGCCAACACCAGGCCCAGCACCACGCCACACAACAGTGAGCAGAGGGTAATCAGTAGCGTCATCCACGCACCCTGAACAAACTCGGGTGAGAGGAAGTACTGCCACATTAGTTCGATCGACATAGCTTTCTCCGGTTAATGGCAAAACGGTTTAGAAAAGGGCAACGGAGTCAGGGAAGTTCCACTTCTCAATCAATTGCTTATAGGTGCCATTTTTGACGAGACCCTGGAGACCTTTCTCCAGCAGGGCTCGGGTTTCGGTGTCGCCTTTACGCACGGCAAACGCGATATGGGTATCCGCTTCGAATTCGTCACCAACCGCGGCAAACATGCCCGCTTTTTCGGTTAACAGGGCGACGGTCCCCGGCGTGGAGAGGAACTCGGCATCGGCGCGGCCCTGGGCGACGGCGACGGCGGAGTCGGTGGCGGCGGGGAACGTCATGACGTTAATGGCCGGTTTTTTGGCGTCCAGGCAGCGCTGGTTGTCTGCCCGGGCCTGGCTCTCTTCGATCCCGCCGAGCGTCACGGCGATGTTTTTGCCGCAGAGGCTCAGGTCGCGTCCGGTGATTTTTGCCGGGTTACCTTTGCTCACCACCACGCGGCTGCCGATTTTCAGATAGGGCACGAAGTCGACCTGCGCGGCACGGGTCGGGTTGACGTACATGGCGGAGTTGATGATATCGAGACGTTTCCCCTGCAGCGCTGGGATAAGCCCTTTGAACTCCATCGGCATCGGCGCAGGCGTCAGCCGGATCTCTTTGCTTAGCGCGTTAATCAGGTCGATATCGAAGCCGGTGAGCTTGCCCTCTTTCACGAACTCAAAAGGCATAAACGTCGCCGCCGTGCCGTAGGTCAGCTTGCCCGGGGCGATGGTTTCCACCGCTGCATGGCTTACCAGCGGAAGTGCGGTCAGCGCGAACATCAAGGTACGCACGCGGCGAAACAGTAAAGAATTGCTGGACATAGTCGTCTCCTGGTTAAGATTTAAATTGAATTTATTGAGTCAATAAATACAATCAAGCGTGTGAAAAAATGTCTCATCCTGGTGCGTATTGCACGCTAATCGTGCAGTCCTTGCTTTGTTTTGCTGCGTTTTGTTGCCCGTGATATTGTATATATCGATCACAACAATGCATTTCAGGGAACCGTTCTCCATGCAGCCTGACTCCACTGCGAGCAGTCGCCGGATTGCCCGGCAAATACTCGACCTGATATCCGAAGCAAAATTCGATCCAGGTCATCATTTACGGGAGCAACATCTTGCCGATGCGCTGGGCGTGTCGCGTACGCCGGTGCGCGCCGGGCTAAAAGAGTTGACCCGAATGGGGGCGGTTGAAGCGCGTCCGAATCAGGGCTTTTTCCTGCTTAAACGCAGCAATGAGCTGGAGCTGCTGGAGATTGAGCAGTCCAAGAGCAATGATCAGAAGCTGTACGAGCAGCTGGTACACGATCGTATTGCGGGTGCGCTGCCGGAATCGTTTACCCAGACCGAAATCAGCCAGCGCTATGATGTCGATCGCGGCGTGCTGACCCGTACGCTGGTCAAGCTATCGGAGGACGGCCTGATTGCCCGTAACGCGGGGCACGGCTGGCGCTTCCTGCAAACCCTCAACTCCGATGTCGCCCTACGCAACAGCTACGGTTTTCGCCTGATGATTGAACCGACGGCGCTGCTGACGCCCGGCCTGCATGTGGACAGGCAGATGCTTAAACGCCTGCGCGCCCGGCATCTGCGGCTCATCACCCACCCGGATATTACGCAGGTGCCGGCAAAAGAGATTTTCGAAACCGACGCTGAGTTTCACGAGCTGCTGGCAGAAGCCAGCGGCAACCTGTTCGTGTTACAGGCCATTCAGCAACAAAACCGGCTGCGCCGTCTGCTGGAGTTTGGCAGCTATCACAATAAGCGCCGCGTAAAAGCGTGGTGTGAAGAGCATGTTGCCATCATCGATGCTCTGCGAGAGAACAAGCCGGAACTGGCGGCAGAGTTGATGAGAACGCATCTGCAATACGCCTTTGACCAGGTCAATGTTAAAAACGCCCGCGCATAACTGGCATCGCTCTTGCACATGTTGCTTCTGAAAATACAATCAGGAGCACTTATGGATTTTCAGATACAACAACGTGTGGCGCTGGTCTGCGGTGCCGGCAGTGGTCTGGGACAGGCTATTGCCCTGTCCCTGGCGCAGGAAGGGGTGAAGGTGGCGGTCACCGGCCGCAGCGCGGAAAAACTGGCGCAAACGGTGGAACGTATCACCTTATTGGGCGGTACTGCCCACGCCTGGCGGTTGGATCTCGCCGCCCCGGAGCAGTTTGATCGAGTGATTGCCGATATCCGCGAGCGGTGGGGCGATATCGATATTCTGGTTAACAACTCCGGTGGTCCGCCGCCCGCACCGGCGCAGGGGACGGATGGCGCAGTCTGGCAACAGCAGTTTTCAGTCATGGTCGCCTCGTTGATTCAGCTCACCGATAAACTCCTGCCCGCCATGCGCAGCCGCGGCTGGGGACGCATTATTACCACCACTTCATCCGGCGTGATAACCCCCATTCCCGGACTCGCCCTGTCGAACGCGCTGCGCATGAGCCTGCTCGGCTGGTCGAAAACCCTCGCCAGCGAAGTGGCTGGCGACGGCGTGACGGTGAATGTGATGGTGCCAGGGCGCATCGCGACCGACCGCGTCAGTCAGCTGGATGCTCTCAAGGCGCAACGGGAAAACAGCAGTGCGGAAGCGGTCGCCGAAAAGAGTCGTCAGAGCATTCCGGCCGGGCGCTATGGCGAACCGCAGGAGTACGGCGCCGTCGCTGCGTTTCTGGCAAGCCAGCCTGCCAGCTACATTACCGGCGCGGTGATTCGGGTTGATGGGGGATTGATCGGCGCGATTTAGCCAGCGAGAGTGCGCCATGCCAGCCGGTTCGCATCGGGCTGGCATGACTGCCTATCAGCCGCTCCGAATTGTTTATTTTGCAGGCAACGAAATCCATTACTGCAAATTTAACCAGCAGGCATTGGGATCGGCTCTGACAGCGATTCATTTTCTGTATAACGGGTTTATTCTTCCGGCGTTGTTAAAGTGGAATGGTTCACCATAAATAATGCGCAAAGCGCGAGCAGTACGGCCCCGCCGGTAAGTAGCCACCCGGCGTGGTGAAACGCGGCTAAGCTCCCCCGGGTATGGGCAAATCTGACGTAGCAGGCGGTCACCAGCGCCGCGCCCGCCATCGCCCCAACGCGCTGGAGGATATTCAGAACAGGTGCGGCATCAGCGACGTGACGGCTGCCAGCCATAGCCAGGCCCGCAGCCATCGCGGGCACAGTTGCCAGGGCTAAACCGAACCCTCTGACCGCTATTGCGCCCCCCACAAGCGCATAGCGACTTCCCGCATCAATCATTGTCAGTGGCAATGTGGCAAACGCCGCGAGCAAACCGCCAATGATAAGCACCGTTCGTGGCCCCAGCTTATCAGCGAAGTAGCCGGCCACCGGAAATCCTATCGCCGAGCCGATTAACTGAGGGGTGAGAAGCAGGCCCACTTCAGCAAGCGTTACATGGCAAACGTCGCGGAAATATAAAGGAAGCAGGAACTGACCGCCAAAATTCACTGCGCCGCCGATAGCCATCAATACGGCAGATAAAGTGAAACCCCGATGCTTGAAAAGCTCGAGATGCAGTAAGGGGGATTCAATGCGCAAAGAGCGATAAATAAACAAGCAGGTGAACAGGGCGCCCACGCTGAGCATGATGACGTTCCAGCCATATTTACCACTATTCAGGCTGAGCTCTTTCATGCCTTCCATCAGCATCGGCAGGCTGCAGAAGACCAGCGCCAGTCCCAGCCAGTCCAGGGAGAGGGGCCTGTCAGTTTTTATTGTTGGACGGGGAAGCAGCTTCCATCCGGCAAGACAGGCGCACAGACAGAACGGCACCGTGATCCAAAATAACCCTCGCCATCCGCAGAGTTCAAGCAGGACCGCGCCCAGCGATGTTCCCAGCAAGGGAGCAATGACGATCGCCACGCCAATCGTGCCAATCACCCGCCCCAGACGTTCGCGTCCGACGACCAGACCAAGGATCGTTTGCCCTGCCGGTACGAGTAATCCCCCTGCCAGGCCTTGCATAACTCTTGCAGCAAGCAGCACCTCAAAACGCGGGGAAAGGGCGCAAACTGCCGAAAAAATCGCAAATAAAATAAGGCCATAGAGCCAAAGCTGCGTAGCGCCAAACCGCCTGGCCGCCCATGCGCTAAGCGGAACGCCTGCCGCAAGGGCCATAAGATACGCCGTTGCTATCCATTGTATTGCCGTGTCCGTCACGCCAAGGCCGGCGGCCATCGCGGGCAGCGCCGCGCTCAGCATCGTTGATGAGAGCATCGTTGCAAACGCCCCCAGGGTGATGATGGCCGCCTGCATCCACAGCGTCGGAGGTATGTCGTTTATCGGTCGCGGATGGGTTGTTTCCTTGACCCGCTTGTCTTGATTGATATTCATAAAAAGCCCCCTAAGGACGATGAGCGAAGAAATCTATCATTGATCAATAAAGCTATCAATGATAGATTTATTTGCATTAAAGATTCCGTCAGGCGCTGAGTTCAGACAAAATGGCGCTTCACAGACCACTGGCCGGTTTGATGCATCAATAAAGGGGGAATATCATGGCGAAAATCCAGCGAGATCAGGTGATTGAGGCAGCATTAGCATTATTAGATGAGGTCGGCCTGGAAGCGATTACGACCCGTAAGCTGGCACAAAAATTGGGGGTGGAATCAGCGACGTTGTACTGGCATTTCAAGAACAAGGCCAGTTTACTTGAAGAAATGGCTTCCGCGGTTTTGGCCAAACACCATTCCCTGCCTGTCCCCGAAGACATTGCTGAATGGGCAAACTGGCTGGCGGAAAACGCCCGTAGTTTCCGGCGCGCTCTGCTCGCCCATCGGGACGGCGCCCTGTTACATGCCGGGACATCACCGGCCCGGGTGGGAGGGGATACGTTTCGTCCCAAGGTGGCGTATCTTGCGCGCGTCGGTTTCACTGAAGCCGACGCCGCAATGATATTACTCACTCTGAGTGAATACACCCTGGGATGCGTATTAGAGGAGCAGTCCCGCTCGGGCGGTGATGGTAATCAAATTTTATCAAAGCCATCGCCAGGAAGTGCCTCTATCGAATCGCTGGTGTATCCCCATCCGGATACTGCGTTCGAATTCGGTCTGTCGTTGATAATGAAAGGGTTATTAGTGCCCTGAGCTTCACGCTGTGCCGGTGACAACATGATGTGCATACCTTACGCAAAAACTATCTTGATAAAACCGGCAGCATTTAGAAGGGGAGGCGACATGTTTATTTCCGAAACAGTGATAGCCGTCATCATTGACTGGATCGACAATAACTTACATAAACCACTGCGTATAGAACAGATAGCCCGTTATTCAGGGTATTCCAAATGGTACCTGCAGCGTTTGTTCTTGCAATATAGAGGCGAGAGCCTCGGGCGCTATATCCGTAATAAAAAACTGGACTCAGCGGCCCGCGATTTACGCGAGACCGATGAGAATATTTACAGTATTGGTTTGCGCTACGGCTATGACTCGCAGCAAACATTCACCCGATTATTTACGCGTCATTTTCATTTGCCGCCCGGTGAATATCGCAAGAAAAACAAAACAGCCTGTTACGTACCGGGTAAGGCTGAATCTTAATCTCCTTTCCGATAGCCCTGGCAAAGCCGCCGCAGATAAATCGATGCGAAGAGATTTATCAAAAAATAGAAAAACAGACAGCGCCGAAAAGACAAAACCTCCTGTTCTTTGAGTAAACATGGGGAACGGCGCGGAAAACGCCGCGCCTGGTGAGTTATCAGGAGGTTGCTGGTCAGCAGAGCGATTAATGGTAGGCGGGAAGCCAGCTGCCGTGTGCTTTAATAAGTTCGTCGCACAGTTTGCGGATGTCATCGATCGACAGCTCTGCGGAAGTATGCGGGTCGAGCAGGGCGGCATGGTAGATGGCTTCGCGTTTGCGCGTCACCGCCGCTTCGATGGTCAACAGCTGAGTATTGATGTTGGTCCGGTTCAGCGCTGCCAGCTGCTCCGGCAAATTGCCGACGTAGCACGGCGTGACGCCCTGGCCATCGACCAGGCAAGGGACTTCGACGCAGGCCTCGGAAGGTAAGTTGGTAATCAGGCCGGTGTTGAGCACGTTACCGCCAATTTTGTAAGGCCGATCGGTTTCCATCGCTTCGATGATGTAAGACGCGTATTCATGGGTACGGCTGTGGGTCAGGCTGGTGTCATGGGTCAGCGCCAGTTTCTGCTGCTGCCATTGGTCAATCTGTTCAATACACCGGCGCGGATATTCATCCAGCGGGATATTGAAGCGTTCAATCAGCTCCGGGTAGCTGCGTTTGATCCAGTAAGGCATGTATTCGGCGTTGTGCTCTGACGATTCGGTGACGTAATAGCCGAAAGTTTTCATGATTTCATGGCGCACCATATCATCATGCTTGCCCTGCAGGGCGCTGGCCCGGCGCTTGATTTCCGGGTACAAATCCTCGCCGTGACGGCGAATGTCCAGCAGCCAGGCCATGTGATTAATACCCGCGATATGAAATTGCACGTCGTCGGTTGGCATATCCACGCTTTTCAACAGCGTTTCAGCACACACCTGAACGCTGTGGCACAGTCCTACCGTTTTCACTTCCGTATGGCGCAGCATGGCGCCGGTTATCGTGGCCATCGGATTGGTGTAGTTCAGCAGCCAGGCGTCCGGGCACACGGCTTCAATATCCCGTGCGAAATCAAACAGCACGGGTAGGGTGCGCAGCGCGCGGAAGATACCGCCAATGCCCAGGGTATCGGCAATAGTTTGCTGAAGACCATATTTTTTCGCGATCGTGAAATCGGTGATGGTACACGGATCGTAGCCGCCAACCTGAATAGCATTCACCACGTAATTGGCGTTTTTCAACGCCGCGCGGCGGTTCTCAACGCCAAGGTAGGCGGCGATCTTCGCTCTGCCCGCATTGGTATTGCGGTTGATATTATTCAACATGGCGAGGGATTCATTGAGACGGGCGCTGTCGATGTCGTACAGCGCAATCTCCACCTCTTTCAACGCCGGCGTCGTCATAATGTCGCCGAGTACGTTCCTGGCGAAAATGGTGCTGCCTGCGCCCATAAATGTCACTTTAATCATGGTATTTCTCCGTTCCTGCTGTTTTCACCAGGCAGAATGTACGCTGCGGCATGAACAGGAAATATGGCTAAATGTGATATTGGTATGGCGAAAAATGATGTCGCTATGAAAGTGTGAGCCAGCTCCGAATCTGGCTGAAACGCGGTGACTTTACTGCAGGCATCTCTGATAACGTGGGTGAAAAAGAGAGAGCGCGACTGATGCACAAGACTTTTACCCTTAATCATACCGACAATATCGAATTGAATTTGTACCAGTACGGCGAGGAGAATTGTCATAAGGGACACCGCTTTGGCCCCGCAGTCCGCCAGCATTACCTATTTCATTATGTGATAAGTGGAACTGGCACATTTTACAGTGAGTTTGGCGCTTTTCCTGTCGGCGCCGGGGAGGGGTTTCTGATCCATCCCCATGAGGTGACAACCTACTGCGCTGATAATAGGGATCCGTGGCATTATATGTGGCTTGAGGTCGATGGGCTGATTGCCGCCAGAATTTTCGAGGAGTGTCATCTTAGCCGGCAATCTCCGGTTTATCGCCCCAACCTGAATAAAGACGACTCCAGCGCCTCTGGCTACCTGCGGCAAATTGTCGAACATGGCGATGAGCATCCGCTGAAGGTGCAGGGATTGTGCTATCTCTTCTTTTCTTCGCTAATCAGCAATACGCCCGGCGAAAAGGCTTCCCTCCCTGATGACAAAACCCGGCATCTGCAAAGGGCGATCAAAAAAATTGAAAATCGCTACCACGAACATCTGACGGTTGATAGCCTGGCCGCCTATTGCAATATCAATCGCAGCTACCTCTGCCGATTGTTCAAAGGCGCCTACGGTATCGGCCCCAGGGAATACTTGCTTAATTTTCGTATGAATATCGCAGTGAGCCTGCTGAAAAACAGCGCTACGGCGATTAAAGTCGTGGGCATTTCCGTCGGCTATGAAAATCAGCTGCATTTTTCTAAAGCCTTCAGGAAGCTGTACGGCGTATCTCCGGCTAAATGGCGGCAAAAATACCTTTCTGAACAGCAGGCGCTGAGATGACGTCCGCCTCATATTCAACTGTGCGTTGAGGTTGAGTTAAGCAGTCATCCACGGAGCCGATGCTTTTGTTGGCAAAGGATTTTGTCTGGTACAATTTTGCTCTGAGAGCATCCGAATCTGGCCCAACAGCGTATGTCGCCTGACGCGGACGCTCCGGGCAGGTGCCGTCACCTGTGAGGATGATATTGCGCGATCCTGAAACAAGTCGAAATCGTGACTTAATTATAAAATGGTCACTTGTTGTCAATCAAGGCGCATCACGCTAAGCTGAAAAAATGACTAAGAATATGAACGTCCCATCATCACGCGGCCCGCTCGATCACAGCGTCCGGGAGCAAATCGTCGACGCTGCCTTTGAGCATTTCGGGCATTACGGCTATGAAAAAACCACCGTGGCGGAGCTGGCTAAATCTATCGGTTTTTCAAAATCTTATATCTATAAGTTTTTCGAATCCAAACAGGCTATCGGCGAAGTGATCTGCGCTAACCGCCTGGAAATGATCATGGCCGCGGTACTCTCAGCGGTGGCTGACGCGCCGTCAGCCAGCGAAAAATTACGCCGCCTCTTCCGGGCGCTCACCGAAGCGGGGAGCGAACTCTTTTTTCACGATCGTAAACTCTACGATATTGCCGCCGTCGCCTCGCGGGAGAAGTGGCCTTCAACAGAAAGGTATGCGGAACGGCTGTTAAAGCTGATTGAGAGCATTCTTGTCGAAGGCAGGCAGGCCGGGGAGTTCGAAAGGAAAACCCCCCTTGATGAAGCCACTTATGCGATATATATGGTGATGTGCCCCTTCATCAATCCTGTTCAACTGCAGTTTAATCTCGAAACGGCCCCAACGGCGGCGGTTCTTCTCTCGTCGCTGATTTTAAGAAGCCTGGCCCCCTGATTTGTGACCATTGACTTTATTGGTCACTAGTCTGAGAATGCGGAAACCATCCTGTTATTTGATTAAGGGTTTCCCATGCTCAGGCTTCATTCAGCCCGCTTTGCCGCTTGTCTTCTGCCGTTGGCCCTCGTGGCCTGCGGTGATAACGCCTCGAGTGACGATCCGCGCACCCAGCCGCCGCTCGTCAGATCCGCATCCGTAGAACTCGCGCACGATACCTCTCGCACCTATACCGGCGTGGTGGTGGCAAGAACGCAAAGCGATCTTGGTTTTAGAGTGCAGGGTAAGATCCTTGAACGCTTTGTTGATACTGGCCAGACCGTTAAGCGCGGTCAGCCGCTGATGCGGCTGGATCCCGCCGACCTGAAGCTGCAGGCCGTGGCTCAGCAACAGGCCGTTGACGCCGCCAGGGCGCGGGCGCGAAAAGCCATCAGCGATGAGGCGCGCTACCGTGGCCTCGTTGGCGCTGGCGCAGTCTCCGCCTCGGAGTATGACCAGATCAAAGCGGCGGCAGATTCCGCGAAAGCGGATCTCAGCGCAGCCCAGGCGCAGGCAAACGTGGCGCAAAATGCCACGGGCTATGCCGTGCTGCTGGCCGACTCTGACGGCGTGGTGATGGAGACGCTTGCCGAACCCGGTCAGGTCGTTAGTGCCGGGCAGGCGGTGATCCGGCTGGCCAGGGCGGGGCAGCGAGAGGCGCTGGTACAGCTGCCGGAGACGCTGCGCCCCGCCATCGGCAGCGAAGCGCTGGCGACGCGCTATGGCGACGAAACGCAGCCCGTCGCCGCAAAACTGCGCCTGCTTTCCGATGCCGCCGATGCCACCACCCGTACCTTTGAGGCGCGGTACGTGCTGGAAGGCCCGTTAGCCAACGCGCCGCTGGGGGCGACAGTAACGCTGCACATCAAAAAACAGAGTGGGGAAAGCCAGGTCATGCAGGTGCCGCTGGCCGCGCTTTATGATGCGGGCAAGGGACCGGGCGTCTGGCGGATCTCCGCGCAGCCAGCCAGGGTCGCATGGCAGCCCGTCAAGGTGCTGAGCGTGGGCGAGGAGGCGGCGCAGGTAACGGGCGAGGTGAAGCTCGGTGAGAAGATCGTTGCGCTAGGGGCGCATCTTCTGCACGAGGGCGAGGCTGTCCGCCTGGCCGGGCAACCGGATACGGCCCGGACGGGGGGTAAACCATGAGCCAGGGCCGCTTTAATCTGTCAGCGCTTGCGGTGCGCGAGCGCTCGGTCACGCTGTTTTTAATTATTCTGGTGACTATCGCTGGTATTTACGCCTTTTTTGGCCTCGGGCGAGCGGAGGATCCCCCCTTTACGGTTAAGCAAATGACGGTTATCACCGTCTGGCCCGGCGCGACCGCGCAGGAGATGCAGGATCAGGTGGCTGAGCCGCTGGAAAAACGCCTGCAGGAGCTCAAATGGTATGACCGCACGGAAACCTATACCCGGCCCGGCATGGCCTTTATCACGCTCTCACTCCAGGACAATACGCCGCCATCACAGGTGCAGGAAGAGTTCTACCAGGCGCGGAAGAAGCTTGGCGATGAAAGCAGAAACCTCCCCGCCGGCGTGACGGGGCCGATGATAAATGATGAATTTGCCGACGTCACTTTCGCCCTGTTTGCGCTGAAAGCGAAAGGAGAACCGCAGCGCCTGCTGGTCCGCGATGCCGAAACGTTACGCCAGCAGCTCCTGCACGTCCCGGGGGTCAAGAAAGTCAATATTATCGGCGAACAGGCCGAACGGATTTATATCTCCTTCTCCCATGAGCGTCTGGCTACCATGGGGCTCTCGCCGCAGGATATTTTCAATGCGCTGAATAACCAGAACGCATTAACCGCGGCAGGTTCAATTGAAACGCGCGGCGCGCAGATCTTTATCCGCCTCGATGGCGCTTTCGATGAATTGCAGAAGATCCGCGATACGCCATTTATTGCTCAGGGTAAAACGCTCAAGCTGTCCGACGTGGCAACGGTAGAACGCGGTTATGAAGATCCGCCCACTTTGCAGATTCGTAATCAACATGAACCGGCGCTGCTGCTGGGGATCGTGATGCGTGAAGGCTGGAATGGGCTGGCGTTGGGTAAAGCGCTGGATGCCGAAACGGCAAAAATCAATGCCAGTATGCCGCTGGGGATGACCCTGACGAAAGTCACCGATCAGTCCGTGAATATCAGCGCCGCAGTCGATGAGTTTATGATCAAATTCTTCGTCGCCCTGCTCGTGGTGATGGTGGTCTGTTTTGTCAGCATGGGGTGGCGCGTGGGGGTCGTGGTCGCGGCGGCGGTTCCCCTGACGCTGGCGGTTGTTTTTGTGGTGATGGAGGCCGCCGGTATCAACTTTGACCGCGTGACGCTGGGCTCCCTGATTCTTGCGCTGGGCTTACTGGTTGACGACGCGATAATCGCCATCGAAATGATGGTGGTGAAAATGGAGGAGGGCTACGACAGAATCAAAGCCTCCGCCTACGCCTGGAGCCATACCGCCGCGCCCATGCTGGCCGGTACCCTGGTCACGGCTATCGGCTTTATGCCGAATGGTTTCGCCCAGTCCACCGCCGGGGAATACACCAGCAATATGTTCTGGATTGTCGGCCTCGCCCTGATTGCCTCATGGCTGGTCGCCGTTGTTTTCACCCCTTATCTGGGGGTGAAAATGCTGCCGGATATCGCAAAGGTAGAAGGGGGGCATACCGCCATCTATGACACGCCGCGCTATAACCGCTTTCGCCGCCTGCTGACCCGCGTTATCGCCAGGAAATGGCTCGTGGCCGGTTCCGTCATCGCGCTTTTCGCGCTGGCGGTCATGGGGATGGGGCTGGTGAAAAAACAGTTTTTCCCCACCTCTGACCGCCCGGAAGTGCTCGTTGAAGTGCAGATGCCCTATGGCACCTCGATTGAGCAGACCAGCGCGGCAACGGCCAAAATAGAGGACTGGTTGGAAAAACAGCCAGAAGCCAGGATAGTTACCGCCTACATTGGCCAGGGTTCACCGCGTTTTTACCTGGCGATGGCCCCCGAACTCCCCGACCCGTCGTTTGCCAAAATAGTGATATTGACGGACAGCCAGGCATCACGCGATGCGCTCAAATTGCGGCTGCGGCAAGCCGTGGCCAGCGGACTGGCGCCTGAAGCACGCGTTCGCGTGACGCAGCTGGTGTTTGGCCCGTATTCCCCTTTCCCGGTCGCCTGGCGAGTGATGGGGCCGGATACCGATACACTGCGCGACATCGCGGACCGGGTTAAGGGCGTGCTGCAGGCAAGCCCGATGATGAGGACCGTCAACACCGACTGGGGATCGCGCGTGCCGACACTGCATTTCACCCTCGATCAGGACCGTCTACAGGCAACCGGCTTAACGTCCAATGCCGTTGCTCAGCAGCTCCAGTTCCTGCTATCGGGCATTCCCATCACCGCCGTGCGGGAAGATATTCGCTCGGTGCAGGTGACGGGGCGCGCCGCGGGGGATATACGTCTGGATCCGGCCAAAATTGAAGGGTTTAGCCTGGTCGGCAATGCGGGCCAGCGCATCCCGCTCGCGCAAATCGGGAAGGTGGAGGTCAGAATGGAAGATCCTTTACTGCGTCGCCGCGACAGAACGCCCACGATTACCGTGCGGGGGGATATTGCCGACAATCTTCAGCCTCCGGACGTTTCCGCCTCCATCATGAAACAGCTGCAGCCGATTGTGGACTCGCTTCCGCCCGGGTACCGCATCGAAATGGCGGGTTCCATTGAGGAATCGGCTAAAGCCACCCGGGCGATGGCGCCGCTGTTCCCCATCATGATCGCCCTGACGCTGCTGATCATCATTGTGCAGGTGCGCTCAATGTCGGCCATGGTTATGGTATTTCTAACCGCTCCGCTCGGGCTTGTCGGCGTGGTTCCCGCGCTGCTGCTTTTCAATCAGCCATTTGGTATCAACGCCCTCGTCGGGCTGATTGCGCTTTCGGGCATTCTGATGCGTAATACGCTGATTCTTATCGGACAGATTCACCATAATGAGAAAGAAGGTCTCGATCCGTACCATGCGGTCATCGAAGCGACGGTGCAGAGAGCCAGGCCCGTCTTACTGACGGCCATGGCCGCCGTTCTGGCGTTCATTCCTCTGACCCATTCGGTGTTCTGGGGGACGCTCGCCTATACCCTGATTGGCGGGACGTTGGGGGGAACCATCATGACGCTGGTGTTCTTGCCCGCCATGTATGCGATCTGGTTCAGGATCCGTCCTGAAGCCCGGCGCCATGCTGAACAACATTAAGGCGCTCGCCTGCCTGCTCAACGAGCGCCTGGCATGACCGTCCGAAAGCAGAGAAAAGCGCCGCAGTCCGCGGCGCTTTTCATCACGCCTGAATATAGCGATGAATATTGGCTCCCATGTTAGCATGAGACAAATTCCACCATTTTTCTACCATCGTCGAGGGTAATGACCTTGCCGTCCCTTTTTACCGCGACCAGTTCATTAATATGTTCAGAGAATACCCGGGTCTGATATTTTAGCGACCTGTCTATTTTCCTTTTTTGCCAGTTTTCCATTGCGTTACCTTCATTGTCGTGACTACCAGAAGAGACAGAATTGCCAGTGTTAACGTGCTTGCACCGAGGGTTCTGTCAAACCCCATACCGGTATCCGTTAGTTTTACGGCGAAATAGCTGATGGCGCCGGCGCTCACCGTTTGAATAAATCCGGTGACGGACGCCGCAATACCTGTTTTGCTGCCTTTGATTTGCAGCGCGATAAAATTCGCGCTCGGGTAATAGGCGCCAAGGGTGAGGTTAAAAACCATCGATCCGGCGATACATAATAGTAGTGAGTGGCTGCCGATAATAAATGGGGTAACCGCCAGCGCATTCAGGATAAATAAAGTCCACGGGTTAATTATTCGCTCGAATTTTGCGATCTGATTGCCAATAATAAAAAATAATACGGAAGCAGAAAAGAGCAACGAGTAGTGCATGGTGCTTAGCCCCAGCTGCTGCATAAAAATGGCCGGCGACAGCGAGATATAGCAAAACAGCGAACTCAGAATCAGCGAAACCAGCAGCGTTCCCTGAATAAATGCCGGGGTGATAAACCCGGAAGAGGAGGGCGCCGCGGCCGCATCATGCTGCTCAAGGCGACGCGGAGAGAGCACAAGGGTGACGACGCTAAACAGGGCCATAACCAGGAATATCCAATTCCAGCTGAGATAGCCGAGGAGCGCGGCGCCGGCCAGCGGCGCAATAAGAGGAACCACCGCGCTGGCGGAAGAAATATCGGAAAGCGCGCGCTTGAGCGTTAGCGGGGAGAACGTCTCTTTAGCGATAGCTTTAGACAGGACCGGCCCGGCGCCGGCGCCCAGGGCCTGTAACGCCCTGCCAGCCAACAGCATCATTAAACTATCGGACATAAAACAGAGGAGGCTGCCCGCGAGGAAAAGCAAAAAGCTGGCCGTCAGTACGCGTAATTTACCCAACTTTTCGCCAAGAAATCCTGATAATAACTGGCTCGCCGCGTATATCACCAGAAAACCACTAATGGTTAACTGAATAGCCGAATAATCGGTATTAAACGCTTTTTGTAATAGGGGCAGCGCGGGCACGATCATATCTGTCGCCAGCGCGGAAACCGATGCGGCGAGAATAAGGTATAAGTATATCCTGAGCATATTAAACTCTTCGGTGAATATGGGTTAAAACGTTAGATTATTATTTATGAATACGCCGCTGCTTTTTTAGCGAATGAGCAAATCGCGATTCCGGTCAAAATTAACAGCGAGCTCAGTAAATGATAGAGATGCGGCTGGGTATGTAAAAACACAATGCTTAATATGCCGCCGGAAAGCGGAATAATATGGGTATAAATCTCACCGCGAGTCGCGCCAATAGCCGCGATGCCTTTATTCCAGAACAGGTAGGCCAGCCACGAGGGGAAAATCACCAGATACGCCAGTCCAGTAAGGAACGCGATATCGTGGTAGGCGGCGAATGAGGTGGCGGGGTGCAGCCACAGCCAGAAAATCACCACCGGAAGCAGAATAAGGGCGCCAAGAAGCGAACTGACGGCGACGAAAGCATTGGCGGGGATACGACGATCTTTGTTACGCAACAGCGAGCAGTATACTGCCCAGCTTAGCGCCGAGCCCATTGCCCACAGATCGCCCTGGCTAAACCCTTTTAGCCCCTCTGCGTTGCTCAGGTTGCCATGCAGCAGGAGCAGCAGCACCCCTGCGGTACTAAAGATCACGCCCCACCAGTTCCGCGCCGATACCCGGTCATGGAAAATCAGGCGATTAATCATCAGCACCATACAGGGGGTCGCAGACATGTAAATCGCTGCGTTCAGCGCAGACGTCGACTGCAGACCAATATAGAGGGTTAAGGGAAAGCTCACCTGTCCACACAGCGTTAGAACCAGCAGCGTTGCGCCATTCTGGCGGAACAACGGCCGACTGTCGCGGATTTGCCGCTGATACAGCAATACCAGCAGTAGTGCGGTCAACGCCCATCTCGCTTCGGTCATGAGAATCGGATCCGCGCCCTGAACGAGAATATGCCCTACGACATAATTCCCTCCCCAAAACAGGGCCGCCAGCGTGAGTAACAGGTAAGGCATGCTCATTCCTTGCATCGCTTAGAACTGTACTAAATGGTAACTTTATTTTTTTTAATATATCAATTAAATTTTATGGTTATTGGGGGATTTTATTATTTTTTTATTTTAAATCATGCGTTTAAAAATTAGTTACCTGTGTGCAAAAAATCTGATTGCAGCATATTTGTCTGTACGATAACGTATACATACCATGCATTATACAGGGATAAATCAATGCGTAAGACAGAAAATGGTTTCACCGGGAACGAACAACATTCCGCAATGGCCAGGCTCTCTCTGGATGACATGATTGACCAGCTTCTTCACAGCAACGCGCTTTCACTGAAACTGACGGCCAATCCGCTACTGGCGGACAGAGCCTGGTACCTGACCGAAAATACCTGTACTAAGGCTTTTACCGCCAACGATCCGCAAGCGAAAAAACGTGCCCACAGCGCGCTGTTTAAACTCTACCAGGCGTGGCTGGCGGAGCCGCTATCGGCGGCGGCAAAAAACCAGTTTCATCCATTACTCTGCGGGATCAGAAGCTACATCGAATCAGAATGGCTCCGGGTGGAAAAAAAACGTTTCAGTTTCCCGATACCCGCGCTTGACGCCGGGAATATCGTTGAGGAACTCCGTCATTTATGTCAGAAACATCCGGCTTCGCACCATCCCCTCTTTGATTTCCTCTCCTCTTCCGCCTCTGCTACGCAAATAGACTATTTCTTCAAAAGCGATAGCGCGCTCAATTTGCTGTTTTTCGATCTGGTCGCGATGGGGCTGGTCGGCTCTCTGCCAGAAACGCGTGCAGAAATTGCCCAGAACCTTTGGGATGAAATAGGCCAGGGCAGCCAGGAGTTTACGCACGTTAATTTGTATAAGGATTTGCTGAAGCGCAGAGATATTGCGCTACCTGAAAACCATTTCGCCCATCTGTATGACTGGCAGGGGCTCGCCGGGTATAACGCGTTCATGCTGGGCGGCGTTAACCGTCAGCATTACTACAAATCGCTCGGCGTGATGGCGATGACGGAACTGCTGGACCCGCCGCAGTACCAGAAGCTCGTGACCGGGTGCCGTCGCATTGGCCTTACGGATCGCGACGTGCATTATTACGCGGAACATATCGAGGTTGATATCGGTCACGCCGATGGGTGGCTGAATAACGTTATCGTTCCGATCGGCAATAAAAACCCGGCTGCGCTGGAGGAGGTCTACGTTGGCGCAGCGCTGCGTCTTCAGACCTGCTGCGATTACTACGATTGTCTGCTGGAGGCGTTACGTACCGTTGTTGAACGCGAGTCAGAGGGTGCCGCCCTCTGAATAAATAAGCGCTTTTGCCGCGCTCCAGGCCGTTATTCCGGGAGGGATCTCCCGGCATTCCGAGGACTCCGCCTGCTGAGCGGCAATGGCGCCGTCAATCAGCATGAGCATCATCATCGCCACCCGTTCCGCAGGTTCCGGTTTTAACAGCAGGGTAAGAATGTCGCGGAAAAACTGGTAGAGGCGCGATTTAAACCGTGAGCATGTCGCCCGGATAGCGGAAGACGAGGTTCCATATTCAAACAGGGCGCGGGTGAACATGCAGCCGTGGAAATCCTCACAGGTGAACCAGTTATTGTAATATTCGAAGACGGCAAACAGCTTCTCGCGGCCCGAAGGTTTATCGGCGGTAATCTCCTGCAGCGCCTGCATAAACTCACTCTCTTTCTGCTGTAAAATATCAAGAATGAGCGCCTCTTTATCCGCATAGTAGCGGTAGAAGGTCATTTTGGAGATGCCTGCATTCTCCGATATCCGGTCAATACTCGGCGACTGATACCCCTCTTTGTTAAACAGAGACATTGACTGGCGGATAATTTCCGCTTGTTTTGGCTTCATACTGTTTCCCGTGGAATGAAGTAATACAGAGGGTTTCTGGTAGCGAGCAGTCATTCATTTGATATGGCGGGCGGCACGCTGCAACGACGTATGCGCAATGTCATCCCGATGGCCGATATCCCAGCCCCTGCGGTGAGCGGCATCAGTGAACGCGTTGACCCATAAAAATTGTTGTCGATTCTTACATCCGGCTGCAAAAAAAGCAAAAATCCCTCAGGCGATCTTTGCGCTGCGCGAATCAGAGCTGCGCTGGGCCGCCACGTTATGCCCTTAGCCCTCCACGCTGCGCGCGGGGAGGATAAAGAGAGGCCCGGGAGAAGTCAGCATCCCCCCCGAACAGGGGGTGATGTTTTTGTGATGCACATCATAAAATAACGCCTGGTTATTGTGATGTTATTTGCAGTCAATGGATTTGCATTTGAATCAACCCGCGCTATCTCTGCGGGTTTTTTTTCGTCCGTCGATGGTCGGCGGGCGGCGACTCCGCCTGCTGTAAATAGTCCTGATACCAGCCGCTGATACGTCGGGTCACCGGATTTTCGTTGAGGTCGAAGCGCCTGCCGTCGAGCCTGCTCATCAGGGCGCGTTCCGGCGACAGAAGCGTCGTCCACGATAAGCTTAACGCAGAAGAAGCGGCTCTACCGGGTAAATTTCCCTATCCACGGGCTGCTTGTATCCTGTGACCAGAGTTGTAATAGCATCTCCCTGAACTTTTCCGCCGCAGGGCTCAGCGCCGTTTCTCTGCGCAGCACGAGACCGAGCGTGCGGCGAATAACCGGCTCAACGAGCGGACGGCTGACAAGAATGTGATGCTCATCGGTCGGCATGGCCAGACTGGGAACCACCGCCACGCCAAGCCCTGCCTCTACCATACCCAGCGACGTCGACAGATGCCTGACTTCATAGAACCAGTTGGGCTTCCAGTCCATATTCTCCAGCGCTTGATCGATCAGCGAGCGGTTACCGCTTGAACGTCTAACGCCAATAAGCCTGAAGTTGGCCAGGTCTTCCCACAAGATCAGCGATTTCTGCGCCAGTTCGTGGTCCCGTCGGCAGGCTAATACGAAAGGTTCATTGACCAGCGGCGAGAAATCGATATTGGGATGTGTGATGTTTATCATGTTTATGCCGAAATCTGCGTCACCGTTTAAGACGGCTTCAAGACAATCGCTGGCGCTATGCTCGAGGATACGGATACGGATATTGGGGTAGTGATTGTTATAGTCCCTGATGACCGAAGGGAGGAAATAGAACGCCGCGGTGGGGAGACAGGACAGGGTGACAACGCCGCTTTGATGGGTGGCCATTTCTTTAATACTCAGGATCGAGCTTTCATAAAAATCTATTAAATTCTTTGCCTTAGGTAAAAACTCTCTGCCTACAGCCGTGAGTTTAATGTTTCTGGTTGTCCGTTCAAATAGCGTAGCTCCCAGCTGCTCTTCAAGTTTTTTAATCCGGCGGGTTAACGCCGGTTGGGATGTGTGAAGAAAATGTGATGCTCTTGTGAAGCATCCAATTTCTGCAATTTTAACAAACGCTTGTATACCTTGAAGATCGTGCAGCATGAGATTTCACTCCAGACTTTATCGCGATGCAAACACACTAACCTAACCGCTATTTATACGCAAAACGTATTAATCGATGGTTTTATTGGCATTAGAATTATGTATTCGTCTGTGGAATCCTGACATTGCTCTTATCAATGCGTGAAACGAGAAACATAATGTTAAAGATTCCTTGTGTACTGATGCGTGGCGGTACTTCGAAAGGCCCGGTGCTTCTGGCCAGTGATTTACCGACAAAAATTGAAGAACGCGATGCTGTGCTGCTGGGCTTAATGGGCGCGGGTCACGAACTTGAAATTGATGGTATTGGCGGCGGCAGCCCCCAAACCAGTAAAGTCGCGATTGTTAGCCCCTCGGACAGTCCGGATGCTGACGTCGACTATTTATTTGTTCAGGTGATGGTCAACGAGCGCCGCGTCGATACCACGCCTAACTGCGGTAATATGCTCTGTGCCGTAGGGCCCTTCGCGATTGAAAAAGGCCTGGTTAAGGCGCAAAGTCCGGTGACGACAGTGCGAATCCGCAACCTGAATACCGGTACGCTGGTTGATGCGGAAGTACAAACGCCGAATTTTTATGTCAACTATGAAGGCGATACGCACATTGATGGCGTTCCCGGCTGCGCTGCGCCGATTGGCCTGACTTTCCTTAACTCCGCCGGATGTAAGACGGGAAAGCTGCTGCCAACCGGTAACGTCGTTGATGTGATTGATAATGTGGAAGTCACCTGCATTGATATGGCGATGCCGATGGTGCTGATTAGGGCAGAGCGGATGGGCAAAACGGGAGACGAATCACCGGCCGACCTCGATGCCGATCGCGCGTTTATGAATAAGCTGGAAACGATCCGGCGCAAGGCAGGTGCGAAAATGGGGCTGGGCGATGTCGCCGATAAAGTGATCCCTAAACCGGTTCTGCTGAGCGCGCCCGGCGCAGGCGGGACCATCAGAGTTCGTTATTTTATGCCTCATACCTGCCATAAATCACTGGCTATTACGGGCTCTATCGGCATATCCACGGCCACGATAATTGAAGGATCGGTGGCCCATCACATTGTGGCCGACCAGCCGAGGACGCCGTATACCAATATTATTAATATTGAACATCCGAGCGGAAAAATTTCCGTATCTTTACTCAAAGAGGGAGATGATATTGAGAAAACGCGTGCCGCAGTGATTAGAACCTCCCGTAAATTATTTGAAGGCACGGTTTGCGTCCCGGAATATGTTTTAGCGGAGGAATTATAAATCTTTTATATCATTAATGCGGTGCAATACTGATGTCCTCTCGCGTGTAGTTGCTACATAACTCTGTACCTAAAAAAATAATGTCGAGGATTTTATGGCTATAACCCATACGAAAGATAATCAGCTTAATTCTGCTCCCGTCAAGGTCAGTAATTATATTCGGATCATCCTGGCCCTGGCGCTATCCGGCCTTGCAGAATTAGCCTCACTCTTTTTTATTCAACCTCTGTTACCCGTTCTCGCCGTCGAATATGATGTGCCGGTGAGTCAGGTGAGTATCATTCTCTCCGCAGAAACGGCGCTTCTGGCTATCGGATTATTATTCACCGGAACGCTGTCCGATCATTACGGCAGAAAAAAATTAATTATCGTTTCGCTGCTACTTGGCGGACTGCTGACGATGCTCTGTCCTCTGGTCGAATCATGGGCGATGCTGGTGGCCCTGCGTGCGGTTATTGGCCTGGCGCTCAGCGGTATCGCTGCTGCCGCAACCGCCTATATCAGCGAGGAGGTCGCGCCGGTGGTGGCGGGGGTGGTCACCGGATACTTCGTCTTTGGTAACTCGATGGGAGGGATGTCCGGGCGTATTGTGGCCAGCCAGCTGATCGACCATATCTCAATAAATACCATTTTCTATGGTTTTGCGATCAGCCTGATTTTGGTGGCTTTGCTGGTTTACTTTTTACTCCCGGCATCTCAGAACTTTAAGCCAACGCAAAACCTCAACGTTCTTCGCGTGGTGAAAGGCGCGGCATCTCACTTTAAAAATAAAAAGCTGGCGTTAGCCTTTGTGATTAGCTTCATCATCTTTGGGGTATTCACCTCTCTCTATAACTACCTGGCTTTCTTCCTGAAAGGCGAACCCTTTCATATTTCTCCGGCGAATGCGGGCCTGCTCTCCTTTAGCTTTGCCTTAAGCTTTTTCACCGCCCCTCAGGCGGGACGACTTTCCGCAAAATACGGCAGTATGAGAGTCCTGCGCGCGCTGTTTGTGATGATGGCGCTGGGAATGCTGCTGACTTTAACGTCTAACGTCGTCACCTTTATTATCGGCGCGGTCATTTTTACCGGTTGTTTCTTTGGTTGTCATTCCATTGGCTTAAGCTGGGTAAGTAAAAATGCAACGCATGCACGTGGCCAGGCCGTCGCGCTGTATCTGTTCTTCTACTACATGGGCGGCTCAGTGATTGGTTTCGTGAACGGCTTTGTTTTCCACTCTATGGGCTGGCAGGGGATGACGGGGTTCATTATTGCGCTACTGGCCGTGGGGGCGGTGGTTGCAACGTATTTGTCTTCCAGCGAAACAAAAGTCATGGTTCCGGTTGAGTCTTAAACCCTTCGTGGCGAAGTGAATGACTCACGTCATCTCCAGTGGCGTGAGTAAAGAAATTCAATGTTAGTAAGGTGTCATCATGAAATTAGCAAGCTATGTTCATCATGGTCGTAAGAGTTATGGAATATTGACGGATACAGGCATTATTGACCTGGGTAGCAAGATTGGTCATCAATATCGTACGCTGAAGGACTTACTGCAGTGGAGCGCTATTGAGATCGCCGGCCAATATGTTAATTATCCGGTCAATGTCATGATGGCTGATATTACTTTTTTACCGGTCATTGAAAATCCAGGAAAAATTTTCTGCGTCGGTATGAACTATGCGGAAAAAAGAAAAGAGTTTTCTGAAACCAGCGATGCGCCGACCCTCTTTATTCGTTTTCCTGACTCGCAAACCGGTCATGCAACACCGATATTAAAACCCGCTCTATCCAATGAATTTGATTATGAAGGTGAGCTGGCCGTTATTATTGGCAAACCGGGTATGAATATCGATACTGACGCTGCCCTGAGCCATGTTGCAGGCTATAGCTGCTATATGGATGGATCGGTGCGCGACTGGCAGCATGCCTGGTTTACCGCCGGGAAAAACTGGCGGCAGACCGGCGCGTTTGGTCCCTGCCTGACAACCGTTGATGAAATACCCGATCCCCACCGCTTGTCTATTCAAACCTATTTGAACGGCATTATGGTTCAGAATGATTCGACGAGCAGTATGATCCATAAAGTTGCCGATCTGATTAGCTATATCAGTACTTTTACGGCGCTCAGCGCCGGCGATGTCATTATTACCGGCTCTCCAGGCGGCGTCGGTAAAAAAAGAACGCCCCCACTCTTTATGCACGAAGGCGATCGGGTCGAGGTGGTAATTGAAAATATTGGGCATCTCATGAATACGATTGTCGAATCAAAACCGCAGCACGAATTGCAGATGTCGTCGTCTCCGCGGGCTCAGACAAGATTATTTGACGCTCATTAAGGTATGGGCAGGAGAAACAAGATGTACACCGACCAAACGCTAGAATTCGAGAAAGTGGAAACTAGCAACGGTACCTTCAGAGACGAAATTATTCTCTTTCTGAAGAACAATGGATTAGGCATCGACGGCGACATTGAGCAATTTGTTGTCGCGCGCTGCCAGCGGCAGCTGGTTGCCTGCGCCGGGCTTGCGGGGAATACGTTAAAATGCATTGCGGTTGCCAGAGAGTGGCGCGGGACGGCGCTAGGCCTGAAAATCATTCATGAAGCGGAGCTGCAGGCTGTTCAGAACGGCGAACATCAGCTTTTTCTCCTGACGTGTCCGGATAATGTGCGGTCGTTCCAGGGATGCGGATTTTATCCTTTGGTCACCCTCGATAACAGGGCGACGCTGATGGAGAATTCGCCGGTTGGCATCCATCGCTACTGCCGCCAACTGCGGGGCCAGCATTTGGTGACGGCCGGAAATATCGGCGGGATTGTGATGAATGCAAATCCCTTTACGTTAGGGCACCAGTATCTGATTGAGCAGGCTGCAAAAGCGTGCGACTGGCTGCATGTCTTTGTCGTTGAGGAAGATCTGTCCACGTTTTCCTTTCGGCAACGGTTTGCCATGGTTCAGGAGGGGTCACGGCATCTGCCTAATATTACGGTCCATCCTGGCTCAAAATATATTATTTCTCGAGGAACATTCCCCGGTTACTTTCTCAAAGAAAAACAAATTATTAACGAGGTGTATGCCGCAATCGATTTGCTTATGTTCCGCCGTTACATTGCACCGGCTTTAAATATTAATCAGCGTTTTGTTGGTACTGAACCCTTCTGTAAGGTGACCGCGCAATATAATGACGCAATGCATCACTGGCTGGAGGATGAGATGACAATACCTGCCGCCAGTATCAAGGTGAATGAGATTCAGCGGATGACCGATATGAATAATCTTCCCATCTCCGCCTCTGCGGTCAGGAAATTGTTAAGTCACGAAGATATGCACACCGTTAAAAATATGGTGCCTGCGACTACGATGCCTTATTTATATAAATGGTTATCAGCGAATCAATCTAAGCAGCCCGATTTAGATATGGTTGATGCTTAATAAATCATTGTTCAGGATATTTATATGAAAATATTACATGCGGCAATCGCCGGGACACTGGAATCCAGCGACCTGGTTGTCAAAGTCAGCCCCTACGATGATGGGCTCGATATTACTATCAACAGCGAAGTGTACAAACAATTTGGTGAGCAGATTACGGCAGTGGTCAATGAAACACTTTCCGCATTAAACGTTACGCAGGGGCAAATTATTGTTGAGGATAAGGGCGCGCTGGACTGCGTTATCCGCGCCAGAATGCAGGCGGCGATTTTACGGGGAACGGCCAGCAGCGAAATTGTGTGGGAAAAATTATGATGAAAAAATTACGCCGTAGCATGCTTTTTTTACCGGGTTCAAGCGCCGCTATGCTTTCAACCGCCTTTATTTATAAACCCGATTCAATCATGTTTGACCTGGAAGATGCGGTCTCGTTGAAAGAGAAAGACAGCGCGCGGCTGCTGGTGTTCCATGCGCTACAGCATCCTATGTATAAAGATATTGAAACCGTTGTCAGGATTAATCCGCTGAATACGCCATTTGGCTTAAAAGACCTGGAAGCGGCGGTGCGCGCCGGCGTCGATGTTATCCGTTTACCCAAAACCGATACGCCGGAAGATATTTACCAGCTTGAGCGTGAAATTGTGCGTATTGAAGAGAGCTGCGGCCGCCCGGTGGGCTCTACGCAGCTGATGGCGGCGATTGAATCGGCGGTGGGGGTCATTAATGCCGTCGCTATCGCCAGGTCCTCTCAACGCCTGATGGGGATTGCGCTGGCGGCGTTTGATTACGTCATGGATATGCAAACGGAACGCGGCGACGGTACCGAGCTGTTTTACGCGCGCTGCGCGGTATTACATGCGGCCCGCGGGGCAGGTATTGATGCGTTTGACGTGGTCTATGCCGATATTAATGACGAGGCCGGCTTTTTGAAAGAAGTGGATTTGATTAAACGTATGGGCTTTAACGGTAAGTCGCTTATTAATCCGCGGCAGATAGAGATCTTACATAATGCCTATGCCCCCACTCAGGAAGAAGTTGATTACGCGGAGCGTGTTATTGCCGCGGCCGAAGAAGGGGAGCGTAGCGGACTTGGGGTGATTTCACTGAACGGCAAAATGATTGACGCGCCGATCATCAACCATGCCCGGGTGGTTATTGAACGTAAAAATGCCTCCGGCATCCGGCAATAATCTCCATTCAGTCACCAGCAACAGGATTTAACTATGAATCAATTAACCGAAGCCCTTCATAATATATCCGGCGCCCAGCACCAGTATGAGGTATTTTCCGGCGCAAATACCCATACGCCCTATCTTGCGGATACCCGGCAAAAATATCAGCGCAAACTTTTTGACACGCTGGATGAAGTTTTATCGCGCTGCGATTTACGCGATGGGATGACCGTTTCATTTCATCACGCCTTCCGCGAGGGTGATCAAGTGATTAACTACGTTATGGCCAGGCTGGCGGAAAAAGGCCTGCGAGGGCTGACGCTGGCGTCAAGTTCCCTGATGACCTGCAACGCGCCGCTGATCGAGCATATTAAACACGGCGTTATTAGCAAAATCTATACCTCCGGGATGCGCGGTGAATTAGCGGATGCGATTTCACACGGCCTGATGGAGGAGCCGGTACAGATCCACTCGCACGGCGGCAGGGTCAATCTGATTGAAAAGGGTGAAATTAATATTGATGTCGCGTTCCTGGCGGTCTCCTGCTGCGACGAATATGGCAATGCCAGCGGCAGCGGCGGCAAATCCCGATGCGGCTCGCTTGGCTACGCGATGGTCGATGCAAAATATGCCCGCAAGGTGGTTTTGCTGACGGAAAGCATTGAGCCGTTTCCGTATATGCCGGCCAGCATTATTCAGGATCAGGTTGATTATATTGTCAAAATCGACAGCGTAGGCGACCCGGCGAAAATCAGCGTTGGCGCCGCGCGCGTGACCAGCAATCCGCGAGAGCTGATGATCGCGCGGTCTGCTGCGGACGTCATTGAGCATTCCGGTTATTTTCGCGATGGCTTTTCTCTGCAAACGGGATCGGGCGCGGCGTCCACCGCCTGTACGCGATTCCTGGAATCCCGCATGAGGAAACACAATATCGTCGCCAGCTTTGCCTTAGGCGGCATTACCGGCAGTATTGTCGATCTGCATGAAAAGGGGCTGATTACTAAGCTGCTGGATACACAAAGTTTTGATGGCGCTGCGGGGGAGTCGCTGGCGAAAAATCCGCACCACGTTGAAATCTCGACCAGCGTTTACGCCAACCCGGCGGCGAAAGCCGCCTGCTGCGACCGCGTGGATATCGTCATCTTAAGCGCCCTGGAAATTGATACGGATTTTAACGTCAACGTTCTGACCGGCTCCGACGGCGTGATGCGCGGGGCATCGGGCGGACATTGCGATGTCGCGGCGGCGGCAAATTTAACTATCGTGGTCGCGCCCCTGATCCGCAGCCGCATTCCCACCGTCGTCAGGCACGTCACGACCCGCGTAACGCCGGGAGAGAGCATTGACGTGCTCGTCACCGACCACGGCATTGCCGTGAATCCTGCCCGTCCGGAAGTCAAAGAGAGGCTGACGGCGGCCGGTTTGCCGGTCGTTGACATCGAAGCGCTTTATCAGACATCGCTGGTAATTTCTGGCGAGCCGAAACCTATTGAGTTTACCTCGCGCATTGTCGGCGTCGTGCGTTATCGCGATGGCAGCGTCATTGATGTGGTAAGGCAGGTGAAAGAATGATCGGCGAAACAACAAACGCTTCCTGCGCCCCTCTCACCCTTGAGGAAGTCCTCAAAGCCAGAGAAGCGCGCGCGAGTGTACAACAGGCGTGGCTGCGCCGCTTCGAACAACCAATGGTATCCACCACGCTCGTCTGGCCCGGAGAGGTAAAAGATACGCCGCTTGCCCGGCAGGTTATGGCGGAGGCGACGGACGCGTTCAGCCAGCTGCTGCGGAAACATCGCTGGGGCGTTTCCAGACACGACGTTCGTTTTCAGCCCACCGGGCCCGAAGCGTTCTGGTCCGTAGCGGCGCCAGCCTGGATGATCAAGCACGTGACGGCGCATCTTGAAGATCATCATCCTCTCGGGCGTCTGTGGGATATCGATGTCTTTTGTCCCACATCCGGATTAATTAAGCGCAGCGCGATCCGACAGCCGATGCGCAAATGCTTCATTTGCAATGAGGCTGCCCACGTCTGTTCCCGTATGCGCCGCCATTCTCAGAATGAACTTGCGCAAGTGATTGAGGATTTAGCCTATGACTATTTTCGCGGTCAACGCTGAACGGGCTAAGCAACGGGAAAGCATCGCCTGGTTGGCTGCCGAGGCGATGTATCGGGAAGTGAGATTAACGCCAAAGCCCGGGCTGGTTGATGGCGAGAACAATGGCGCGCATCGTGATATGAACATTGCCCTGTTTATGGCCAGTATTCGCGCCGTCTCGCCCTGGTTTCCGCGCTTTTTTGCGCAGGGAAAGGCGACTGCGGATTTGCCTGCCCCGCAGACGCTATTGGCGATAAGGCCCACAGGACTGGCCTGCGAACAGGCGATGTTTAACGCCACGGGGGGAGTAAACACCCACAAAGGCGGCATTTTTTCCCTCGGCCTGCTTTGCGCCGCCGCTGGGCGCCTTGTTAAGCGCAACCAGATGCTTAGCCAGCGCAATCTGTGCGAGGAAACCCGCGCGATGTGCGCGGGCCTGGTTAGCCAGGAACTGAAAAGAAAGGGCCTCGCCAAAACCAAAGGCGAGCATATTTTTCAGCGCTTTGGGCTTAGCGGCGCGCGGGGTGAGGCTGAGAACGGCTTTTATACCGTCAGGCAGTTCGGGCTGCCGCAGTGGCAGAAAGCGCGGCGGGAGGGGTTATCTGAGCAGGATGCGCTGCTCAGGATGCTGCTGGCCCTGATGGCCTTCAACCCCGATACCAATGTGGTGTCCCGGGGCGGGCTGAGCGGCCTGCAGTATGTGCAGCGCTATGCGCAACGCGTTCTGAAGATAGAACACCTGGCGGGTGAAAAGCTCAGAAAAGCGCTGAGACACATGGATAAGGCGTTGATTGACAGAAATATTAGCCCTGGCGGCAGCGCGGATCTCCTTGCCGTTGGCTGGGTACTTTCCCATTACCCGGCCTGACGGGCGGTACTGAACGTGGAGAGGAAGGCTTTATGACTACCCAACGTCTGGAACAGCTCAGCGAGAAGTTGACGACTATTCTGGTGCCGGGCCTGCGAGACAGCGATGAGCATCACTGGCAAAGCTGTTGGAGTCGTCGTTTTCCTTTTTGGAAGCGGATAAGCCAGCGGAACTGGCTGGAGCCGGATATCGATGCCTGGGTATTCGCTATCCGTCGGGAGCTGGCTACCTGTCAGCGGCCGGCCGTGCTGGTCGGCCACAGCTTTGGGGCGCTCGCCGCATGTCGCCTGATTCAGACGCAAAAGGTGAACATCGCGGGTATCGTCATGGTTGCGCCTGCGGAGCCATCGCTCTTCGAACTGGACGAGGCGGTACTTCCCGAGAGGCTGCGGGTGCCCAGCCTCCTGTTTGCCAGCCGAAACGATCCGTTAATGACCTTTAAGCGAGCGCAGTACTGGGCGCAATGCTGGGGAGGGCGGTTAATCGATCTGGGTGACGCCGGACATATTAATGCTGAGTCCGGATTCGGGGAGTGGAATTATGGTCTGGAGCAGTTAGCAGAATTTTGTGAAGGCTTACCGCAATTTATTAAAAGTTAATTTTACCACCCGATATCGCTATTACATAAACAACCTTCAGATAAATAACATCTGAAACGGAGAGCATATGTTAGAAGCTTATAATAAGCATGTGGACGAACGCGCTGAAAAAAATATTCCACCGAAGCCGTTAACCGCTGAGCAAACGCAAGAATTAATTACATTACTGACCAGCAAGACCTGCGATGATAAACATGCCCTTGTACAGCTGTTAGCGCATCGCGTGCCGCCGGGCGTCGATCCGGCGGCGAAGATTAAAGCCGATTTTCTTTATCAGCAGATCAAAGAAGAAAACCCGGCGAGTATTATTGCGCCTCAGCAGGCTATTGAACTGCTGGGCACCATGCAGGGCGGTTATAATGTTCAACCGCTCATTCACTTACTGGACGATCCCCGCTGGGCCAGCAGCGCAGCGGAACAATTAAGCGCCACGCTGCTTATTTTTGAAAAATTTAAGGATGTGGAAGAAAAGGCGAAACAAGGAAATGCCTGGGCGCAAAAAGTGATTCAGTCATGGGCCGACGCCGAATGGTTTTTACGTCGTCCGGCGCTGCCGGAGAAGATCACGCTGAAAGTATTCAAAGTGACGGGGGAAACCAATACTGATGATTTGTCCCCTGCGCCCGAGGCATGGTCACGTCCGGATATTCCTCTGCATGCCTTGTCCATGTTGTGTCATCCGCGCGACGGCGTCAGCCCGGATGAACCGGGAAGCCGCGGGCCGATACGACAGCTAGAGCAGTTAAAGAAAGAGGGCTATCCGCTGGTCTACGTCGGCGATGTCGTCGGCACCGGCTCTTCGCGAAAATCGGCCACTAACTCTATTTTATGGCACCTTGGCAACGATATTCCATGGGTGCCGAATAAACGAAGCGGCGGCTTTGTTTTTGGCGGCAATATTGCGCCCATCTTTTTTAATACCCTGGAAGATTCCGGCGCGCTGCCCCTTGAAATGGATGTTTCCGCGCTATCCACGGGAATGCTGATTGATCTCTATCCGTATCGCGGGGAGATTTGCGAAACCCACAGCCAGCGTCCTGTTACCTCATTTTCCCTGAAAACGGACGTTCTGCTGGATGAAGTGCGCGCCGGAGGGCGCATCCCGCTGATTATTGGCCGCAGCCTGACGGCCAGAGCGCGGCAATCACTGAACCTTGCGCCCTCCGACGTTTTCCGCCGGCCGAAAGCGCCGGCACCCTCAGCCGCCGGCTTTACGCTGGCGCAGAAAATAGTGGGGAGAGCCTGCGGCGTTGCCGGGATCCGACCAGGACAGTACTGCGAGCCGCGAGTCACCACCGTCGGTTCGCAGGATACCACCGGAGGAATGACGCGCGATGAGCTTACCGATCTGGCCTGCCTGAATTTTTCCGCTGATTTGGTTATGCAGTCTTTCTGCCATACTTCGGCCTATCCCAAGCCGGTTGATGTGAAGCTGCATGAAACGCTGCCCGAGTTTATCAGCCGCCGAAACGGCGTGGCGCTGAAGCCGGGTGATGGCATTATCCACTCCTGGCTTAACCGTATGCTGATTCCTGATACCGTGGGGACCGGGGCGGATTCGCACACCCGTTTCCCGCTTGGCATCTCTTTTCCCGGGGGCTCCGGGCTGGTGGCCTTTGCTGCGGCAACGGGCATTATGCCGCTGGATATGCCGGAGTCCGTACTGGTCCGTTTTACGGGAGAGATGCAGCCGGGGATAACCCTGCGCGATCTGGTTCACGCTATTCCGCTCTATGCCCGCAAGCAGGGATTACTGACGGTGGAGAAAAAAAATAAGATCAATATTTTCTCCGGCCGTATCCTGGAAATCGAAGGGCTCGGGATGCTGAAAGCGGAGCAGGCCTTTGAACTGGCCGACGCCTCGGCCGAACGCTCCGCAGCGGCGTGCGTGCTGCGTCTGGAAGAGGAGAACGTGGCGGAATACCTGCGCTCCAATGCCACATTGCTACGCTGGATGATTAATCAGGGTTATGAAAATGCCGACACGCTGGCGCGGTGAATTGCGGAAATTGAGGCATGGCTGGCGAATCCGTCGCTGCTGGTGGCCGATGAGAACGCCGAATATGCCGCGGTGATTGAGATCGATCTCACGGAAATTACCGAACCCATCGTCTGTGCGCCGAACGATCCGGATGACGCCCGGCTGCTGTCGGAAGTCGCGCGTACGCCGATAGATGAGGTCTTTATTGGCTCCTGCATGACGAATATTGGCCATTTCCGCGCCGCCGGTAAAATTATTGCCGACGCCCGCGAGATACCCGTACGGCTGTGGCTGGCTCCGCCGACGAAAATGGATGCGCGTCAGCTTGCCAGTGAAGGCTACTTTAATCAGTTTATAAAAACGGGCGCCAGAATCGAACCCGCCGGCTGTTCACTGTGTATGGGGAACCAGGCGCGGGTACGTCAGGGCAGTTCCGTTGTTTCAACATCGACTCGTAACTTCCCGAATCGTCTGGGCACCGATGCGAACGTTTTTTTAGCATCGGCGGAGCTGAGCGCCGTGGCGGCGATGATAGGGAAAATGCCGACCGTTGAACAATATTTCTGGCACATGGATAAAATCAAAGCAACAAGGGACGATATTTATCGTTACCTGAACTTCGATCGGCTGCCAGAGTATCAGTCAACGAATGATGGAAAAAATATTATTAAAACATTCGCTGGCTAATTCTTTACTGCATTAAGCAATAACGGTGAATAGCTCACTTGTTCAGCGGAAGCTTCAGAAGAAAGAGGCTTCTGCTTTTAATGACACGGATTGTAGCCGAGGTGAAGCATGTTGAAGTCAAAGCTAATAAAAATAGCGGTGCTTATTTTTATTATTATATTAGCAATCATCATTCCACCCCCCGCGGGATTAACGAAAGAAGCCTGGATACTGGCCGGTATCTACCTGGCATCCATTATAGGTCTGGTGAGTAAGCCTTATCCTGAGCCGGTTATCATGCTGTCGGCGGTAGGCTTGTCGTGCTTAACGGTGGCACGATTTGATGACTCCCCCGTCAGGTCAATGGATGTACTGAGCGGTTTTTCCTCGGGAACGACATGGCTGGTATTTAGCGCGTTTACTTTGAGCGCCGCTTTTGTCACCACCGGATTAGGGAAACGTCTGGCGTACTGGTTTATTTTAAAGTTCGGTGGGACAACCCTGCGGCTGGGGTATGTCACGGCGCTGTTGGATTTAATGCTGTCACCGGCGACGCCCTCTAACACCGCACGCGCCGGCGGCGTCGTATTCCCGATTATCAATAGCATTGCCCTGGTGTTAGGTTCAACGCCAAAAGAGAGTCCGCGTCAGGCCGGACGTTATCTGATGGTGAATATCTATATGGTGACTAAAACCACCAGCTATATGTTTTTGACCGCGTTTGCCGGAAATGCCTTAGCGTTACAGTTAATTTCCGATATTTTTCATATCCGCATAAGCTGGGTAGGGTGGGCTCTGGCGGGGGTACCGCTTGGGCTATTGATGTTAGCCGTCATTCCTTATATCACCTACAAAATAGTGCGCCCGCAATTAAAAGAAATAGACAATGTAAAAATAGCCACTGCGGGCCTGAATAACCTGGGGCCCATCAGTTCGAAAGAGAAAGGGCTGATCGTGGTCTTTATCTCCGCACTCTCCGGCTGGATATTTTCTCATTATCTGGGGCTGAATGAATCCTCCGTTGCGGTGATTGCCATGGCTGGCGCTTTGCTCACGAATGTCATTTGCTGGAATGATGTGCTGCAAAATAAGGGCGGCTGGAATACGTTAATCTGGTACGGCGGCATTATTGGACTGAGTGCGACCTTAAGCAAAGAGGGATTTTTTAAATGGCTTGCCGCCTTTATGTCCGAGCATCTGGATTTCCTCGGCGCCGGTAACACGACCATTGTGATTATTGTTTTTTTAAGCATCGTCGTGCGCTATTTATTCGCCTCCGGCGGTGCATACGTCGCGGCTATGGTTCCCGTCTTCGCCACCGTCGGACTGGTTACCGGAACGGCGCCTGCGCTGCTGGCGCTCGCCATCCTGTTTTCTAACTCTTACGGGGGCTGTATCACGCACTATGGCGGTGCCGCCGGGCCGATTATCTTTGCCGCCGGTTATAACGATATTAAATCCTGGTGGTTAACCGGGACCATAATCGCTTTATTAACGTTTCTGCTGCATATGGTTGTCGGCATTCCGTGGTGGGGCTTTTTGATTCAGCACGGAATACTCTGAGGCCAGCCTTGTTTTTTATTACCTGACGGCTCGCGATATAACGAAAAAACCCCGACATGATGTCAGGGTTTTTTAACTGGCGTGAGTCCATCATCGGCAGCGAAGCTGAAATCTACCGCCAGCGAATAAAGCGCAGCTTAGATGGCGAAGACGTTACCGGCAGAAGGGCCTTTCTGGCCATCTTCAATGGTGAATTCGACTTTCTGGCCTTCGTTCAGGGTCTTAAAACCGCCGCCCTGGATAGCGGAAAAATGTACAAATACATCTTTGCTACCGTTGTCCGGGGTGATGAAACCAAAGCCTTTCGACTCATTAAACCATTTTACTAAACCAGTCATTTTATTAGACATTGATAATACCTCAACATATCTGAGCCTTACGGCGAAAAGGTTTCGCACAGAATCTAATTAATAACGATAAGGAGACTCAAAAGGAAGAATTATCAACGGATAACACTTAAGATGAGGACTGCTTTACTGAACCGCTTTATTATGTCTGTGTACTTAACCGACTAATCATTAGTCACATACTTCACCGCGGATAGCAAGACTTATTTCAATTGATATTGCCGGGGCGGAGGGTGATACGGGAAGAGGGGGGAGTGATTCACCAGCGACTTATTGATGACGTAATGATAATAACTTTCAGTATTTCATTGGGTTAACTCGATTTTTGGTTACGGTGACGTGGATGAATCTGCAGAGAATGTTTTTTTATTTTTCCGAACAGGCTCACCCGGCGGTGAAGCCATATCACCGGTCGCAGCGCGATTAATTTAGGCCGTTTCTCATTATTTATCCCCATCGGGGTATCTGGACGGCTAAAATTTCATTTGCTTATTAATGGTATTCATGCCTTAATGAAATTATTAATCCGAAAAAACGCATGCACTTAAAAATTTTACCGGCCCGTTCTCATTACCAGGCGCTATCGCTGATACCCCCTTTCTTTTGAGTCCATACGTTTAATCCGACACGTTTTCTGTCAATTACCTGATGCGCAACTGGAGTCAGTATGTCCTCAAGAATTAAAGGTCTGGTCAAGTGGTATAATGAGTCGAAGGGATTTGGTTTCATTTCACCTCTCGATGGCGGTAAAGATATCTCGGTCCATTGCTCGGCGCTGCGTGGTGATAATTTTAATACCCTGTTTGAAGGCCAGAAAGTTGAATATGCCATACTCCATAGAGATGACAAAGGCCCTGCCGCCACCCATGTCATACTGTGCGATAAATAACGATTTATAGCGTTACGCCCGCGATAGCGAAAGCCGTGCTGGCGATATCACGACGGCCTGTCCCAGGATTTTTCTCCCTTATTCCATGTCCTGTCCCTGAGCGCAACGACAGCCGCGTTGCGTACGGTTTTTCTTATCCGGCGATGCGGCAGAAATGCGTTCAACGGATTCTGGAAGCGCGTACAATTCATCGGCTTTTAGTCAGTATTTAAATCCGATGACAGGGGATAGTGATGGTCAGACGCTTTTTGGTGTGTTTCTTCATGCTGTGCGCATGCTCAGCCTATGCCGCTAACGGCGGGAATGGCGGCGACGGCGGGAATGGGAATAACTCGGATGGGGGCAATGGCTCTGATGGCAGCGCGACCGCGTCGGGACGCGATGGTTGCCCCGGCGGAACGCAGCCTGACTCGTCCGGAAAATTTTATCTTCCAGGCACAAAAGAGCCGTGCAATCCGGGCAAGCAGGATGCCATGAAAAGCGCGCGCCATTAGCCTTAACAGCCGCTGTTTAGCGGCTGACGACAAGACCGCCGAACGAGTGAGGCAAGCGAGTCTAAAGCGCGGCGACATCCTTTCCCTTAACGCAGCGTAAAACTCGTCTTGTCGTTCCAGCTGCGCTCGTACCAACCTCGTGCTATTTAATATGGCGCGGGGTGTTTTCCCCTTTCCGACGTTGTTTAATGCACCGCGTAATCATGACGAAAAAGACGGGGACAAAGAAGATAGCCAGCACCGTTGCGCTTATCATACCCCCGAAGACGCCCGTTCCCAGGGCATGCTGGGTCGTGTCGCTCGCCCCGCTGGCCAGCATCAGCGGTACGACGCCTAATGTAAATGCCAGCGAGGTCATGAGTATGGGGCGTAAGCGCTGCGTTGAGGCGAGTAATGTTGCATCCACCACGTTCATTCCCTGGCTCATCAGTTGTCTGGCAAATTCCACAATCAGAATCGCATTTTTAGCGGAAAGGCCAATCAGGGTTATCAGGCCCACTTTAAAAAAGACATCGTTGGTCATATTCGCCACCGTCACGGCCACAACCGCGCCGAGCAGGCCGAGAGGAACCACAAGCATTACCGCGAAGGGAATCGACCAGCTTTCATAGAGTGCGGCCAGCACCATAAATACGACCAGCACCGAGAGTATTATCAGCCCCGGCAGCTGTGACGCGGACTGCTTTTCCTGTAACGAACTCCCCGCCCATTCTCCGGCGAAACCCGCCGGCAACTGGTCCGCCAGCTTCTCCATCGCCATTATTGCGCTACCCGTGGACTCGCCCGCGGCGGCGCTTCCGCTAATGCGTATGGCCGGATATCCCTGATAGCGGTTGAGCTGCTGCGGGGCAACGTTCCAGGAGAGCGTCACAAACGCCGCCAAAGGAAGCATCTGCCCCGAGCGGTTCTTCACCGACAGCGTCAATAACTGCTGCGGTTGCATACGGTAGGGCGCATCCGCCTGAACGATCACCTGTTGAACCCGGCCATTATTGGTATAGTCATTGACGTAACTGGAGCCCGTTGCGACGGAAATCGTTTGGTTAATCTCATCAAACGGTACGCCCATCGCTTCCGCCTTTTCCCTGTCGACGTTAAGCATTAGGCTGCTCCCTTCAGGGAGCCCATCGATATAGACATCGTTCAACAGGTGACTCTGGTTCGCACGCTTTACCAGCTCATCCGCTGCCTTTTTCAGGGCCGGATAGCCCTTGCCGCCACGGTCCTGCAAATACCAGGTAAACCCGGATGAGGTCCCCATGTCGGAGATAGCCGGAGGGAGCAGGCTCATCGTGACGGCATCGGGAACGCTTTCCATACTGCTTTGAATATACTCTGCTTCACCCTGGGCGGTCGCGCCCTCGCGATTTTTCCAGTCCTTCAAGGTGGTGAAAGCCATGGCAGAGTTCTGCCCTGAGCCTGAAAACCCAAATCCCAGGATCATGATGTTGCTTTCAACGGCCTGCCGCGCGGCAATTTCATCTTCAAATCGTTGTACCACCTTAAGCGTACGCTGCATCGTAGCGTCGGAAGGGAGCTGGATCGACGACATAAAGTAACCCTGATCTTCATCCGGTAAAAATGACGAAGGTAATGAGGATAGACCGGCATACAGCGCGAGACAGAGCGCGGTATACAGCAGCATCATGCGTCCGGTCCGTTTCAGAACAAACCCGAGCCCGGAGGCGTAAAATGAGGAGAGGCGGTGAAAACGGGCGTTAAACCACGCGGAAAACCTGCCGCCTTTGCTCCGGTCAGGCTGATGCGGCCGAAGTAACGTAGCGCAAAGGGCAGGGGTGAGCGTCAGCGCCAGGAATGCCGATAATAAAATGGATACTGCCATAGAAATGCAGAATTGCCGGTAAATAATCCCTACCGACCCGTCGGCAAAACCCATGGGAATAAATACCGCGGTCAGCACCAGCGTAATACCCATAATGGCCGGGGTGATTTCACTCATCGCTTCCCGCGTGGCCTGCTTCGGGGAGAGCCCCTTTTCTTCCATGAGGCGCTCAACGTTCTCCACAACAACAATAGCGTCATCAACAATGATGCCGATTGCCAGCACCATGCCGAACATGGTCAGGATATTGATGGTATAGCCGCTAAGCAGCATCACCGTTAAGGTGCCCAGCAGCGCCACCGGGGCTACGATTGCGGGGATAAACGTGCAGCGGATTTTGTGCAGAAACAGCAGCATAACGAGAAACACCAGCACCATTGCTTCGGCAAAGGTCTCCACCACCTTCAAAATAGAAAGCTTCACAAAGGGGGCGGTATCAAACGGAACCGTGAACGCCATTGCTTCAGGAAGCACGCCTGAAAGCTCCGCCAGCCGCGCGCGGACCCCCGATGCCGTGCCGATCGCATTTGCGCCGGGAGAGAGCTGAATAGCGGCAGCCGTGGCGGGAACGCCGTTTTCTCGTATGCCAAAAGCATAGCTTTGTAACCCGGACTCCACGCGCGCAATATCAGCCAACTTTAGCCGTGCGCCAGTCACCTCAGATTTTAAGGTAATGTTGCGAAACGCCTCAACCGATGAGAGCTGACCTTTAACGGTTATCGGATAAGTAACGGCCTGCTGCGGCGTCGTTGGTTCATCTCCCGTTCTGCCGGGAGAAACAATCACGTTTTGTTGGCCGACAGCGCTCACCACGTCCGTGACGGAAAGCCCGTAACCGTGGAGCTTTATAGGATCCAGCCAGATACGCAGCGCTTTTTCCCCGCCGAAGAGCTGGACTTTGCCAACGCCAGGGACGCGGCGCAGCTCATCGATCACATTGCGAGCAAAATAGTCGCTTAAATCAGCCTCCTGATACTCTCCCGTCGGGGATTTTAACCCCACCATCATCAGAAAGCCGGAATTGGCCGCCTCAACCGTTATGCCATTTTGCCTTACCGCCTGTGGTAAACGCGGCTCGACGATTTTAATCTGGTTTTGCAGATCCATCTGCGCGAGCTTAACGTCCGTTCCCGGCCTGAAGGTTACCGTAATGGAAGCCATGCCGGTGGTATCGCTGGTGGATTCAAAATAAAGCAAATTATCCACGCCAGAAATCTCGCGCTCGATAAGTGAAACAACAGACGTATTCATCACATCCGGGCTGGCCCCCGGATAGCTGAGCGAAATAATAATGCCCGGCGGTGCGACGGCAGGATATTGCGCAACCGGCAGGCGCGGAATGGACAATATTCCCGTCAGCACGATAAACAGCGCGACCACCCAGGCGAAAATAGGACGTTCAATAAAAAAGTGCGGCATCAGATAGACATCCAGTCAACAAACAAAAAGGTCAGTAAATTCAGGATGACCGCTCGGTTTCCCGGGGCCTATCCTCCGGTAAACTCGTGCGATAGCGTCATCCAGGCGGCAACGTTCGAGCAATTGTCTCCTGCGCGAATGGCATATATCGCCATCCGGCCAGAACGAGGCCGAGGAGGAAGAGGCTAAGTCTAAATGCGCGATGTTGACCGCCAATGGCCGATTTATGGAGGGAGTGTGTATGCATATTCCCGGTTAATCTTATGAACGCGGCTGCCGCACTCGGCTAAAGAGGGCTATCTTTCTCATGGCCTAAAATCAAATCATCCGCATCAATAAATACGCCGGAGAACCGCAGAAAACGATCAGCAAAAAGCACTCATAATAAAAGACAATATCATATATGTCGGGTACGATATTCAAAAGTATATTAAATACAACAATGCTATAAATAAATATTAATACCAGCCAGAAGACGATAATCGCTAATTCTCTTAACGCGCCAGGTTTCTTTTGGAATATAAACGCCAGGACTGAGACGGTGATGCTGGCATGGACCAATGGCGATGACAGCGTCGTGGAAGCTACCTTTTCATCAATGGCATGTACCAGGTATAACCATAAATAAAGTAACGCCCATGCTGTCAGGGAAAATATAAAGGCAGCGAGAACTTTTTCACGACGAATATTACTTAAGCTTTCCATAATGTTTTCTCTGACAGGGGCCCACATCAGTTGCCTGGCGAGCTGAATTCTCAGGCGTGCGTGTCACACTCACGCTTTCACTTTTCTTCCTCGATGAAGGATTGTCGCAGCGGTATGTTGATTGTTTATTTCGTGATTGTGTAGCCAGTATGGAGACGCGTTCCGCGTGCTTTATATCGGCAGGAAAAAATGCGGCGTGTGCAACTTTTTAACTCCGGGCTTGTCACATTGCTTTTAACAGGGAAAATATCCACTCGCGGCTGGTGCCTGAGATTAGGTTGTAGAACGTTTAAACAAGTACGGCATAAAATCTTTTTAAGATAAAATAAAATCTATTATCGGTAATGTGGAAACTAAAATGAACAAAAGCAATCTGATAATTATCGCCGAGGATGACGATGAAATTGCCGCTATTCTGACAGGCTATTTACATCGGGCGGGAATGAAAACCTGTCGGGCGGAGGACGGCGAGCAGGCGATAAATCTTACCCGTCTGCATAAACCGGACCTCGTGTTACTGGATATCCATCTACCCGTTTATGATGGCTGGAACGTGCTGACGACCTTACGCAAAGAGACTAACGTGCCGGTTATCATGGTGACCGCGCTTGATCAGGACGTCGATAAACTGATGGGACTGAGGCTCGGCGCAGATGACTACGTGATAAAACCGTTTAATCCCTCCGAGGTGATCGCCAGAGTGGAAGCGGTACTCCGCAGAACCCGGCCGAATGCGGAAGTCGCCAATTCAAGGCCATTAAGATTGCCGTTTCTGACCATTTATCCCGATGAATTTTATGTGGAAATTACCGTCGAGAATAAGATTGTCACCCCGGTGTTGACCACCACCGAATTTAAGCTTTTGACCTACCTGGCGCGCAGTCCGCGAAAGGTGTGCTCACGCGAAGAGTTACTCGATGCCTGCCTGCCCGAGGGGGATTCACTTGATCGAACCGTTGATAGCCATATGAGTAAACTGCGGAAAAAGCTTGAACACGCGGGGCTCAAAGGCATCCCGGAGAGCATCAGAGGAGTGGGCTATCGGTTAGGTGAGAAAAAATGAACAAAGAAACGATTCTGAGCCGTCAGATATTGACCTATATGCTGTCGTTAACCTTCATTATTATCGCTATCGCCGTGGTGGGCTCTTATCTATTTTATAGCTTCTTGATTGACTACCTGCCGGGAGGCGCCGTCTCCGGGAGCGAAGATGATATGACCTTGCTGGACTGGCTGTGGATCATGATAGCTTCAGTCACCAGTCTGGTGGTATCGCTGTTTTTTACCGTGAAACTCTCTGCCAGAATATTGACGCCGCTAAATGCCGTTGCCCAGAGCCTGAAACAAATTTCGCAGGGCAATCTTGGCGCAAGAGCGTCCGGAACCAGCTCTCAGCTGGGCGAGATTAATAATCTTGTTAATGATTTCAATGAAATGGCGGAAAAGCTGCAGACCCTCGACGTTCAGCGAAATCTGTGGAACGCGGCCATCGCTCACGAACTCAGAACTCCCGTCACTATTCTGCGCGGAAGGCTTCAGGGGCTGGTCGAAGGGGTGTTTGAGCCAGAGCCTGCGCTATTCAGAAACCTGCTGAGACAAACGGAAGGCCTGACTAATTTAATCGAGGATCTGCGGGTCGTAAGTTCCTCCGGCGGCGCCGGCTATACGCTGACGCTCAGCGAGGTCGATCTCGAAGCGACGATTACCAGCGCGCTTGACACTTTTTTACCGGAGTTTCGCAGCAAGCGGTTCACCCTTATCACTGAACTCAAGCAGCAGTTGTGCGTTTGCGATCCTTTGCGTATGACGCAGTGCCTGACGGTACTGTTCGATAATGCGTTAAAATATTCCACCTCCCGAACTTTGCTGGTAAAGAATGGAACCTCTGGCAAAGAAAATTATATTCTGGTTCAGGATCGCGGTCCCGGAATTCCTGAAGAACTCCAGCGGCTGTTATTTGAACCTTTTCAGCGCGGAGAATATGCCAGACATATTAATCCTCAAGGCTGCGGATTGGGATTATCGGTCGTCAAAGCGATTATGCTCGCTCACGGCGGCAGCGTGAGCTATCGGTTGTCACGAGAAAATCACTCGATTTTTAAATTATCATGGCCCGTCAACCTGCCCTGACAAAACAGGCTCAATTGAGCCTGTTTCTGGAGACATCAGTGCCACATGTCCCCGAGCTTAGCATCCCATATCGCCGGTGTGATATTAAGTTTACCTCGCTTCGGACTTAATGTTATTTCACTGAAATAGATTTCATTTTCTTTTAGCATCAGATCGACACGGCAGTAGTCAATCTCTTTTGCCAATTCCTGCGCGGCAGTGACGGCGCGATGAAAGGATTCGGGTTCAGGTACCGGCCCCGGCGTGTTTGGATATTCCATCTGAAAAGGCTGCAGCCGCCACGATCTGTCATAGACATTAATATATTCGCGCCCCTGTTTATCGGTGAAATCAGCCTCCACAAAGCAGGCTACCCCATGAAAACAGTGTATTCTTAACATTTCAGGCGTAACGTTCTTATCTCGGTCAGAAAATAAGTCGATAAACATCTCACAGAGAATAACCGGGGCAATATGCTTATATTGCCACTCTCGGGTTGTGTAATACATATTCTTTTTGAGCGCCAGCTTGAGTCGGTTTAAGGTATTGGCCGGATTAAAATTGTCTCTGTCGGTGCATATAACGGTGCTGCCGCAGTCATGATTGCACTTCAACACGAATTTTGCCGGGAGTCTGCTAAAATCAATATCCTCTGCGCGGTGGTAAACGCCAATTAACGGTATCACCTGCACAAGCTGCGTTCGTGTACGGACATATTCTCTGACCGCCAGTTTGTCGGCCAGCAGAGTATAAAGGGCGTTATGATCGAAGACGAGGCGGTGGCATATCTTCTCACTCAGCGTGATAGGTTTTTTGAGATTGGCAAAGGTTTGCGACGCTTTGTTGAGTTTGGCAGTATGAAAGTAAAGATCCGAAGTCATCATTCCCCGGCATTTTCTGAATAAGTATTCGACGTATTTAAGAGAGTAGTTCAGCTTGTTCATGGTTCCTCCTGAGCGTAATGAATATTCTGACGAAGGAGGATTGAGTGATATTGTTCAGATTATGGAGTGGAGATGGAGCAGGCTGGCTGTGGCGTGAAATCACAACGCGTGCGCGGCTGGCGCCAGTAAGAACGGGCTTTTAGCGAATCGGTAAAAATACCTTTGATACGGCTACGCTGGGCGGTAACAACAGCATGTCAGAAGGGTTGTCAGTTTTAACTTAAATAAGGATATCGGTATGGGTCAGATGGTACGAAAAAATTACCCTGAACTGGGCGAGGTCAAGGCGCCCTACGTTCATTCGGTTAAGCACGGGAACACGCTCTATATTTCAGGGCTCACCGCGTTTGGCACCCGTGCGCAGCAGGCCGGTATTGGCGCACAGGCGGAGGAGGTTTTTACCCAGATACGAACCGTTGCCCGCGCCGAAGGCATCGATTTTTCCTCTCTTATCAAAGTCACGATCTTTATCACTTCTTTTGATGAAATCGACGAATTGCGCAAAGTGCTTTACCGGAACTACGGCGATCATCTACCCGCCAGCTCGCTCGTAGAAGTCAGCCGCCTGTTTTCTGCGGATCTCAAAATTGAAATTGAGGCAATATTCGGCCTGTGAGCCAGTGTTTATTGCCCGGGCCGCGGTCTGCGCCGCCGGGCAGACTCAATCAATTTATTTGATGCATTCGGTTAAACAAACAATATTTATTCTCACATGGTTATGCGTAAAGTAGAGGCATAATGCGGCAGACACGTTTTTCATTATGCGCCACCTGCCAACGACCTCCCTGCAACCCAGGACACCACGTCATGAAAAAGATTGGCTTTTTGTCATTTGGTCACTGGACGCCATCGCCGCAGTCCGGGACGCGTTCGGCCGCTGATGCGCTGCTGCAATCCATCGATCTCGCCGTTGCCGCCGAAGAGCTGGGCGCGGATGGCGCCTATTTCAGGGTGCATCATTTCGCCCGCCAGCTTAGCTCGCCGTTTCCTCTGCTGGCAGCGGTCGGGGCGAAAACCAAACGTATTGAAATCGGCACCGGCGTTATCGATATGCGCTATGAAAACCCGCTGTATATGGCCGAGGATGCGGGCGCGGCGGATTTAATCTCCGGCGGCCGTTTACAGCTGGGTATCAGCCGCGGCTCGCCGGAGCAGGTGATCGATGGCTGGCGCTATTTTGGTTATGTTCCCGGCGAGGGCGAAAACGAGTCCGACATGGCGCGCCGCCACACCGAAGTGCTGCTGGACGCGCTGCGCGGAGAGGGGTTTGCGAAACCTAACCCGCAGCCCATGTTCCCCAATCCGCCGGGACTGCTGCGGCTTGAGCCATATTCTGAAGGGCTGCGCGAGAGAATCTGGTGGGGCGCCGGTTCGAATGCGACGGCAAGATGGGCGGCAACGCTGGGGATGAACCTGCAAAGTTCGACGCTGAAAGACGATGAAACCGGTGAGCCGTTCCATATCCAGCAGGCGAAGCAGATCCGCGCCTATCGCGAGGCCTGGGCAGAAGCGGGCCATACGCGCACGCCGCGGGTTTCGGTCAGCCGCAGCATTTTCGCTCTGATGAACGATCGCGACCGGATGTATTTCGGTTCAGGCCGTGACGAGAGCGATTCGATAGGTTTCCTCGACGAGAAGACCCGCGCCATTTTTGGCCGCAGCTACGCCGCCGAGCCGGATAAGCTGGTCGAACAGCTGAAGCAGGACGAAGCGATTGCCGAAGCGGATACGCTGTTGCTGACGGTGCCGAACCAGCTGGGCGTGGAGTATAACGCCCACGTGATTGAGTCCATACTGAAGCACGTTGCGCCGGCAATGGGCTGGCGCGACGCATAAACCCGTGCTGAGCGACGCCCCGCAGGCGCGGGGCGAAAGGGTTTTACGCTGCGACCTTTGGCTGTAGCTGATAGATCCAGGCGGTCACGCGCTGGCCGTCTTCCATGGTAACGTCAACGGCAACGCGGTCGTAGCCCTCTTCAAACGCATCCAGCATTGGCCAGTGGGCGCTAAGATTCGCGGACAGGAACAGGTAGCCGTCGACCCGAGGCCCGTTGTTGTCGAGCACGATCCCCGGAAAATCCGCCGCCGCTCCCCAGCCGCGTTCATAAAACAGACCCTGCACATAGCCGGGCAGCCACTCGCCGCCAATGTTGTCCATAATATGGGCATTGGAGTGGCCCGGACGCAGCGTGCCGTAGACAAATAAACGTTCCATTATTCCTCAATCACTCAAGCGTTGAAGGCCCGGACGGGCAGAGCAGGTCATAAAATACGAGCTCTGGCCGGGGTTGGCAAGGCGCCCCGCGGGACGCCCGCTCTTCATCAGGGCTCAGGTCCGAACATCTCCAGCAGCTGTTTCTTGTCGGGCATGCCGACCACCTGCTGGAGTTCATTCTGTTCATTCATGTAATAGATGGCCGGCGTCGCGCTGGCGCCCAAATCATCCATCAGCTTTTGGTTATGCTGAAGAAGATTAAAGGTTTCGCGCGGCGTCACGCCGTCAAAGCGCGGCACTTTTTTGCCGCCGGAGAGTTCATACTCTTGCCAGGCGGCTACCGGATCTTTGGCATTCAGGATTGCCGTGGCGTATCGGCCGCTATTCGGGTTGAGAAAGGCAACCAGCAGGGTATTCAACTGGACCTTACCGGCTTTTACCCACGGCTGCGCCGCCGACCAGAACGTCTTGCAGTAAGGGCAGAACGGATCGGCGAAGACGATAACTTTTCGGGCCGCCGAATCCGCGCCCTCCTTGAGCGGCCGGGCATCGTTCAGCTTCTTCCACATTTCGCGGCCTAATGGGGTATAGATCGCTTCTTTAAAATACCCCTCACTGAGGTTTTGCCCTTTATCATCGTAAAGGTACCCGGAAATGACGTGCTTTCCGTCCGGGGTTAAAAACAGGGTCACCCCCATATCCTGATACTGACCGACCCAGCCTTTTACGCCGCCGGGGGAGTCTATCTCCTTGATAATTTTGATCCCTTGCTGTTCACCAAAGTCTTTAACTATCTGGGGAATCGCCCCCTCCGCAAGCGCCAGGCCCGGTATCATCCAGGCCGCCAGCAGGAAAATATATTTCATCATATCGCCTCTCAATGCAGGGGGAACGCTCCCCCTGACGTGGGTTACTGTTTTTTCAGCGCATCGCCGATTGTGGCATCAAATTGCTCCCAGGGGATCCAGCCCGACAGCATCTCATCGCCAATTAGCGTGGCCGGCGTTCCCTGAATGCCGAGCTTTTCGGCGACAGAGAAGCTTTTCTGAATCGTCTCCAGGCTTTGCGCATCCGGCTTAGCCACGATGACGCCCGCCTTTTTTTTCGCCTGCTCAAGGCTGGCGCCGTCGTGATACCCCTTTTTTGTCATCAGGATCGCATTAAATTTGGCGAACTGTTCAGGATGCGTGCGCCACAGGGTGAGCGCATCCCTGGCCGCGGTCATTGAGCTTTCGGAGCGCCAGGGCAGAAACTTAAAGATCACCGCAACATCCGGGTATTTTTCCACAATCTTCTCCAGATAGGGGTCAAACTTTTTACAATACGGACAGTTATGATCCGTAAAGACCACCAGCGTCAGCTTCGGCTTTTGCGCGCCGATTCGCGGTGAGTGGGGGTCGTGAAAGAGAAAATCGCCGTACTGCGACAGCACCTGGTTGAGCGATTCCTGTTCCGCCCGGGCATTCTGCCGATCGAGCTTATCGGCCGCGGCGATCAAAATTTCAGGATGGCTGAGCAGCGTCTCCTGGACCAGTGCCTGCACGCGGGCCTCCTGCGCCGGCGTGAGCGGCGACGAGGCTGACGCCGTCAACGACGCCGAGAGAAGAAGAAAAGTGAGCAGCGTATTTTTCATCGTTAATTAACCTCTGGCATGAGTGAGCGCGTTCAGGACGCTTTTTTGATCGAGCAGCGGCGGGAGCGTCTCTCCTTGCGGCACGCCTGGACCGTAGACCTGATTGAAGGGAATGGCGTAACGATTTCGGCTTTGCAGGAAACGGGCGATCGGCTCAGAGGGCTTGCTCCAGTCGCCGCGCAGCGCGACGACATCCGGCTCAGCCAACGCGCTGATGATGGCGGGCTGATTTAACACTCGGTGTTCATTGACTTTGCACGTGACGCACCAGTCGGCTGAGATATCGATAAACACCCGTTTGCCATCCGCCAGCGCGCTCTGGATCGCCGCCTCGCTGAGTGGCTGCCAGCGAATTTGCTGAGCGTTAGCCTCCGGCGACGAGACGATAGCTCCCTCGGCGAGCAGGCCGCGAACCTGAAAGCCGGCAAACGCCGCCAGCGCGATAATCACCAGCCAGAAGGCTGGCGTCGCTCGCGGACGAGCGACTAACAAGGCGATCGGGGCCGCCACGGTGAGGGCCAGCGTCAGCATGCCGCCCGCCGTTTCGCCCAGGTGCAGGCCGAGCAGCGTCGTCAGCCAGAGGCTGGAGACCAGCATCATGACGCCAAGCGCCATTTTCAGGGTGTTCATCCAGCGGCCGGGGCGGGGGAGCAGGGTGGCGGTTTGCGGGAACAGGGCGACGAACAGCCACGGCGCAGCCATCCCCAGCCCGAGCACCAGAAAAATCAGCCACAGCTCCTGAAGCGGAGCGGCAAGCGCGAAAGCGACGGCCGTACCCAGGAAGGGAGCCGAGCAGGGCGTTGCCAGCAGGGTGGTAAAAACGCCCTCGCAGAAGCTGCCCGCCATCCCGGCGCCGCCGGCGGTCGCCATCCGGCTCACGGCTGCCGAGGGAAGCAGCATCTCGACTACCCCGAAGAGGTTCAGCGAAAAGAGAAAGGTGACGGCAACCATTAAGCCGATAAACCAGGGATTCTGAAACTGGATCCCCCAGCCCAGCGATGCGCCGGTGAGCTTCAGTATCGTCACCATCAGCGCCAGCAGAGCAAACGAGGTCAGAATACCCGCGCTGGTGGCCAGAAAACGCAGCCTGACCATGCCCCGGTCTGAACCGGCCTGCAGCACCGCGCTGAGCTTCATGCCCATCACCGGCAATACGCACGGCATCAGGTTAAGGATTAAGCCGCCGAGCAGCGCGAAAAGCACTATTTTCCTGAGACTAACCGTTGCCGCCGGGGCGAGATCCGCGCCAGTCGTAAGGTTTATCTGCTGCGCTTTTTCACCATTTGTCAGCACCAACGACAGCGCTTTTCCTGCCAGCGTGGCGGGTATTTCTCCCCATTCGTCGGTGACCGGTACCGTCACCTTGAGGTGGCTGCCCTCGGCGCGAATGTCCGGATCGCCGGCCACAATTCCCCCGTCCATAGGGTCAAAATAGATCCCGGGGTTTTTCCATTCGCCGGTTGCGGTGGCGGTGATGACCAGCTGGCTCCCGACCCGATGCGCGGCGAGATCGTTGGTTATGCCGGTATCTGCCGGGATAGTGCGCATGGCCCGGGCAAAGGCGTCCCGGAAATCGCCGTCCGCGGGCTGATTGAAATCGAGACGCAGCCGGTAGTCGGTCAGCAGACAGACGTTGCTGCAGGTCGATAGCGTAAGCGTGCCTTCCAGCACGTCGCCGGGGGCGGCGGCGATCGTCATCGGGATCGCGACCCGGTCATGGTAGCCCTGGGTCGTCAGGCCGGAAATCTTGAATCTTGACGGGGCAGGCCAGTACCACCGCGCCTGTTCCCCGTTGTTCCAGATGATTTGCGGGGCGACGCCGCCTTCGCCCGGCGAGCGCCAGTAGGTTTTCCAGCCGGAGGCCAGCTCAATAGAGAGCAGTCCGTCGATCCGATCGTTTCCTTTTTCCGCCTGGAAGCGGATCCGGGCATGGTCGTTTTGCGGGGATGTCAGCCATCCGGTGTCCGCCCCGTGGGCAACGCCCGCGCAGGTCAGCAACAGGAAGACGAAGCCCCTGAAGATATTCAGCATTTTTTTCTCCGTGAATTAAAAAATTAATCGTCTAAGAACGATTTTTTCATTCACGGAAAACGCAGTTTTTAAGGTGTATTCGCAGCGTGGGCGGCCGGACGGGATCGTCCCGGAAAACCACCGGACGCCCAGCGGTGAGCAGCTGAAGCAGGGCGAGGAAGAGTATGACGGCAGGTAAGGCGCCATCAAAGAATAGCGGCTGCGCGCAGAGCAGGGATTTAGCGCTCAGCTGACAGGGCGAGGGGCCTGGCTCAGCCTCCTCAGAAGACGGCTGCTGGGCCTGCGCGCTGAAGGATATCGCCTGCGTGCGGGCGCCGACGTCGGCCAAAAAATGGTGCAGATAGGCCGCCCGCTGAACAAGGCAGAATGCCATGACCAGGCAGGTCAGTATCAAAAACCATTTACCAGGAAGCCGACGATTGTGCATAGGGTACCAGGACAAGACAGAACCCGAGGATCATAAACAATCCTTATCAATGTACAAGAGGCTGGCGTGTAAGGTTTTGTCTGGATGGATAACGTTGCCGGCGTATGCGGCGGAAAGGCGGGCGTTCAGGTATTTCGTACATTTATATTATTTACAGCGTTGATGCATCCGGCTACTATTCGCGTCGCTAAGCGGTACCGGCACGCCGCTGCCGGACGTGACTGCTTAGCGCCTGACCGCCATTAGCTCATCTGGAAGAGCGAACGACGTACGTTGTAGGGAACGGGGTTCGAGGCCTCGATGGCGGCCCAACACTTGCTTAGCGGATCCGCACGGTATCGGTAATAAAGCCTCCCGCTTCTGTTGAATACGCCTCTGAACATCTTTAATCACTCCTTTTAGATCTCTTTCCTGCTATTGCTACATAGCCGTTATTATTGCCTGTGAAATAATTTCTCTTCTCTCGCTATTACTCGCGACGGAATGTGATTGCCTGGTTTTATCGCGACTGCCCCGGCAAAGGAATATCTGAATTTGGAGTGTTTAAGATTTACCTAAGCAAATCTGAATAATTTTAATGTGAATCTACTTATTAGGATTTAGTCGCGTATTTTTCAGAAATTTCATCACTTTTTATATGGTATTCTCCCTTGTTCAAGGAGTGAACGAAGGAAAAAAGAATGCTTTACCGCTATGCCGTTTTCTCCAGAAAACATAATACGTTTCATATTCTTTTACTGTTTACCATTTTGATAATAAGTTTCATACATTTGAGCGTGCTGCTGGAAACCGATAACACATGGCTGCTGGGGCCGATGGTGATTTATCTGCCCATTTTTTTCCTTTGGCGAAAGGTCTCAGTGTTACGAAGCAGAATCGCTGATTAATGTGCTGGTGGAGTTCCCTACATGAGTGAAAATACAACATCTAAAGCAACCTCTGAACCGAAAGTCCGGCAGCCCGTCCTGCGGAAAGTCGATCTTAACCTGTTAACCATTTTTGATACCGTTATGCAGGAGCAAAGCTTAACCAAAGCGGCGCACACGCTGGGCATGTCTCAGCCGGCGGTCAGCAGCGCGGTCTCTCGCCTGAAGGTGCTGTTTAAGGATGAACTGTTCGTCCGCAACGGCCGCGGGATAAAACCGACGGAGCGCGCCTTTCAGCTGTTTAGCTCCGTTCGTCGCGCGCTGTCGCTGGTGCAAAATGAGCTACCGGATACGCTTTTCGACCCGCTGGACTGCGAACGTAATTACAACCTTTGCGTCTGTAGCCCGCTGGATAACTACCTGACTCCGCTTATTTTTAACAAAATCAGCGAGATTGCTCCCAGGGTCACTCTTTCCTTTAAATCTTCGCTAAGTCAGCAGGTGACAAATCAGCTGCGCTATCAGGAGGTGGAATTTGTACTCGATTACAACAAATTCAATCATCCGGAATTTACCAGCATCCCGCTGTTCCATGACCGAATGGTGCTGGTGGCCAGGCGCAACCATCCGCGTATCGCATCGCCGCTGAGCGAGGAGGATATTTATCGCGAGCAGCACGCCACCGTCGCGCTGGATCGCTACGCCTCCTTTAGCTATCCCTGGTATAGCTCTGAAGAGCAGCAGGCCTGCGTCGCTTTTCACGGTAACGCGATGGTCAGCGTGTTGAGCGTGGTGTCGCAAACCAATATGGTGGCTATCGCGCCGGAATGGCTGGCGAAAGAGTTTGAAGAGCAGTTTGCGCTACAGCTGCTGCCGCTGCCTTTAGAAATGGACAGCCGTACCTGCTATCTTTCGTGGCATGAAACGGCGGGCCAGGAGAGAAGCCATCGCTGGATGGCGGAGCTGCTAATAAAAATTTGCCAGCGCTAAATAGACCTGAAGAAATGCCTGGTAAGACGCCAGGTATTTTATTATTCACGCTCAACTCTCGCCCTGAAAATTAATTAAGATCCCTCCTTTATTCTTGTTCATCAGGCAATGATGACCGGATAAAATACGCTGTATTAATAAAATTAACCCACCAGAATTTCATTAAAAAATCTATTTACCGAAAATCGCGCATTTCTCCGGCAGAGCCAACCGGCGGTTTCTGTACCCAATGGATTTCGAGTTGCTTTGAGGCGGCAAGAGAGAGACAAATTCGTCGGAACGAATTTGACCAGCCGAAGGCTGACCTCCGGTGAGCGGCAGGAGCCTCTCATTAATCCCCAGGAGTTTACTCAAGTAAGTGACTGGGGTGAACGAACGTAGCCAACAAAGAAGCCACTTGAAAGACGACGGGTATATACTCTTATTATCCAGCCGGGCCGACGCCTGAACCAGGGGATGATGTTGATGCGCAGAAAAATGATGAAGCCTGCGGTGGCCGTCGCCGCCCTGATGATGTCATCGACGGCCCTACAGGCGGATGAAATCAACCTGTATTCGGTTAATACCGGCTCCTGGATTTACCATCTGTCGAACAACCACGGCCAGTACACCGAAGGTTTTGACAACCAGTTTGCCTCCGTTGAGCGCAGGTTCTCCGAAGATTCGCCGTACAGCCTGCTGGCCGGAACGATGAAAAACAGCTTTGACGATCGCTGCATTGCGCTGGGGGTTCGCCGCGACTGGGTCTCGTTGGGCAACGGCTGGGTGTTTAAGGGAATTTATGGCTACGTTGGCGAGTTTTTTTTCTCGGCCTTCGAGCACTGCGGCGATCATGGTTCTTATAAGGATTTTAAAGACGCCACCGGCATCGGCTTTTCTCCCTATATTTATCATGGTTTTCAGTACAACTTTACCAATTATTTCGGCGTTGAAAGCGGAATTATTCTTCCCGCCGTCTTTGTGGTGAGCATACAGTGGAGTTTTCGCTAATACAGTGGCGAAAACCCGCCCGCTGTGGGGCTTTGAAAGAACCGTAATAAAAAATGAAGTCATCTTAAGGTTATTTTAATCTTCACCGCGACGGTTATTTTTTTATAGCATTTTTCTCGCCCTTATCCGCCCGCGCTCAGTACATTTCACTTTTTTCATTAGATGGTAATTGTTTGCATTATCATTCACATTCCTCTGTGATTTAATCCTTGCCGGCCGGCGGCCAGTGACTCTTCGCCCACCTCTATTAAGGATTAGTTTATGCGTTTTCGTCTGGTGTCTTATTGCTCCGCTGCATTGATGGCTTCTTCCGCGTTTATTGCCCCGCAGGCGCTGGCGGCGGCCAGCAGCGACGGGATTGTGGTCTACAACGCGCAGCATGAAAATCTGGTGAAGTCCTGGGTTGACGGCTTTACCAAAGAGACGGGAATTAAAGTGACGCTGCGTAACGGCGGCGACAGCGAGCTGGGTAATCAGCTGGTGCAGGAGGGGACGGCATCCCCGGCGGATGTCTTTCTGACCGAAAACTCCCCGGCGATGGTGCTGGTGGATAACGCGAAGCTGTTTGCGCCGCTGGCGGCCGAGACCCTTCAGCAGGTCGCCCCGCAGTACCGCCCTGAGCACGGTCGCTGGATAGGCATTGCCGCCCGCAGCACCGTATTCGTCTATAACCCGGCGAAAATCAGCGAAGCGCAGCTGCCGACATCCCTGATGGATCTGGCGCAGCCGCAGTGGAAAGGGCGCTGGGCCGCTTCGCCATCCGGCGCGGATTTTCAGGCCATCGTCAGCGCCATGCTGGCGCTGAAAGGCGAGCAGGAAACCCTGGCATGGCTTAAAGCGATGAAAACCAATTTTGTGGCCTACAAGGGCAACAGCACGGTGATGAAAGCGGTGAATGCCGGTCAGATTGATGGCGGCGTTATCTATCATTACTACCGCTTTGTCGATCAGGCGAAAACCGGCGAGAACAGCAAAAATACCCGTCTCCACTACTTTAAAAACCAGGACCCGGGCGCCTTTGTCAGCATTTCCGGCGGCGGCGTGCTGGCCTCCAGCAAACATCAGGAACAGGCTCAGGCCTTTATCAAGTGGATCACCGGCAAGCAGGGACAGGATGAACTGCGCACCAATAACGCCTTTGAATACGCCGTTGGCGTCAACGCCGCGTCCAACCCGAAGCTGACGCCGCTGAAAGCGTTAGAGGCGCCGAAGGTTGAGCCGTCTTCGCTGAACAGCAAAAAAGTGGTTGATTTGATGACCCAGGCTGGCCTGCTGTAATCGTCCGTTAAAGTGAACACGCTATGTCTTCTCTGAGTTTCGCGCTCGGAAAAAAAGCCCAACGCCTGCCCGAGCGCAGGCGTCCTGCTTTTCCGATGATCGCGTTAGCCGTTCTGTTTTCTCTGCTGGCGCTTTTGCCGCCAGGTTTTGTTATTGCCGTAGGGGTCGATACCGGCTGGGAGATAATCCAGGCGCTGGTCTTTCGCCCGCGCGTCGCTGAGCTGTTAAGCAATACCCTGTGGCTTATCGCGCTGACGGTACCCCTGTGCATTGCGCTGGGCGTTGGCCTGGCCTGGCTGACGGAGCGCACGCTGCTGGCGGGGCGGCGGCTCTGGTCGGTGCTGGCGGTTGCGCCGCTGGCGATCCCGGCGTTTGTGCAAAGCTACGCCTGGGTCAGCGCGGTGCCGGCAATGCACGGCCTCTCTGCCGGGGTGTTTCTTTCGCTGCTGGCCTACTACCCGTTTATCTATATGCCGGTTGCCGCCGTTCTGCGGCGGCTGGACCCGACGCTGGAAGATGTTGCCGCCTCATTAGGTACGCCGCCGTGGCGGATCTTTTTCCGCGTGGTTTTGCCCCAGCTCAGGCTGGCGATATGCGGCGGCGCGCTGCTGGTGGCGCTGCATCTGCTGGCGGAGTTTGGCCTGTTCGCGATGGTGCGTTTTGATACCTTTACCACCGCCATCTATGACCAGTTCCAGTCAACCTTCAGCGGCCCGGCGGCGAACATGCTGGCCGGGGTGCTGGCGCTCTGCTGTCTGGCTATTTTGCTGCTGGAAGGGGCGTCGCGGGGGAAAGCGCGCTATGCCCGCATCGGTTCGGGCGCCGCGCGCGAACAGCAGCGGCAGCCGCTGGGCCGGCTGGCGGCGATCCCTCTCCAGCTCGCGCTGCTGACGCTGGTGATGCTGGCGCTGGGCGTTCCGCTGATGGTGCTCTGCCGCTGGCTATGGCTGGGGGGCGTGGAGAACTGGTTAAACGCCGACCTCTGGCTCTCCCTGCGGCAAACGCTGCTGCTCGGCGCGGTGGGCGCTCTCCTCACCACCGCCTGCGCTATTCCCATTGCCTGGCTGGGCGTTCGCTATCCGCAGCGTCTTATTCGACTGTTGGAGGGGTGTAACTACATGACCAGCTCTCTGCCCGGCATCGTGACGGCGCTGGCGCTGGTGACGGTCACCATTCACTACGCGCGCCCCATCTATCAGACCGAGGTCACGCTGCTGCTCGCCTGGCTGCTGATGTTTATGCCCCGGGCGCTGGTCAACCTGCGCGCCGGCATCGCGCAGGCCCCCGTGGAGCTGGAAAACGTCGCCCGCAGTTTGGGCCGCAGCCCCGGACGGGCGCTGTGGAGCGTGACCATGCGGCTGGCGGCGCCGGGCGCGGCGGCAGCGGCGGCGCTGGTGTTTCTCGGCATCACCAATGAGTTGACCGCCACGCTGCTGCTCTCTCCGCTCGGCACCCGCACGCTGTCGACCGGCTTCTGGGCGCTAACCAGCGAAATTGATTACGTCGCCGCCGCGCCTTACGCGATGCTGATGATTCTGCTTTCGCTGCCGCTGACCGGCATTCTCTATATCCAGTCGAAAAAAATCGCAGGCCTGTAAATGCTTGAACTCTCCTCAATCTCAAAATCTTTTGCCGGTACGCGGGTGCTCGAAAACCTGAATCTGACGGTGGCCGCAGGCAGCCGGACGGCGATCGTTGGCCCCTCCGGCTCCGGTAAAACCACGCTGCTGCGGATCCTCGCGGGTTTCGAAACGCCGGATAGCGGACGCATTGTTATGCAGGGGCGCACGCTGTTTGCGCAGGGGACATTTATTCCCGCCCACCTGCGCGGGGTGGGCTACGTGCCGCAGGAAGGCGCGCTGTTTCCCCATCTGAACGTCGCGGACAATATCGCCTGGGGCCTCGACGGCAGCCGGCAGGAGAAATATCAGCAGGTGGCGGCGCTGATGGAGAGGGTGTCGCTGGACCGTCAACTGGCGAACCACTGGCCGCACGAAATCTCCGGCGGTCAGCAGCAGCGCGTAGCCCTGGCGCGCGCGCTGGCGCAGCGGCCCGCGCTGATGCTGCTGGATGAGCCTTTTTCCGCCCTCGATACCGGGCTGCGCGCGGCCACGCGCAAAGCCACCGCCGATTTACTGGCGCAGGCCGGGGTCGCGTCGATTCTGGTGACTCACGATCAGAATGAAGCGCTCTCCTTTGCCAGTCAGGTCGCGGTGATGCGCCAGGGACGTTTTGCCCAGGTCGGCACGCCGTATGAGGTCTACAGCCGTCCCGTCGACGAAGAGACGGCGCTATTTCTCGGCGATGCGCTGGTGCTGCCCGCCGAGCTTCGCGGCGGGCGGGCGCGCTGTGCGATTGGCGAAATTTCAATCGATGATCCGCATGCCGTCGGCCAGGGAAGGGTCATGCTGCGCCCCGAGCAGCTGGTTATCTCTCCCTCTCCGGCGGATGGACAGTCGCTCACCGTACGCGATGTGGACTTTAGCGGCCACCTGTCAACGTTAACCCTGGCGATGCCCGGCCAGGGCGAGCCGCTGATCGTCAAAACCGTCAGCCGGCAGTTATGGCGGCCAGGGGCGGCGGTACGCATTGAGGTGGTGGGCGAGGCGCGGGTCTTTGCCCGCTAGCGCCGACGGGCTATAAATCAATGCACAGATTCGCCGACCGGCTGCGGGAGCAGCACAGGGCGATCTGCTGCGCGCCGGCGGATTTCTCCGCCTCCGACTGCACGGTGTCGCGGTGGTCGACAACCCCCTCGATAACCGGCGTCAGGCAGGCGCCGCAAATCCCCATCTCGCAGGAGAGGGGGACGGCGACGCCGTTCTCCTGGAGCACCTGGGCGATGGTCTTATGCGGGGGCACCGGCCACCGCTCTCCCGAGGACGCAAGCGTCACGCTAAACGTTTCTCCCTCCTCAGCGCCGGCGGGCATCGCGACAGGCTGAAAGGCTTCGCTATGGATCAGCGTTTCCGCCCAGCCCTGTTCAATGGCGACCCGGCGCGCGGCGGCCATAAATCCCTCTGGCCCGCAGAGATAAATCGGATATCCGGTATGCGTCTTGTTCAGCGCGGCGGCTAAATGCTGCCGGGCGCTGTCTCCTTCGCAAGAGCTGTGAATCACCACGCTTTCGGCGCGGAATCGCCGCTGCAGTTCGCGGACAAACGCCCCCTGGGCGCGATTTTTCAGGTAATAGTGCAGCGTAAACGGCACGCCCTCCGCCTCCAGCCTTAGCGCCATTGCGTACAGCGGCGTAATGCCGATACCGGCGGCCAGCAGCGTCACCCGCTCCGCCGCCCGTAAGGGAAACAGATTGCGCGGGGGAGAAATCAACAGCGTCTGGCCGGGGCGCAGCTGCTGATGGATATAGCGCGAACCGCCGCGTGACGCTTTCTCCAGCGCCACGCAGATCAGGTAGCCGTCGTCTGCGTCCTCCGGGCCGGTCAGCGAATACTGGCGGATAATGCCGCACGGCAGATGAAGGTCAATATGCGCGCCGGGCTGCCAGGCGGGGAGCGGTCGCCCGTCCCGCGCCACCAGTCTGACGGCGAGGTTCTGGCTGCCCTGGCGCCAGAGGCCGTCAACGATAACCTCTACTACATCGCTCATGATGGCTCTCCACTTAAACGAGGAAAAAGTCGCCGAAGCCCATTTTTTTCAGTCCGCGGCGATAGGCGATAGAGCTGCGATCGGCGGGGATATGCGCTTCGAGCGTTAAATCCAGCGGCAGTCTCTCCGGGCGCTGGGTCTCCACCATCAGGCGATCTTCCTCAAAGACGCGCAGGTTAAAGGCGTGAACATCCTCTACCGGCACGTGCAGATCGAAATTACGCGCGATGGGCGCGAACATCCGGGTTATCCGCGAGGAAACCGGCGAGGCGGCGTTCATAATCACCAGCCTGGCCTCACCGGGAAAATGAATCGTCAGGGTGGCGGTAAACGGCAGATGCATCTCGAAATGACGCAGCCACTGGAAGCCCTCCGGCGCGCGAAACTCGGAGCTGGCGGGATAGTTGCCGACCGAACTCCAGTAATCGGCGATAAAACCAAACGACGTCTCCTGCGGGTTATAGTTCGGCACCACCTGGTTATCCGGGTCGGCGAAAGTATCAGTATGGATCCAGGCGAAATGGGCGACATCCAGAAAGCCCTCGACCTGGCGTCCCGCAAAGCCGTTGACCTCAAAGGCCGGGCAGTTGATTTGCTGAAAGCCGTCGTCGTGCCAGTGCGGCATCACCGGCAGCGGCATCGGGTTCTCCGGGTCGAAGGCCAGGCAGGTCCAGATCAGGCCATAGCGCTCCTCAACCGCAAAGCTGGTGAGGTTGAGCTTCGCCGGTACCGGCTGGTCGGGGCTGGACGGGATACGGTTACAGCGGCCATCTTCGCCGAAGCGCAGGCCGTGGTACGGGCAGACGATGCCTTCTTCATCGTGAAAACCGAGCGTCAGCGGCACGCCGCGGTGGGGACAGACGTCGCGAGCGACCACCACCTGGCCCTTAATACGATAGATCACCAGTTGCTCATCAAGCAGGGTGGCTTTTACCGGCGCGGGGCCGATATCGCAGGCGCGGGCGACCGGGTGCCAGCATTTCGCCAGGCGCAGCCAGTCCTCAGGCTCAAAGGTGCAATGGGCGGGTGGGGTGGGTTGTGGTCTGTTCATGGCTTCTCTTCCTGCTCACAAAAACATTTGTTTAATTGTTGTGAGTTTATTGTTGTCATATTAGGGTGTTGACATCCATCAGCAAGAATTCATCCAGCCGTTGCAAAAAAGAGAACAGGTCACCGATGAGCCCATTTTCACGTTTCGCCCTCTATTTTGCCGAAGTCGCCCGCAGCGGTAGCCTGCGGCGGGCGGCAGAAAAGCTGCATATTTCCGCCTCGGCCATCAACCGGCAAATCTTGCAGGCGGAAGAGGCCTTCGGCACGCCGCTGTTCGAACGCCTGCCGGAAGGGCTGCGCATGACCACCGCCGGAGAACTGCTGTACGACAATCTGCTGCGCTGGCAAAAGGAGTTTCATCTGACGCGGCAAAAGTTTGATGAGCTGCAGGGGCTAAAGCGCGGCACCGTTAGCCTTGGCATGGTGCAGGCGCTAGCGGAAGGGAGCTTTGCCGCCGCGCTGGCGGAGATTATCGGCAGCTGGCAGTGGCTCGAGCTGAATTTGCAGGTCGCGGATAGCCATACCGTCAGCCAGAAGGTGCGGCAGGCGGATCTTGATTTCGGCCTGATTCTGGATCCTGAAGGCCAGGCCGGACTGAGCGTACTGGCCTTTGCTGAACTGGAGATGGGCGCGGTGATGCGTCCGGATCACCCCCAGGCGCAGGCTGCGATGCTGTCGCTAGGCGAGCTCAGCGAGGAGCGGCATATTGTTCCCGGCGCGCCGCTGATCGTCCACGATCGGGTCGCGATGCTCTATCGCCATTATGATTTTTTCCCGGCGAACAGTATCAGCTGCAACGATATCCGGCTGATTAAATCGCTGGTGCTTAAAGGCGGCGGCGTGACTATTCTCAGCCGTCTGGACGTGCTGGAAGAGGTGAAGCTCGGGCAGCTGGCGTTTGTCCCGCTACGCAACAAGCTGCTGCGCCCGCTCACCCTGGCCCTGTGCACCGCGCCATCGCGCCAGCTCTCCCGCCCGGCGCAGATGGCGATCCAGAAGCTGACCGCCGTGATGGAGGAGATGCAGGCCGGGACAGCGGCTTCCCCCCCGTCTGCGTAATATGCCCGGCCTGAAATACTCTGCGGCCTGCTTCCCCGGTGGCGCTGCGCTGACCGGGCTACGGGTTCCCCGGCGTCTGCGATCAGGTAGCCCGGCTAAGGCGTTTACGCCGCGAGCCGGGAACAGGCCCGGCCTGAAATATTCTGCGGCCTGCTTACCCGGTGGCGCTGCGCTGACCGGGCTACGGGTTCCCCGCGTCTGCGATCCGGTAGCCCGGCTAAGGCGTTTACGCCGCGAGCCGGGAACAGGCCCGGCCTGAAAT
>NZ_JAWXQV010000095.1:0-97697 GCF_033843325.1 Klebsiella sp. JN_Kp126 | reverse complement strand
CTGTCGTTGGTGTGCCTGTCATCCGGGAGCCGGAGAAAGTATCGGCAACTAAAAAATGGTTGCAGGCGTTCACAGTATCTACCGGATCGCAGACGGCTGTAAACCCGTAGCCCGGGTAAGGCGTCAGCCGCGACCCGGGAAATATCCCGGAGGCGGGAGCCGCAGACGGTGGTGAATCCGTAGCCCGGTCAGCGCAGCGCCACCGGGAGATTTCCTATAAGGAGGCTTTGATGAATGAAACCATAACATTACGCCCCGAAAGCAGGGCATCGACAAAAGATGTCATTATCGATTACATGCTGGCATCAGTAGATGAAGTTGAACAACTGCAGCCCGCGCTTAACCTGTTAGCGCAACCATCAGTTGCCCGCGGAGGCCATGATTTTTTTGTCCATTGCTATGAGGCGGGTACGCAAAATAAAGCAGCTGAAACAGAACCGGCGCTACCTGATACGGTATTTCGGGACTCCACGCCGTGGATGCAAAGAAGTGGGCTGCTGTGTGCCGCAGCGGGTCGCCTGAATGCCCTGGGCCAGCCGCTGACGCACAATCGTCTATGCGATCTGGCCGGTCAGTATTGCGCCAGCGTGGCGGATGCTGATGCCGAAACCCGCAGCGGTTTTTATACCGTACGCAGCATATCGCTGCCGGTTTACCGGCGGCTGCTGCGGGATAAGCATCCTTCTGGCATCTGTCTGCAGCAGGCGCTGCTGCACCTGCTGGCCTGGAAGAGCGATTCCCCCTGGGCCCGGCAGCAGGCTCAACGGTTGCTCTGGCAGGGCGGCGTTCTGGGGGATAAAGGCGAGTTTGCGCTCATGACGCTGGATGACGAGCTGCGGGAGCGCCAGTTTGCGTGGCCTGACCTGCGGTCGCTGCTGGCCATAACCGGGTTTCTGGCGACATTCCCGGCCGGGCCGATATTTGCTGATTGAAAGGTGCTCCCCCTGCGGGGGAGCCTGTTAATTGGTTGCCGGATATTCCTGTACGGCGATATGCAGCGTGATTTTTTTATCGTCGCGCATAATCACCACCGGAATTTCCGAACCCGGACGAATCTCTGCGACCTGATCCATGGTTTCGAGGGCGGAAACGGCGGGCTTGTCGTTAACGGAAATAATCACGTCGTTGGCGCGGATACCCGCCTGGGCGGCCGGGCCTTCCGGCGCAACATCATTCACCACAATCCCCTGCAGCTGATCGATACCGCCGCCGCCCTGCGCATGCATCGGCGCAATTTCGCGGCCGCTGATCCCTATATAGCCGCGAATCACGCGGCCATCGCGGATCAGCTTATCCATAATCTTGGTTGCCAGCTGGAAGGGGATCGCAAAGCCGATGCCCTCCGGCGTTTCGCCGTCGTTGCTTTTATCAAATGACAGGGTGTTGATACCCATAAGCTCGCCCAGCGAGTTCACCAGCGCGCCGCCTGAGTTACCGTGGTTGATCGACGCGTCGGTCTGCAGGAAGTTCTGGCGCCCGGTGGGGTTCAGGCCGATACGGCCGGTGGCGCTGATAATGCCCTGGGTAATGGTTTGCCCGAGGTTGTACGGGTTGCCAATCGCCAGCACGACGTCACCGATATGCGGCACGCGTTTCGGATTAATCGGAATGACCGGCAGGCCGCCGCTGGCGTTGATTTTTAATACCGCCAGATCGGTGAGGGTATCGGAGCCGACCAGCAGCGCTTCAAAGACCCGGCCATCCTGCAGGGCAACAATAATCTGGTCTGCATCGTTGATAACGTGCTTATTGGTCAGGATATAGCCGCGCTGATCCATGATCACGCCGGAACCGAGCGTTAGCTGGTTATGGCTGGTGCTGTTGAGGGCGCGGTTATAGACGTTCACGACCGCTGGGGCGGCGCGGCGAACGGCGGAATTATAGCTGGCGGGGGATTCATCCGCGCTATCGTACTGCGTGGTCGGCGAAAGCTGCCACTGGCGCAGCGAAGGCATAACGGCCAGCAGCAGGCCGCCGACAATCAAACCGATAAGTATCGAACGTAAAAACTTTCCAGGCATGATGCAGATATCGTTGATGGATAGACAGGCGCAGCATAACACGTCTTGTCCGGACATCGCACTGCACGCGATGCCCGGAAGGCGAGTTAACGCAGCAGCAGATAGATGCTTTCGCTGCCGCGAATGACGTTCAGCGCAATCACCGTCGGTTTGCTTTCGAGCACTTTGCGCAGTTCGGCAATGGAGCGCACGCGCTCGCGGTTGAGGCCAATAATGATATCGTCTTTATGCAGGCCCGCCTGCGCGGCCGGGCTGCCTTTATCGACATTATCAATGACGATGCCTTTGGTTCCGTCTTTCATCTGACCGTCGCTTAACGATGCGCCCTGCAGGGCCGGTGCGATAAGCTCGGCGCTGGCGGAAGAAGAGGTGCTCTTGTCCAGAGTGACTTCCACTTCAACGGGTTTTCCTTCGCGCAAGAGTCCTAACTTCACTTTGGTGCCCGGCTCGGTCGTGGCGATGCGTGAACGCAGTTCGGCGAAGCTGTTGAGCGGTTTACCGTTGAGACTGACGATAACGTCGCCAGATTTAATTCCCGCTTTGGCCGATCCGGAGTTTGGCAGGACCTCGCTGACGAACGCGCCGCGCTGGACGTCAAGGTTCATCGCTTTGGCGATATCCGCGCTCATTTCCATACCTTTAATACCCAGCAGGCCGCGTTTGATTTCACCAAACTGAATAAGCTGCTGGGAGAGGATTTTCGCCATATTGCTGGGGATCGCGAAGCCAATGCCGACGCTGCCGCCGCCCGGGGCCAGAATAGCGGTATTGATACCAATCAGCTCGCCGTTGAGGTTCAGCAGCGCGCCGCCGGAGTTGCCGCGGTTAATTGAGGCATCAGTCTGGATAAAGTTCTCCAGCCCCTCAAGGTTCAGGCCGCTGCGGCCAAGGGCTGAAATAATCCCTGAAGTGGCGGTCTGGCCCAGGCCAAACGGGTTACCGACGGCGACGGCGAAGTCGCCCACCCGCAGTTTATCTGAGTCGGCGATCGCGATTTGCGTCAGGTTGCTGGGTTTTTGCAACTGCAGCAGGGCGATATCGCTCTGCTCGTCGCTGCCGACCAGTTTGGCATCGAACTCACGCCCGTCGTTGAGCTGGACGCTGATTTTCTGGGCCTGATTAATGACGTGATTATTGGTCAGCACGTAGCCTTTTGCAGCGTCAATAATGACCCCTGAGCCCAGGCCTTCAAAAGGCTGCGCCTGCTCTTGCGGCGCGTTGTCGCCAAAGTACTTCTTCAGCTCTTCCGGCATATTTTGCGCGGGTGACGCGGTACCCTCAACCTGTACGCTCACTACCGCCGGCAACACTTTCTCCAGCATCGGCGCGAGGCTTGGCAACGCGCCCTGACCGGGAACCTGTGTCGGTAAAGACGCTGCTGCCGGAGGTAAGGCGGACAACGACAACCCAATGCTTAACGCTAACGCACTCAACAGCAAAGTCGGTTTATTCATTAGTTGCTGGCTCTCGTAACCTAAGGTGTATGGTAAACGTCCCGAATGGCCTGATGTTATTGAATTTTCGACCCGGTAACAACGTGGGCAATCGTTAAATTGTAGCTGGGATGGAAGGTGGAAACGGGCGCAGAGGGTGCGCCCGGAAAATATTTTTACTGTCGTTGCCGGTTTAGTCGCGCTTTACGCCGCCGCGCAGCAGACCGGATGCGCCTTCAGAGTAGTCGCGCGGCATCTGGACCGGGGCCTGATCGTTGCCCGCTTCGGACTCTTCCAGACGATTGCGGAACGGGTTGGCGTCCGCCATGCTGTCCGGCAGCAGGTTGTTGGAGCTTTTCGCCATATGCTGATACAGCTGGCGGTAATCATGCGCCATGTTATCCAGCAGCTCTGCGCTCCGGGCAAAATGGCTCACCAGCTCTTCGCGGTACTCTTCCAGCTCTGCTTTATTCTTTTCCAGTTCGAACTGCAGCGCCTGCTGTTGGCGTAATTTGCGATTGCCAAAACGCATCGCGACGGCGCCGATAATGATGCCGACAACTAGCCCAATTAGCGCGTATTCCCAGGTCATGAACATCTCCCGTTGTTTTGTGGTTCCGTAGGGTGGCTGTGAGGCTCTCCGCCTGCGCCCGATAGTGCCACTATAACCGCTAATTCCACAGAAGTGGAATCCTGGCGTATCATCACGTAGTGTAGAGCGGCCTTTTTTTCGTCAATCGTGAGCTACGGCATTACGGTTTTCAAGGAATAACAATTAGATCATGCAAAGCCTGTCCCCAACATCGCGTTACCTTTCCTCTCTCAAGGAGGGGAGCCATCAACCTGACGACGTCCAGCGAGAAGCGGTCAGCCGCCTCGATACGATTTATCAAGAACTGCAGAATAAACCTTCGGCCGCGCCGCAAACCGGCGGCGGTCTGCGGGCCAAATTCGGCAAACTGCTGGGCAAGCGCGAACCCGTTGCCGAAACGGCTGCCGTTCGCGGCCTCTACATGTGGGGCGGCGTCGGCAGAGGAAAAACCTGGTTGATGGATCTGTTCTATCAAAGTTTGCCGGGAGAACGTAAACAACGTCTGCACTTTCATCGCTTTATGCTGCGGGTTCATGAAGAGTTAACGTCGCTGCAGGGGCACAGCGATCCGCTGGAAATCGTCGCGGATCGCTTTAAAGCTGAAACCGATGTGCTCTGCTTCGATGAGTTTTTCGTTTCTGATATTACCGATGCAATGCTGCTGGGCGGCCTGATGAAAGCGCTGTTTGCCCGCGGCATAACCCTGGTGGCGACGTCGAATATTCCCCCTGACGAGCTGTACCGCAACGGCCTTCAGCGCGCTCGTTTCCTGCCCGCCATCGACGCCATTAAACAGCATTGCGATGTGATGAATGTCGACGCCGGTATTGATTACCGCCTGCGCACGCTAACCCAGGCGCATTTGTGGCTGTCGCCGCTGAACGCTGAGACGCAGCAGCAGATGGATAAACTGTGGCTGGCGCTGGCGGGGGCGAAGCGCGAGCAGATGCCAACGCTGGAGATCAACCATCGCCCGCTGCCGACGCTGGGCGTTGAGAACCAGACGCTGGCGGCTTCCTTCGCCACGCTGTGCGTGGATGCGCGTAGCCAGCATGACTATATTGCGCTCTCGCGTCTGTTTCATACCGTGATGCTCTTTGATGTGCCGGTGATGACCGGACTGATGGAGAGCGAGGCGCGGCGCTTTATCGCCCTGGTCGATGAGTTCTATGAGCGCCACGTCAAGCTGGTGGTCAGCGCGGCGGTACCGCTGTATGAGATCTATCAGGGCGAGAGATTAAAATTCGAGTTCCAGCGCTGTTTATCGCGCCTGCAGGAGATGCAGAGCGAGGAGTATCTGAAGCGGGAACACCTGGCGGGGTAAAACCGGGGACAAATCACATAAAGGGGTCGATCTTTGACCCCGACTTCTCTATAATCTTGCGACCCCACGTTACGAGAAGGTTTTTTTCCCAAAACTTTCTATGTGCCGGCATAGGCTATTCGAAGGGGTAGGTTTGCTGGACAATGTCGTGTGAACCTCAACTGACTAAACGTTTGGGTGTTCACCAACGTGTAACTTATTTATTTGGGTAAGCTTTTAATGAAAACTTTTACAGCTAAACCAGAAACCGTAAAACGCGACTGGTATGTTGTTGACGCGACCGGTAAAACTCTGGGCCGTCTGGCTTCCGAACTGGCTCTGCGCCTGCGCGGCAAGCATAAAGCGGAATACACTCCGCACGTTGATACCGGTGATTACATCATCGTTCTGAACGCAGAAAAAGTTGCTGTAACCGGCAACAAGCGCGAAGACAAAATGTACTACCACCACACCGGCCACATCGGTGGTATCAAAGAAGCGACCTTTGAAGAGATGATTGCCCGCCGTCCTGAGCGTGTGATTGAAATCGCGGTTAAAGGCATGCTGCCAAAAGGCCCGCTGGGTCGTGCTATGTACCGTAAGCTGAAAGTTTACGCGGGTAACGAGCACAACCACGCGGCACAGCAACCGCAAGTTCTTGACATCTAATCGGGATTATAGGCAATGGCTGAAAATCAATACTACGGCACCGGTCGCCGCAAAAGTTCCGCAGCTCGCGTTTTCATCAAACCGGGCAACGGTAAAATCGTTATCAACCAGCGTTCTCTGGAACAGTACTTCGGTCGTGAAACTGCCCGCATGGTAGTTCGTCAGCCGCTGGAACTGGTCGACATGGTTGAGAAATTAGATCTGTACATCACCGTTAAAGGTGGTGGTATCTCTGGTCAGGCTGGTGCGATCCGTCACGGTATCACCCGCGCTCTGATGGAGTACGATGAGTCCCTGCGTGGCGAACTGCGTAAAGCTGGCTTCGTTACTCGTGATGCTCGTCAGGTTGAACGTAAGAAAGTCGGCCTGCGTAAAGCACGTCGTCGTCCGCAGTTCTCCAAACGTTAATTGTTTTCTGCTCACGCAGAACAATTTGCGAAAAAACCCGCTTCGGCGGGTTTTTTTATGGATAAATTTGCCATTTTCCCTCTACAAACGCCCCATTATTACCACTTTTTCAGCATTTCCAGAATCCCCTCACCACAACGTCTTCAAAATCTGGTAAACTATCATCCAATTTTCTGCCCAAATGCAGGTGATTGTTCATTTTTTGTTTGGATGACGAACGAAATGAAGTCACGCAAATGGGGTTTTTACATCTGGCTGGCCATGCGTGGTCGGCAGCAGTACAAAAATTCTGAATATACCTGGAGGTTTTCATGGCTGTCGCTGCCAACAAACGTTCGGTAATGACGCTGTTTTCTGGTCCTACTGACATCTATAGCCATCAGGTCCGCATCGTGCTGGCCGAAAAAGGTGTTAGTTTTGAGATAGAGCACGTGGAGAAGGACAACCCGCCTCAGGATCTGATTGACCTCAACCCGAATCAAAGCGTACCGACGCTTGTGGATCGTGAGCTCACTCTGTGGGAATCTCGCATCATTATGGAATACCTGGATGAGCGTTTCCCGCATCCGCCGCTAATGCCGGTTTATCCGGTGGCGCGTGGGGAAAGCCGTCTGTACATGCACCGTATCGAAAAGGACTGGTATTCGTTGATGAATACCATTCAGACCGGTACCGCTGCGCAGGCTGATACTGCGCGTAAGCAGCTGCGTGAAGAACTGCAGGCGATTGCGCCAGTATTCACCCAGAAGCCCTACTTCCTGAGCGATGAGTTCAGCCTGGTAGACTGCTACCTGGCACCGCTGCTGTGGCGTCTGCCGGTTCTCGGCGTAGAGCTGGTCGGTGCTGGCGCGAAAGAGCTTAAAGGCTATATGACTCGCGTGTTTGAGCGCGACTCTTTCCTCGCTTCTTTAACTGAAGCCGAACGTGAAATGCGTCTCGGTCGGGGCTAAATGATGGATGTATCACAGCTGACGCCGCGTCGCCCGTACCTGTTACGAGCGTTCTATGAGTGGCTGCTGGATAACCAGCTGACTCCGCATCTGGTCGTTGACGTCACTCTGCCGGGCGTAATGGTCCCGATGGAGTACGCTCGCGATGGGCAAATTGTTCTCAATATTGCCCCACGTGCTGTCGGTAACCTCGAGCTGGCCAACGACGAAGTGCGTTTTAACGCGCGCTTTGGTGGCGTGCCGCGCAATGTCTCCGTGCCGATGGCGGCCGTGCTGGCGGTTTACGCGCGCGAGAATGGTGCGGGAACCATGTTCGAACCAGAAGCGGCTTATGATGAAGATGTCACTAGCCTGAACGATGACGAAGAGCTGCCTGACAGCGAAACGGTCATGTCGGTGATCGATGGCGATAAGCCGGATAATCACGACGACGATCCCGACGATACGCCGCCTCCTCGCGGCGGCCGTCCGGCGCTGCGCGTCGTTAAATAATGTTTATCAGGCCCTTCGGGGCCTGTTTTACTTTCTACCATTCACCGTGATTGCCGTAAAGCATCCCTCTTTAATTCTCTATTTCATACTCTCCGATGCGGGGACGTGGCGCTGATTTCAAACTCCGCTAATAAACTTCATATTTCTACTACACTCCGTGTAGGGCTCCTGGGTTGATTGTATTCCCCTTTCCACCCCCTTTTAACTGTATATCCGCTATCTGGTACGTCTTTAGTTAAGCTATTAAGCTGGGTTGCCGATGAGCGAAATAGCTTGATGAGTCTGTAATAAATCAGGGTGCGGTTGAAATTAAAATATAGTGCGGGAAATTTTTGTGAATTTATTGAATTCATATAATTAATATTCTAGTGTTTGATATTAACTTATTTTCCTTGTAAATGACTGTTCGGAATAATGGTGTTTTATTGCCGCTCTGAGGATAAAATATATCAATATTATTTTTATCGTTTATGGCGGTTTTATAATTAAAGTCAATGAATATTCATGTTAAGGCGCAAAAATCGTTGAGTTTTTGCTACGATTCATTGTTTTTTTTGTTTTTATTTACGTGAATTTCAGAAGGGTATTTATATGGCTTAATTATTGATTAAGTTTTTCTACATTTAAAGTTAATTTTTCTAAGTGTATTTTATTGTACCCTTTCATGTATTGTTCGTTTCGTATTTAATACGCATGCTTTCATTTAAAATGCGTTTATTAGATATATAAACATATTATACGTTAAGGATTGACTCATGAAAAAAACACTTCTGGCTGCCATTCTGGCAATGAGCGCGACTTCTGCTATTGCTGCTAACCCCTCCGCTGTATTAAAAGTAAAAGGTACTTTGACTAATGCTGCATGTACCCCAACTTTGAGTAATGGTGGTGTGGTTGATTATGGCATTATTAACTTGGGTATGCTTTCTGCTACTCAAGTTAATCAGCTGGGGCAGAAAGATATCGATTTAACTATTAATTGTACTTCACCAACCAAAGTATCATGGAACCTGGTTGATGAGCGCAGCAGTTCTAACGCAAATCTTGTCGTTGAAAACGCGACCTTTAATGGAATTTCTCTTCAAAGTATCGATCAGACTTACGGAGTTGGTAAGGCTGGCGAGGTAAATATTGGTTCATATTCTCTTTTTATAAAAAATAATAGCGTAACAGCAGACGGGAATAACGTTGACAATATCATTGTCGATTATTATGATTTAGGTGGAACTTGGAGGAATAATACTAATGGTACCACGGTAGGTAGCTCCTATCGCGATATTACTGTTGCGAATACCGGTTCTGTAGAACCGCTGGCATTCAAAACCGCCACTTTCCCAATGGCAACCTCTCTGGCAATTCAAAACACCAGCACGCTGGCTATTACTGACGATACCCCTCTGGATGGCCAACTTACCATCAGCCTGCGTTATCTGTAATTTTTAATATCATAAATTAATAATTAATAGGGGAAGTGTTTTGGCTATCCCCTATATAGAACGACCAGATTAACACGGAGTGTTAATGCTTAAGAAGGATTTTATTATGAGTTTATTTAATTCTTCAGCTATCAGATTGTGTATTGTCTCTGCATTTTGTCTGACCGCGCATTCAGTTTTTGCGGAAGGTATGGTGCCGGAGACAAGTTTACTGGTGATTGATGAAGCTACCCATAGTGGTACAATGAATGTTAAAAACACGGATGCGCATCCTGCATTACTGTATACCGCTATTATCGATTTACCAGATGAAAGTGAAGATATAAAAATAATGCCTACACAGCCTGTCATCCGCGTCGAACCTGGGCAAACACAACAAATTCGGTTTATTCTGCAGAATAACACACCACTGGAAGTGGAGCATTTTAAACGCGTAACGTTTGAAGGTATTCCGCCTAAAAATAATGATAAAAGAATTAAAATTGGTTTTAATATTCGCCAGGATTTGCCAGTTCTTATTCGCCCTGCTAACCTGGCTGTTGTTACTGATGCATGGAAGTATCTTCAATGGTCAGCAAAAGGAAATGAAGGAAAAGTCGTTAATCCAAGTAAATATGTTGTGCGGTTGGCTCGTGATATGATTTTTCTTCCTTCGGAAGCAACGGGGTATATTAATAAAAGCTATATTTTGCCCGGGGAAACATTAAAGATAACTATTTCAAAAAATATCGTTAGTGACAATAAAGTTAAATTTTTCCCTGCCAGTCGGTATGGTGTTGAAGTTCCAAGTTTTATTACGGAATTAAATGAAAGATAAGAAATATCTATGCATAAACAACGCCATTTTTCTTCCTGCAACTACGTATCTTTATGTTGTACCTTATCGCTGACTATATTTTTTTCTGCTGTTCTACAAGCCGAAGAGGTTACTTTTGACTCCGAAATGATTCACTCACGTGGGTTGAATATCAACCTTAACCGCTACTTTTCCCTGGCTCCACGTTTTCTTCCCGGTACACATTCAGTGCAGGTGAAAATTAATAATAGGGATAAAGGAACCGTGGCGGCGCGTTTTGGTGAGGATGGTACGCTTTGCATTGATAATGATTTTATTGAATTTGCCGGGTTAATGCCGGTTCCGTTGAAAAAAGATGAAGAGTGTCATGACATAGTTAATGATTATGCACAGGCAGTGGTTAAAGCCCTACCGGGTCAGGAAGCGGTAGAGCTGTTCCTACCGGCAGAAGCGTTGAACGACTTAAATGGCGACATTAAGAGTTTTCAGCGCGGCGGGATCGCCGGGTCGCTTAACTATAATCTGTTCAGTACACGCAGCGAATATGATGGTAGTGATGCCAGTCTCTACTCACAGGCCAGTCTGGAAGGTGGCCTGAATGCTGCTAGCTGGTCGTTGCGTAGCCGCTATATCCTCACCGACGATAATGGCATTAAAAATGCTGAAAGTATTTATACCTACGCCGAGCATGTTTTCGACATAATGAAGATGACAATGCAGCTCGGGGAGATTAATGCCAGATCGTACGTATTGAGTGGGGCGCCGATCCTTGGTGTTCAGTTGACGCCTACACGCGCTTTGCAAAGCCGCGGGAGTGGTATCAGTATTTCAGGGATTGCACGTAATGCCCAGGCTCGCGTTGAAGTACGCCAGAGCGGGCTGCTGATCTATAACACACTGGTGCCAGCCGGACCATTCACGATTGAGGATATGCCAGAGGTCCGTAGTAATGTGGATCTTGAGGTTACCGTTGTTGAATCCGATGGCTCAACCAGTCGCTTTATTGTTCCTGCCGCCTCCGTAAGGCGTTCATCGTTTTCTCGTCCCCAGGGAGTGTCTGTTTCAGTTGGTCAGGTGAACAAGATTAAGGGCGATCATGAAAATCCTTGGGTGTTTAACCTTTCTAACGACTGGCGTGTATTACAGCAACTGAATCTACTGTTCTCTGGCGCAATGGCGGAAAAGTATATTGCCTCGGGTGTTCAGACTGAATACTTACCAGCGGACAACTGGAGTGTATCCACCGGTGTCGCTGCAAGTCAGAAAAAGTATGGTGAGAAAAAAAATGGCGTGAAAACTGAGCTACAGACCTCGGTCAAGCTGGCGGAAACCCTGCGTTTATCCACAAGTGCAGCACATTTTAGCGACGGCTATCGTGAACTGACGGATGCTCTGAGTGATGATTTCCAGCCCTATACCAGTACATACTCGACTAGCCTGGCCTGGTCTACGTCGCTGGCCGGTACGGTCAGCGCAGGTTTTAACTACAGTAAAGGAAGCAGTGATTCGCGTAATTTGTTTTTCTTCTGGGGAAAAACCTTTAAATATGCCTCTCTTTCAGTGAATTGGCAGAGAGCGATAGGGAGCCAGAATGATGACACGTTCTACGTTAATCTAAGTATTCCGCTGGGTGGTCCGCAGAGTGTCAGCACTTATATGCGTAAACAAGGGAAAGATACTAGCTACGGTGTGCAGAATTCCGGTTCCTTGTCGCAGAATATGAATTATTACATCTCCGCTGACCGTGATAATAAAGGAAGTGAAAATAGCCTTAACGGCAGTTTGAATAGCAATCTGCATTATACGCAATTAGGCATTGGCGGCGGGCGCGTGGGTTCCCGCCACCGTAATTATAATGCCACGCTCTCAGGTGGGGTTGCGGCGCATAAAAGCGGCGTCACCTTCACGCCTTATACCATTCGGAATACGTTTGCCATTGCAAAACTGAGTGAATCGAAAGCTGGCGTTGAAATCAGTACTCCGCAGGGGACGGTCTGGACCGATTATTGGGGGCAGGCTGTTATCCCTGGGCTGAATGAGTGGCGTAATTCGCGCATTGAAATTGACGCGAACAAGCTGCCTGCGAGTATGACGCTGGCAAATGGAACAAAGTATGTGGCAGCTGCGCATGCTTCGGTGAGCGAAGTCGGTTTTAAAGTCCTGAATAACCGTCGGGTGATGATCCGCGTTAAGCGTGCGGATAACAGGGCGCTGGATAAGGGATTATCCATCGTTGATGAGAAAGGCAATTATATTGTCACCAGCGTGGATGACGGGCATGTTTTCCTTAATGAGGCTGAGCAGGTTTCGGCACTGTATGTCATGGACGACGATAATAACCGACTGTGCAAGATTGATTACATCTTAAGCGACAAGAGGGATGAAGACGCATTTTACGAAGAGGTGGACGGCGTATGTCGATGAATCAGTGGATAGGGATGCTGTTATCTGCGGGAATGTTGCTGTCAGGCACCGTTCGTGCCGAAGAGTGCCAGATTACGCTCTCCCGGACAAAAATTGATTATAACCAGATACGCCGTGATGACATTGTTTCTACTACCCAGAATTGGCACAAACTGTCTGAGTGGGAAGTGAATGTGAATGTTTCCTGTTCTGAAATGCATCAGATGGCGGTGCTGGTTCAGGGTTCTGCTGGCGAAAAAGGTCGCTTTTTGTTTGGCGCTCGCGGTGGGGTTGGGCTTAAGGTTGAAAATATTACCGTTGATGGCAAGTCCTACAGCGCTGGAAAAACAGTGGACCAGCTGAACTTTACGCCGGAGAGCGGGACAACATCTCCTCTGTATGTGCGTAACAATGAGGCGGTGATCGCCGTAGAAAATAATGTTGTGCCGCAAGGGAAGCAGATGAGTTTTCGCGTGATGCTGTTCCCCGTGCTCAACGAGAGTATGTTCAGTGGAAATACCGATAACACAACAATTGAAGCGGATATCGCCTGGCGACTGCTCATCAAATAGCACTTAGCTAAACGCTAAACGCCGGACGATTTTCTCATCCGGCGTTTTGTTTTTTACACTTCCAGGTAGTTCAGGATGCCGTCAGCCGCCTTACGGCCTTCGGCAATCGCGGTGACCACCAGGTCAGAGCCGCGAACGATATCGCCACCGGCGAAGATTTTCGGGTTGCTGGTCTGGAAGGCGTTGTCGCTGCCTTCCGGCGCAATCACGCGGCCCTGAGAATCGAGCTCGACGCTGTGCTTCGCCAGCCATTCCATGCTGTGTGGGCGGAAACCAAACGCCATCACCACGGCATCGGCGGGCACCACATGCTCAGAACCGGCCACGATTTCCGCGCGGCGGCGGCCTTTTGCATCCGGCTGGCCCATCTCCGTACGCGCCATCTTCACGCCGCAGACTTTACCGTTGGCATTCACTTCAATGCCCAGCGGTTGAACGTTGAACTGGAATTCCACGCCTTCTTCACGCGCGTTTTTCACTTCGCGCTTCGATCCCGGCATGTTCTCCTCATCACGGCGATAGGCGCAGATGACGTGGGTGGCGTTCTGGCGGATCGAGGTACGCACGCAGTCCATTGCGGTGTCGCCACCGCCGAGAACCACGACGCGCTTGCCTTCCATGCTAACGTACGGTTCATCCGCCGTTTCACCAAAGCCCATGATCTGCTTGGTATTGGCGATGAGGAACGGCAGCGCATCAAAGACCCCGCTGGCGTCTTCGTTTTCCAGCCCGCCGCGCATAGACTGATAGGTTCCGACGCCGAGGAACACCGCATCGTAATCTTTCAGCAGATCGTCGAGCTGTACATCGCGGCCCACTTCGATATTCAGTTTGAACTCGATGCCCATACCGGTAAAGATCTCGCGACGACGGGTCATCACCTCTTTCTCCAGCTTAAAGGCCGGAATACCAAAGGTCAGCAGGCCGCCGATCTCCGGATGGCGATCGAAGACCACCGCCTTCACGCCGTTACGGGTCAATACGTCGGCGCACGCCAGGCCCGCCGGGCCCGCGCCGATGATGGCGACGGTTTTACCGGTTTGTTTTACGCCGCTAAGGTCAGGACGCCAGCCCATTTCGAACGCTTTATCGTTGATATAGCGCTCAATGTTACCGATGGTTACCGCGCCGAACTCATCGTTCAGCGTGCAGGAACCTTCGCACAGGCGGTCCTGCGGGCAAACGCGCCCGCACACTTCCGGTAGGGTATTGGTCTGATGCGACAGTTCCGCCGCTTCAAAAATACGCCCTTCGTTGGCCAGCTTCAGCCAGTTCGGGATGTAGTTATGAACCGGGCACTTCCATTCGCAGTACGGGTTGCCGCAGGACAGACAGCGGTCTGCCTGTGCTTTAGCCTGGCCTTCTGAAAACGGCTCGTAAATTTCCACAAATTCAATTTTACGGATCTTCAGCGCTTTCTTTGGCGGATCAACTCGCTGTAAGTCGATAAATTGATAGACATTCTGACTCATCTTAACCCCTTACTGCGCCTGCACCCGCAGCTCAGCTGCGGAACGACTACGGTGACCCAACAGTGCTTTAACATCGCTGGACTTCGGTTTAACCAGCGCAAACTTCGCTGAGAAGGCCGGCCAGTTGGCCAGAATCTCTTCACCGCGCTGCGAACCGGTAAGCTGCACGTGCTCGGTAATTAAACCGCGCAGGTGCTCTTCATGGATGGCCAGAGAGTCAACATCCAGCACTTCTACCAGCTCAGGGTTCACGCGTTTGCGGAAGTCGCCGTCTTCATCCAGAACGTAACCAAAGCCGCCGGTCATGCCTGCGCCAAAGTTGACGCCGGTTTTGCCCAGCACGCAGACGATACCGCCGGTCATGTATTCACAGCCATTGTCGCCAATGCCTTCGACGACGGTGATCGCACCGGAGTTACGTACCGCGAAACGCTCGCCTGCACGACCCGCAGCATACAGACGACCGCCGGTCGCACCGTACAGACAGGTGTTGCCGATGATGCTGGCCTCATGGCTACGGAAGGCCGAGCCTACCGGAGGACGAATGGCGAGCAGGCCGCCGGCCATCCCTTTACCCACATAGTCGTTCGCGTCGCCGGTCAGATGCAGCTCAACGCCGCCGGCATTCCACACGCCGAAGCTCTGACCCGCGGTACCGCTAAAGTGGGCGATAATCGGATCGGCTGCCAGGCCTTGGTCACCGTGGGTCTGGGCGATATAGCCGGACAGCGATGCGCCAACGGAGCGGTCGGTGTTGCGGATATCGAACCAGAAAGTTTTGCTCTGCTTGCTGTCAACGTACGGTTTTGCCTGCTGCAACAGCTGAGCATTGAGTACGCCATTGTCGAACGGCGGATTGTTCTCTGTGCAGTACAGCGCTTTGCCGGGATGCGGCTCCGCGGTTTCCAGCAGCTTGCTCAGATCCAGCTTCTGCTGTTTGGCGGTAAAACCGTCCAGCTCTTTCAGCAGGTCGGTACGGCCAATCAGATCCACCAGACGCTTCACGCCCAGCTGCGCCATCAGCTCGCGCGTTTCGCGGGCGATGAATTCAAAGTAGTTGGTGACCTTAAACGGCAGACCGTGATAGTGGTTCTTACGCAGTTTGTCATCCTGAGTCGCTACGCCGGTTGCGCAGTTGTTCAGGTGGCAAATACGCAGATATTTACAGCCCAGCGCGACCATCGGGCCGGTACCGAAGCCGAAGCTCTCAGCCCCGAGGATGGCCGCTTTGATGATATCAAGGCCGGTTTTCAGACCGCCGTCCACCTGCAGACGAATTTTGTGGCGCAGCCCGTTGGCAACCAGCGCCTGCTGGGTTTCCACCAGTCCCAGTTCCCACGGACAACCCGCATACTTCACGGAAGAGAGCGGGCTGGCGCCGGTGCCGCCGTCGTAGCCGGCAATGGTGATCAAATCCGCATAGGCTTTGGCTACGCCGGTGGCGATAGTCCCGACGCCCGGTTCAGAAACCAGCTTCACGGAGATCATCGCTTTCGGGTTAACCTGCTTCAGGTCGAAAATCAGCTGAGCCAGATCCTCGATAGAGTAAATATCGTGGTGCGGCGGCGGGGAGATCAGCGTTACGCCGGGTACGGAATAGCGCAGCTTGGCGATATAGGGGGTGACTTTATCACCCGGCAGCTGGCCGCCTTCGCCGGGCTTCGCGCCCTGAGCGACTTTAATCTGAATAACGTCGGCGTTAACCAGGTAAGCCGGGGTCACGCCGAAGCGGCCGGAGGCGACCTGCTTGATGCGCGAGACTTTATTGGTGCCGTAGCGCGCCGGATCTTCGCCGCCTTCGCCGGAGTTGGAGTTACCGCCGATGCTGTTCATTGCTTCCGCCAGCGCTTCGTGCGCTTCCGGGCTCAGCGCGCCGATAGACATCGCCGCGGTATCGAAGCGTTTGAACAGTTCGCTGGCCGGCTCAACGTCGTCCAGGTTCACCGTGGTTCCGTCCGGCGTTACGCACAGCAGATCGCGCAGCGTTGCCGCCGGGCGCTCGTTAACCAGCTTCGCGTACTGCTGGTAATCGCTGTATTCGCCGCTTTGTACCGCTTGTTGCAGCGTGCGCACCACGTCAGGGTTATAGGCGTGATATTCGCCGCCGTGGACGTATTTCAGCAGGCCGCCCTGATCCAGCGGTTTACGCGCCAGCCAGGCACGTTTCGACAGGTTCAGCAGATCCTGCTGGAAATCCTCGAAGCCCGCGCCGCCGATACGGCTGACGACGCCCTGGAAGCACAGGTCGGACACTTCGCGATGCAGACCGACCGCCTCAAATAGCTTCGAGCAGCGATAGGAGGCAATAGTCGAAATCCCCATCTTCGACATGATCTTATACAGACCTTTGTTGATGCCGTTACGATAGTTCAGCATCACCGCGCGGTACGCTTTGTCGATGGCTTTGTTATCCACCAGCTTCGCCAGGGTTTCATAGGCGAGATACGGGTAGATAGCCGTCGCGCCGAAGCCGAGCAGCACGGCAAAGTGGTGCGGATCGCGGGCGCTGGCGGTTTCGACAATAATGTTGGCATCGCAGCGCAGGCTTTTATCGACCAGTCGGGTCTGGATCGCGCCTACCGCCATCGGAGCCGGTACCGGCAGACGGTTTTTGGCGATGTTGCGGTCAGAGAGCACCAGCAGAACGGTACCGCTGCGCACCATTTGTTCGGCTTTATCGCACAGCGCCTTCACGGTTTCAGCCAGCGTGGTTTCGGTGGCATCAAAAGTGATATCCAGGACGTCGGCGCGATAGTGCTCCTCTTCCATGGTGGTCAGCTGTTTAAAATCGGAGTACAGCAGAATCGGCGACTTGAAACTCAGGCGGTGCGCCTGGCCTTCCGCTTCGCAGAAGACGTTCATTTCACGGCCGATGCTGGTGGCCAGCGACATGACGTGCGCTTCGCGCAGCGGGTCGATCGGCGGGTTGGTCACCTGCGCGAACTGCTGGCGGAAGTAATCGTAAATGATACGCGGCTGGCTGGAGAGCACGGCAAATGGGGTATCGTCGCCCATTGAGCCGACCGCTTCCTGGCCGTTTTCACCCAGTACGCGCAGGACGGAGTCCAGCTCTTCGGCGCTGTAGTTGAACTGTTTCTGGTAGCTGGCGAGGGTATCATCATCCAGCTGGCGGCTACCGACTTCTTCATCCGGCAGCTCTTCGAACGGCACCAGACGACGGACGTTTTTCGCCATCCACTCTTTATACGGGTGACGGCTTTTCAGATCGTTGTCGGTTTCCGCGGAGTGCAGAATACGCCCCTCGCGGGTATCGATAACCATCAGCTCGCCCGGGCCGACGCGGCCTTTTTCAACCACTTCATCCGGCTGGTAATCCCAGATACCGACTTCGGAGGCGCAGGTGATGAGCTTGTCTTTCGTGATCACATAGCGCGCCGGACGCAGGCCGTTACGGTCGAGGTTACAGGCGGCGAAACGACCATCGGACATCACGATGCCCGCCGGGCCGTCCCACGGTTCCATATGCATGGAGTTAAAGTCAAAGAACGAACGCAGCTCAGGATCCATATCCGGGTTGTTCTGCCAGGCTGGCGGAACCAGCAGGCGCATAGCGCGGATAATGTCCATCCCGCCCGCCAGCAGCAGCTCCAGCATGTTATCCATTGAGCTGGAGTCAGAGCCGGTTTCATTGACGAACGGCGCGGCGTCGTGGAGATCCGGGATCAGCGGCGTCTGGAACTTATAGGTACGGGCGCGGGCCCACTGGCGGTTACCGGTGATGGTGTTGATCTCGCCGTTGTGCGCCAGATAGCGGAACGGCTGCGCCAGCGGCCAGCGCGGCACGGTGTTGGTGGAAAAGCGCTGGTGGAACAGGCAGATTGCCGACTCCAGGCGCAGGTCCGCGAGGTCCAGGTAGAAGCGCGGCAGATCCGCCGGCATACACAGACCTTTATAAATGTTGACCAGGTTCGACAGGCTGCAAACGTAGAAATCTTTATCTTCCTGCAGACGCTTTTCGATACGGCGACGCGCGATGAATAAACGGCGTTCCATATCGCGCGGACGCCAGCCAGCCGGGGCGTTCACAAAGATTTGTTCAATACGAGGCAGCGAGGAGAGGGCGATTTCACCGAGAACGCCTTCATTGGTCGGCACATCGCGCCAGCCGACGATAGACAGCGTTTCGCGTTGAAGTTCTTCTTCGACGATGCGGCGCGCCGCTTTGGCCAGTTCAGGATCCTTATTAAGGAACAGCATCCCAACGGCATAATTTTTGGCTAAACGCCAGCCGCGCTCTTCCGCAACAATTCGGAAGAAACGATCGGGTTTTTGTAGCAGCAAGCCACAACCGTCGCCGGTTTTTCCATCGGCAAGAATCGCGCCGCGGTGCTGCATTCGGGCCAGTGCGTGTATAGCGGTTCGCACTACCTTGTGGCTAGGTTCGCCTTCTATGTGGGCGATCAGGCCGAAACCACAGTTATCCCTCTCAAGGGATTTATCGTACAACATATCAGTGAACCTCCCCAGGCTCTACGGGACACCCTCCGATACCGATTGCGCACGGGCACAGAAAGAGCATGGCGACGGGGTTTACACCTCGCATTCGCCCTCTTTAAATCCTTTTCGCATCGGTACACAAGTTTGAGGACTTGCTGTTAAGAGGGAATCTCAATTACTGCATAAATATGATGAGCAGAGCACTCATCCAGAAAGCTTCCAGCGGATTCCCAACTTATCGGGAATCCACACATACGTCAAATGGCAATCTTATTTATACAAAAATGTGCTATACAACACCTAATTTGATGATTTTTAAGAAAATAATGGCATTTTAAATGCCAGGGAAACGTACCGGTCGTCATAATTGAGTGTGATCTGTCTCACTATATCGACGGCGAGACATTATCCTTCTGTGCTGAATTGTTTTTTCATTGCAGTTTTTTAAACTGGTTTTTGTTTGATTTGCGGTGACTGATACTGTTTTATGCCCTGGTAAAGATAATGGCAAATCAGCGGCTATATATAAGGAAAACTCATTACCATACGGATGAATTAAATTGCAGTTATCTTGAGTGTTTATGCAATGAGATAGGCAGCCGCGTTGACGATTGATCCAGGTCATCGCCGTCGGTAGCTAAAAATGGCAGGCTTGGCCCCTTTCTTAAGGCCGGTCTATCAGATTATGCAGTTACAAAAATTAGTCAATATGTTTGGCGGGGATCTTATGCGCCGCTATGGTGAAAAGGTTCATAAACTGACGCTGCATGGTGGATTTAGCTGCCCAAATCGCGATGGCACTATTGGTCGCGGCGGCTGTACGTTCTGTAATGTGGCCTCTTTTGCCGATGAAGAGCAGCAGCACCGCTCGATTGCGGAACAGCTGGCCCATCAGGCGCAGCGGGTGAATCGTGCAAAGCGCTATCTGGCCTATTTCCAGGCTTATACCAGCACTTTTGCCGAGGTGCAGGTGCTGCGCGCTATGTATCAGCAGGCGGTCAGCCAGGCGAATATTGTCGGGCTATGCGTAGGGACTCGCCCGGACTGCGTCCCCGGCGCGGTACTGGATCTGCTGACTGAATATCGGGAGCAGGGGTATGAAGTCTGGCTCGAGCTGGGTTTACAGACCGCGCATGATAAAACGCTGCACCGAATCAATCGCGGCCACGATTTTGCCTGCTATCAGCGAACCACCCGTCTGGCACGCGAGCGCGGCCTCAAAGTGTGTAGCCACCTTATCGTGGGCCTGCCGGGCGAAGGGCAGCGCGAATGTCTGGAGACCTTAGCGCAGGTGGTAGAGACCGGCGTAGACGGCATTAAGCTGCATCCACTTCATATTGTGAAGGGCAGTATCATGGCCAGGGCGTGGCAGGCCGGCAGGTTAAACGGTATTGCGCTGGAAGCGTATACGGTCACTGCAGGAGAGATGATTCGCCATACTCCGCCAGACGTGATTTATCACCGTATCTCCGCCAGCGCCCGACGCCCGACGTTGCTGGCGCCGCTGTGGTGTGAGAACCGTTGGACCGGGATGGTTGAGCTGGATAAATATCTCAATGAATACGGCGTGCAGGGGTCAGCCATCGGGCGTTGCTGGATCTCTCCGGCTGCTGCCGAATAACGTCTTTTCCGGCTGACGGCTCTCCACCGTCAGGCGCGTAACTATAATCCTTCCCGCATTTTTGGCACAACTTACAGCGTCTTGCTCAGAATTGAGTATTATTGTGCGAAGTTGTCGCGAAGGAATCCCTTATGAAGCAAATCCGTATGCTGGCGCAGTATTATGTTGACCTGATGATGAAGCTGGGTCTGGTGCGCTTTTCAATGCTGCTGGCCTTTGCGCTGGTGGTGCTGGCGATCGTTGTGCAGATGGCCGTGACGATGGTGCTGCACGGCCAGGTGGAAAGTATTGATGTGATCCGCTCCATCTTCTTTGGCTTGCTGATTACCCCGTGGGCGGTCTATTTCCTGTCGGTGGTGGTTGAGCAGCTGGAAGAGTCCCGGCAGCGCCTCTCGAGGCTGGTGGAGAAACTGGAGGAGATGCGCGAACGCGATCTCAAGCTGAATGTGCAGCTTAAGGACAACATCGCCCAGCTTAATCAGGAAATCGGCGAACGTGAAAAGGCGGAAGCGGAACGTGAAACGACGCTTGAGCAGCTGAAAATTGAGATGAAAGAGCGTGAAGAGGCGCAAATTCAGCTGGAACAGCAATCCTCCTTCTTGCGCTCCTTCCTGGATGCCTCTCCGGACCTGGTTTTCTATCGTAATGAAGATAAAGAGTTTTCTGGCTGTAACCGAGCCATGGAACTGTTGACCGGTAAAAGTGAAAAGCAGCTTATTCATCTTAAGCCGCAGGATGTTTACAGCGAAGAGGTGGCGGAGAAGGTGCTGGAGACGGATGAGAAAGTCTTCCGCCATAACGTATCGCTCACCTACGAGCAGTGGCTGGATTATCCGGACGGGCGCAAGGCCTGCTTTGAAATCCGCAAAGTGCCTTATTATGACCGCGTCGGTAAGCGCCGCGGTCTGATGGGGTTTGGCCGCGATATTACGGAGCGTAAGCGCTATCAGGACGCGCTGGAGCGGGCCAGCCGTGATAAGACCACCTTTATCTCAACGATCAGCCACGAGCTGCGTACGCCGCTTAACGGCATCGTAGGCCTTAGCCGAATCCTTCTGGATACCGATCTTACCGATGAACAGGAAAGATACCTGAAAACCATCCACGTCTCAGCGGTAACGCTGGGTAATATCTTCAATGATATTATTGAGATGGATAAGATGGAACGGCGTAAAATTCAGCTGGATAACCAGCCGGTGGACTTTACCGGCTTCCTGGCCGACCTGGAAAACCTCTCCGGCCTGCAGGCGCAGCAGAAAGGCCTGCATTTTGTGCTGGACCCCACGCTTCCGCTGCCGCATAAAGTGATCACCGACGGAACGCGTTTGCGCCAAATCTTGTGGAATCTTATTAGTAATGCCGTGAAATTTACTCCGCAAGGCGGGAATGTGAACGTCCGCGTGCGCTATGACGAAGGAGATATCCTGCACTTTGAAGTAGAAGATTCAGGGATTGGCATCCCTGAAGCGGAACAGGATAAAATTTTCGCCATGTATTACCAGGTGAAAGATAGCCAGGGCGGCAAGCCAGCGACGGGCACCGGCATCGGCCTCGCCGTATCGCGGCGCCTGGCGCGGAATATGGGCGGTGATATTTGCGTTACCAGCCTCCCGGGTAAAGGCGCGACTTTTACGCTTACCGTACACGCTCCGGCCGTTGCTGAAGAGGTCGAGGACACGCTGGCGGAAGATGAAATGCCATTACCTGCGCTGAACGTGCTGCTGGTGGAAGATATTGAGCTCAACGTGATTGTGGCGCGCTCGGTACTGGAGAAGCTGGGCAACAGCGTGGATGTGGCGATGACCGGCAAGGCTGCGCTGGAGATGTTTGTACCCGGCGAGTACGATCTGGTTCTGCTTGATATTCAGCTGCCGGATATGACTGGACTCGATATTTCTCGTCAGCTGAAACAACGCTTTGCCGCCGATGAGCTCCCGCCGCTGGTGGCGCTTACCGCTAACGTGCTGAAGAACAAGAATGAGTATCTGGATGCGGGAATGGATGATGTTCTTAGTAAGCCATTATCGGTTCCGGCATTAACCGCGATTATCAAAAAATTCTGGGATGCGCCGGAAGAAGAGGAGAATGCAATGCCATCTGTAGATAGCAGTAAATCGGCTTCTGTACTGGATATTCCGATGCTTGAGCAGTATATCGAACTGGTAGGGCCGAAGCTGATTAATGACGGTCTGGCCGTTTTTGAAAGAATGATGCCGGGCTACCTGGCGGTCCTGGAATCCAATTTAACCGCTCGCGACCAGAAAGGCATTGTCGATGAGGGTCATAAGATTAAAGGGGCTGCGGGCTCAATCGGTTTGCGCCATATCCAGCAGTTAGGGCAGCAGATTCAAACGCCGGATTTACCTGCGTGGTCGGATAACGTGGGTGAATGGGTTGAAGAGATGAAATCAGAGTGGCAAAACGATGTCGCGGTGCTGAAAGCGTGGGTCGCGGCGGCAGATAAAAAATGACCCCGGATAAACCGGGGTGCGCGAATACTGCGCCAACACCAGGGAACTGGTCGTTACGCCAGAATCATTTGAGTGATTTTTTTACACGGCGCAACCTGAGGATTTGGCTTACTCGCTCATTAAGATAGCAAACCTTAAATAGTTTGTTACATGAAACAGTAAAATATGTGAAGCATAGCGAGTAATTCAAAATTTTTGACTGCTTTCATAAACTTGTACTAAGGGGCTGATGTGATGAAGAAAATTGGTGTGGTGCTGAGCGGCTGCGGCGTTTATGACGGAAGTGAAATTCATGAAGCCGTCATTACCCTGCTGGCAATAGCCCGCAGCGGCGCTCAGGCCATCTGCTATGCGCCAGATAAAGTGCAAACCGATGTTATCAATCACCTGACCGGCGAAGCGCAGGCGGAAAGCCGTAATGTGCTCGTGGAAGCGGCGCGTATCGCACGCGGAGAGATTCAGCCTTTGGCCAATGCCCGAGCGGATGCGCTGGATGCGCTGATCGTCCCCGGCGGTTTTGGTGCAGCAAAGAACCTCAGCAGCTTTGCTTCACAGGGGAGCGAATGTGAAGTCGATCGCGATCTCAAGGCGCTGGCGCTGGCGATGCATCAGGCGGGTAAACCGTTGGGCTTTATCTGTATCGCTCCGGCACTGTTGCCGAAAATATTTGCTATACCGCTACGCGTGACCATTGGTACCGATCTTGATACTGCCGACGCGGTTGAGGAGATGGGGGCTGAACACGTGCCTTGCCCGGTCGACGATATTGTGGTGGATGAAGACAACAAAGTGGTGACGACCCCCGCGTATATGCTGGCGCAGAACATCGCCGAAGCGGCGAGCGGCATTGAAAAACTGGTCTCTCGCGTATTGGTTCTGACGGCATGACATTTCGCTTTTCGCCGTTGCGGTTGATTAAGCGCTTTGTGCTGAGGCTATTGTTGGCTTGTGCGGTGCTATGGGGCGGCGGGATTGCCCTGTTTAGCTTCGTACCTGTTCCTTTTTCGGCGGTGATGCTGGAGCGGCAGGTCGGCGCCTGGCTTTCAGGGGATTTTCATTACCTCGCCCATTCCGACTGGGTGGACATGGATGAAATTTCGCCGTGGATGGGGCTGGCGGTTATTGCCGCAGAAGATCAGAAATTCCCGGAACACTGGGGATTTGACGTCACGGCCATTGAGAAGGCGCTGGCGCATAATGAACGCAATGAGAACCGCATTCGCGGCGCCTCAACCCTGTCGCAACAGACGGCAAAAAACCTGTTTCTGTGGGACGGCCGCAGCTGGCTGAGAAAAGGGCTGGAGGCGGGACTGACCGTCGGCATTGAGACGGTATGGAGTAAAAAGCGGATCCTCACGGTCTATCTCAATATCGCTGAATTTGGTGAGGGGACGTTTGGCGTTGAAGCCGCGTCGCAGCGCTATTTTCACAAACCGGCCAGTAAACTGACGGCTTCCGAAGCCGCGCTGCTCGCTGCGGTGCTGCCTAACCCAATACGCTTCCGCGCCGATGCGCCATCGGGTTATGTTCGCAGCCGTCAGGCGTGGATCCTGCGCCAGATGAGGCAGTTAGGTGGGGAAGGGTTTATGCAGGCGAATAAGCTGCATTGATGATTTCACAACCGGTAACCCGGAAGGTACGCTGCCGCCGGGGGAATGAAAGCTAATCCTCATCAAACCCGGCGTTGAACAGCGCGATAACCGCTGCCAGCGCCTCCACTTCCTGTGGGCCGTTGGCTTCAATCTCGATCTGACGCCCTTTAGCTGAATCGAGCATCAGCAGCGCAATCACGCTATTTGCTTCCGCTTCGGTACCTTCATCATTACGCAGCAGCACCTCGGCATCATAGTTCTGCATTAATTCAAACAGCTTCATCGCCGGGCGAGCGTGCATGCCCAGCTTATTGGTGATTTCAACGGTTTGCTTAACGGTCATGATTTGCGTTTTTCCAGCGTCCGATGACGAGACTGCACGTTCTTACCGCGCGAGCGGAAGTAGTCAGCCAGCTGTTCGGCGATGTAAACCGAACGGTGTTTACCACCGGTACAACCAATGGCCACCGTCAAATAGCTGCGGTTATTGGTCTCCAGCATAGGTAACCATAGCTCAAGATAGCTGCGGGTCTGGTAGATAAAATTGTGAACTTCCGTGTGCCGGTCGAGGAAGGCGGCAACGGGCTTATCGAGGCCGGTCATGGGACGAAGCTTCGGATCCCAGTGCGGGTTCGGCAGAAAGCGCACGTCAAAAACGTAGTCGGCATCGATAGGTATACCGTGCTTAAAGCCAAAGGATTCAAACACCATCGTCAGTTCGCGCTCGCGTTTGCCTAATAAACGCGTGCGCAGCATTTCTGCCAGCTCATGCACCGACATTTCTGAGGTATCGACGATCAGGTCGGCGCGGGAACGCAGAGGCTCCAGCAGGTCGCTCTCTTCATCGATGGCGCTTTCCAGCGACAGGTTTTTACTGGACAGAGGATGTAAACGACGCGTGTCGCTGTAGCGGCGAATCAGGGTGTTACGATCGGCATCCAGGAACAGCAGCTGAGGTGAAAATTCTGCGGGCAGATTTTTCATCGCCTGCTCGAAGATTTCCGGCGACTCGGGCATGTTACGCACGTCAATGCTGACGGCTGCCGAGATGTTTCTGTCGGCGAGCGAGCGCGCCAGCTCGGGCAACAGCACAACCGGCAGGTTATCGACGCAGTAAAAACCCATATCTTCCAGCGCTCGCAGGGCGACGGATTTCCCCGACCCTGAACGGCCGCTGACGATCATCAGTACCATGTACCGTTTCTCCTCAGTACGAAAAAGAGTAAGGTGCGACTTCCGTTACGCCTCATTATTACTTCCCGCTTCAGTAATGATTTCATACAGCTCTTCATCACTTTGCGCAGCGCGCAGGCGGCGGCAAATAGTTTTATCTGCCAGACGTTTCGCCACCAGCGAGAGCGTATGCAGATGCGTTTTAGTTTGATCGGCCGGGACAAGAAGGGCAAACAGCAGATCGACGGGTTGATTGTCGATAGCATCGAAGGCAATTGGGGTTTCCAACTGAACAAAAACGCCCACGGCCCGCAGCGTATCCTCTTCGAGTTTACCGTGTGGGATCGCAATACCGTTGCCAATCCCGGTACTGCCCATTTTCTCACGGGTGAGGATCGCCTCGAAGACGATCTGGGGCGGTAAGCCTAACTGCTTTGCCGCCAGCTCGCTGATGATTTCCAGCGCGCGTTTTTTGCTCTGGCAGTGAACCTGGCTACGGGTACATTCCTGGTTAAGGACATTGCTCAGTTGTAGAGCCGAATCGTTATTTATCATAATTTCACCTGAGCTCTCCTGGCCAACCGCCTGCGGGCGGTTGGCGTAGGCTATTGCCCGGACAATTAGTGTTGTTTCAGTTTATCTTTATGTTTTGTTAGCTGTCTTGCCAGCTTATCGATAAGACCATCGATCGCAGCATACATATCCTGCCCTTCCGCACTGGCATGGATTTCACCACCGTTGACATGCAGATTGGCGTCCGCTATTTGCGTCACCTTCTCCACTTTTAACACAATGTAGACCTGGTTGATCCTGTCGAAAAACTGCTCCAGTTTGCTGAACTTCGCGGTAACGAAATCGCGCATCGCGGGGGTTATTTCAACGTTGTGTCCTGTAATGTTGAGCTGCATAGTGTCTTCCTTATCGGTTGGGTCAAACCAGCTGCTTACGCTGATTTGACGGCGGAATGGATAAAGACTCTCGGTACTTAGCAACGGTTCGCCGCGCCACCATAATACCCTGATCGGATAGCAGGGTGGTGAGCTTACTGTCACTCAATGGTTTCGCGGGGTTTTCCGCGGCGATTAATTTCTTCACCAGCGCACGAATGGCCGTCGACGATGCTTCGCCGCCGCCTTCGGTGTTTACATGGCTGGAGAAGAAATACTTCAGCTCAAAAATACCGCGCGGACTGTGCAGGTATTTTTGCGTAGTAACGCGTGAAATGGTGGATTCATGCATTTCGACGGCCTGAGCGATGTCCGCCAGCACCATCGGTTTCATAAACTCTTCACCTTGTTCAAAAAAAGCCTGCTGCTGTTCGACAATGCAGCGGCTGACGCGCAGAAGGGTGTCGTTGCGGCTCTCGAGGCTCTTGATAAGCCAGCGCGCTTCCTGCAGGTTGCTGCGGATAAACTGGCCGTCAGCGTCATTGCGCGTACTGTTACCCATGGCGGCATAGTGCTGGTTGATCTTCAGGCGCGGAAGGCTATCTGAATTGAGCTCAACGACCCAACGATCGTTCACTTTACGCACCAGAACGTCAGGAATGACATATTCTGGCTCGCCAGTCTGGATCGACTGGCCCGGGCGCGGATCCAGCGATTGGATCAGATTTACTGCTTCCTTTAGCACGTCTTCTTTGAGGCGGGTCACGCGCATCAGGCTACGGAAGTCGTGATTGGCAAGCAGATCAAGGTGATCGCTGATGATCAGGCGAGCTTCATCAATCCACGGCGTCTCTTTGGCAAACTGTGAAAGCTGCACCAGCAGGCAATCGCGTAAATCTTTTGCCGCCACGCCGACGGGATCGAAACGCTGAATGCGCTTGAGAACCGCTTCTACTTCTTCAAGCCCGATTTCATCATCGCCAATACTTTCCACGATGTCTTCGACAGGAACGGTCAGGTAGCCAGTATCATCAACGGCATCGACGATAGAGGTCGCGATCGCGCGATCGGTATCGGTGAAGGGCGTCAGTTCAACCTGCCACATCAGATAATCCTGCAGGCTTTGCGTGGTCTCGCCCTGGTAGACGGGCAGTTCATCATCCTGGTAATCAACGCCGTTCCCTGACGGCGTTCCGGCGGTGTAAATCTCATCCCAGCTGGCATCAAGCGGCAGCTCTTCGGGCATGTCTTTCTGCTCAAGGGCGTCGACGGTATCCAGAGACTCACGATCTTCGGCCTCTTTGGTTTCTACCTCATCGTGAAGATCGGTTTGCTCCAGCAACGGGTTGCTGTCCAGCGCCTGCTGGAGTTCTTGCTGGAGTTCTAACGTGGACAGCTGCAGTAGACGAATCGCCTGCTGCAGTTGTGGCGTCATGGCAAGCTGTTGGCTTAGCCTTAATTGCAAACCTTGCTTCATATTCAGGGCCAATATCTCCGGCTAAAACGTCTGTAACCTCTACCCTATCAGAGTCTGAAGTCTTCCCCAAGATACACGCGCTTAACCTGCTCGTCTTCAAGGATTTGCTGTGGCGTACCGTGAGCTATCAGGTGGCCCTGGCTGACGATATAAGCACGCTCACACACGGCCAGCGTTTCCCGGACGTTATGGTCGGTTATCAGGACGCCAAGACCGCTGTCGCGCAGGTGTTCAATAATGCGTTTGATATCAATGACGGAGATGGGGTCCACGCCGGCGAAGGGTTCATCCAGCAGGATAAATTTCGGGTTAGCGGCCAGCGCGCGGGCGATCTCGACGCGGCGGCGTTCACCACCGGAGAGCGCCTGGCCGAGGCTATCGCGCAGATGCTCAATGTGAAACTCCTCCATCAGCTCTTTCGCCCGGTCTTCACGCTGCTCGTTGCTCAGGTCGTCGCGAATCTGCAGTACCGCCATCAGGTTATCGTAAACGCTCAGGCGGCGGAATATGGAGGCCTCCTGCGGCAAATAGCCGATTCCGCGACGCGCGCGCGCGTGCAGGGGCAGCAGGCTGATATCTTCATCATCGATGATAATGTTGCCGGCGTCGCGCGGTACGATACCAACGACCATATAGAACGTGGTGGTTTTACCGGCACCGTTCGGACCGAGCAGACCAACAATCTCGCCCGAATTCACGGTCAGGCTGACGTCTTCTACAACGCGGCGGCCTTTATAGGCTTTAGCAAGATTCTTTGCAGTTAATGTTGCCATAACGAATTACTTACCCTTCTTTGACTGATCGCTACCCTTGTCCTGCAGCTGCGAAGGAACCAGAACCGTGGTCACGCGCCCGCCTTTATTGCTGAAGGCCTGCATTTTTTGCTCTTTCACCAGGTAAGTGATTTTGTCGCCCTGGATATTGCTATCGATCTGTTCCAGATGCGCATTGCCGGTCAGGACGACAAAGTCGTTTTGCAGTTCATAATGCATTTTCGACGCGCGGCCTTTTACCGGCTTACCGTTGTCCTGCATCTGGTAGAAGGTGGCCGGGTTACCGTAGCCATCAATAACCTCTTTGCCTTTCTCTCCACCCGGACGGGTCACAACAACTTTGTCGGCGTTGATTTTGATCGTTCCCTGAGTGACGACAACATTCCCCGTAAAGGTGACGACGTTGCCCTGCATATCCAGCGACTGCTGATCGGATTCAATGTGAATCGGCTGATCGGTATCACCTGTCTTTGCCTGTGCCGACAGGCTGGCGGCCAGTAAGGCGCTGGCGAGCGCAATCTTAAGGCTGAGTTTGTTTGTTCTGAATTTCATATGAGGTTCTAACCTTTTCAATCAGCTCGGCATTTTTACTGCGCAGGTTCCCGCGCATTTTCAGGCCGCTGGAATTAAATGTTGTTCCGTACAACGTCACCATGTCATCGGAGGTAACATCCTGCGTCACCAGGTTTATCTGGGCGTTATCCGTCGTAATTTTGCGCAGTTGAGAATCCGCCGTCAGCGCATTTACCTCAACGTGCCCGTAAAGATACAGCATGCGGTCATTCGTCAACTTAGCTTTATCCGCTTTGATAGACCAGGTTGGTACTTTATTGGTATCAAAGGTGGTCATCACCGGTTTTGTGAACCACGAGAGCTGCTGTTCGGAAAAATACTCCACGTGTTCCGCGATGAGCCGGTAGTTAAGCGCCCCTTCGGGGCTATACACGACGGTATCAGTATGCTCGCTGGTATACGTTGGATCGTCAGGATTGATCGCTTGCTGGGTGGTATCGTCCGTACTCGCCAGGTTCAGGCCGATCAGGATCAGCGCGACCAGCGACAGTAAAATGATAACCCAACGTCTGGTTTTACTCATATAGATTGCCCTTTGGCCTCATCCAGCTTGCCCTGCGCCAATAGTAGCAAATCGCACACTTCGCGTACCGCTCCGCGACCCCCGTTGATACGAGTAACGTAATCCGCGCGCGGGAGCAGCAGCGGATGCGCATCGGCTACCGCTATGCTTAAACCTACTTCAGCCATCACCGGCCAGTCGATCAGATCGTCGCCAATATAGGCGACTTCATCCGCGCTAACGGCCAGTTTATTGAGTAGTTCACGAAACGCCAGCAGCTTATCCGACTGCCCCTGGTAGAGATGCGTAATGCCCAGCGTTTGGCAGCGATCTTCCACCAGTTTAGCGTTTCGCCCGGTAATTATCGCCACTTCAATATCTGAAGTCAGGGCGCAGCGGATACCGTAGCCGTCGCGCACGTTAAACGCCTTCAGCTCTTCGCCGTTGTTACCCATATAGATAAGACCGTCGGACAAAACGCCGTCTACATCAAGTATCAATAAACGGATCTTCGCCGCCCGGTCAAGAAAGTCCTGGCTTACCGGCCCGTAGCAGGTCGCTATCAGGGCATCAGCATTATTCATTATTTTTTCCTTACTTACACTACGCCCGCGCGCAGGAGATCGTGCATATGTATCACACCTACCAGACGGTCGCCATCAGCAACCAGCACGCAGGTGATATGACGGGACTGCATCAGGTTCAGCGCATCAACGGCCAGCGTGCCGGGACGGATGCGGATTCCGCCTCGCGTCATCACTTCGGCAATACTGGCGTTACGCATATCAATGCCGGTATCAAATACGCGGCGCAGATCGCCATCGGTGAAGATGCCGATGATATTCATTTCATCATCGCAAATGGCGGTCATGCCTAAATTTTTGCGCGTGATTTCCAGCAACGCATCGCGGAGCGTGGCCTCCAGGCCAACGTGCGGAATTTCATCGCCGGTGTGCATGATATCATTGACCCGCAGCAGTAGCTTACGGCCCAGAGCGCCGCCAGGGTGCGATAGCGCAAAATCTTCAGCGGTAAAACCGCGGGCTTCCAGCAGCGCTACGGCAAGGGCATCGCCCATGACCAGCGCGGCGGTGGTGCTTGACGTGGGGGCCAGCCCTAACGGGCAGGCCTCTTTGGGCACCTTCACGCACAGATGAATATCCGCCGCGCGCGCCATGCTGCTTTCCGGTCGGCTGGTGATACAAATCAGCGCCACCTGCTGGCGCTTAAGCACCGGAATCAGGGCGAGGATTTCATTTGACTCGCCCGAGTTGGATAGCGCGATCACCACGTCGCATGGAGTTACCATGCCTAAATCGCCGTGCGCGGCCTCACCGGGATGAACGAAGAAAGATGACGTTCCGGTACTGGCGAAAGTGGCTGCCATTTTTCGCCCGATATGGCCGGATTTCCCCATTCCCATCACCACAACTTTACCGGTACAGCGGAAAATGGTCTCACAGGCACGGGTAAAATCTTCATTAATGTATTGATCGAGCTGGGCCAGACCTTCACGTTCAATGTCCAGAACCTCGCGGCCTGCCCGTTGAAAGTCAAAATCCGCTGGCAAATCTATTTGCGACATAATGTTATCCCGAATCATTCAACGAAGAGCGGCGCTGTCCAGTACAGCATCGCTAACCAAAGCACAAAACCACCCAGCAGCAGGGCACCGGCAAGGCGACCGGGCTGCTGCTTACGGCGCCAGCACAGCGCGGCGAAGATCAGGCTGACCAGCAGCATGACGCCATAATCGCGGGTAAAGGCCTCGGCGGCAAAGGTGCCTGGCGCAATCAGCGCGGGGAGCCCGAGGACCAGTACAATATTAAGAATATTAGCGCCAATGATATTGCCGATAGCGATGTCATTTTCGCCTTTTCTCGCTCCGGCGATGGCCGTGGCCAGCTCGGGCAGGCTGGTGCCGATAGCGACGACCGTTAAGCCGACGGTCAGTTCGCTGATAGCAAAAAAGTTTGCCAGCACCGTGGCGTTATCGACCACCATCCGCGTAGCCATCGGCATCACAATCATCGCGACGCCCAACCAGAGCAGCGCGACGGGAAGCGAGCCTTCTCGCGGCAGCTCCGCCAGCTGTTCACGGGTCAGGCTGTCGTTACCCTGGCGTTCCGCAAGGCGGGCAATTTTAAGGGTAAACAGCAGCCACAGAATGGCCAGCGCCAGCAAAAAAAGGCCGTCTATCCGCGTAAGCTGGCCGTCGTACAGCACAAATCCTGCCAGTAAACTAACCAGCAACATTAACGGCAATTCGCGGCGCAGGATATCAGAATGCACGGTAAAAGGTTGAAACAGCGCGGTGAGGCCGAGGATCAGCAGGATATTGGTGATATTCGATCCGAGAGCGGTGCCGATCGCCAGATCGGTTTGCCCATGCAGGGAAGCGGCGGCGGAAACAATCACTTCCGGCAAACTGGTACCGATGCTGACTACCGTCATGCCAATAATCAGGGGAGGGATCCCCAGCATACGGCAGAGTATTGAAGCGGCGTAGACCAGACGATCGGCGCTGTAGACAACCAGCAATAAACCAATAATTAACAGAGCCGTCGCTAAGAGCATCTAAAGTCCTTTCTTCAGGTATAATCGTCGCCTCGCTGGCCGTCCGTAGGCAGCGTAACGAATTCTTAATTTTGACTTTATGTGTGCCAAAAGTAAAACAAATGCCAGCTTTCGCTAACCCGGGCGGGTAAGATTCTGTAAAAATGTTGGGTTTGTGGTGAAAGAAAGCGCCATGCTTAGCCCGACGGGTGTCTAGTAAGGATGATTTTATGAGCCAGAGTTCGGCGAATCTAGTCGAAGTGCGCGGTATTCGCTTCTCGAGGGGCGATCGCGTGATCTTCGATGATATCTCGCTATCGGTACCCCGCGGCAAGATCACCGCGATAATGGGGCCATCAGGGATCGGCAAAACCACCCTGTTACGTCTCATCGGCGGTCAGATCCCGCCCGATAAAGGCGAAATCCTGTTTGATGGTGAAAACGTACCGCAGATGTCGCGTTCGCGCCTGTATACCGTCCGCAAGCGCATGAGCATGCTGTTTCAGTCCGGCGCGCTGTTCACCGATCTGAATGTGTTCGATAACGTCGCTTATCCGCTGCGCGAGCATACGCGTCTGCCGGAAGCGCTGCTGCACACCACGGTGATGATGAAGCTGGAAGCCGTTGGGCTACGTGGAGCCGCGAAGCTGATGCCTTCTGAGCTTTCCGGCGGCATGGCGCGCCGTGCCGCCCTGGCGAGGGCGATTGCGCTCGAACCTGATTTAATCATGTTCGATGAGCCCTTTGTCGGGCAGGACCCCATTACGATGGGGGTGCTGGTGAAGCTGATTTCTGAACTCAATAGCACCCTGGGTGTCACCTGTATCGTGGTTTCGCATGATGTGCCGGAGGTGCTCAGCATCGCGGACTTTGCATATATCGTGGCGGACAAAAAGGTCGTAGCGCATGGGAGCGCGCAGTCGCTGCGTGAAAATGCCGATCCTCGGGTTCGTCAGTTCATTGATGGTATCGCCGACGGCCCGGTGCCGTTCCGCTATCCGGCGGGTGATTATCATCATGATTTATTGGGCAAAGGGAGTTAAGCGACTCATGTTGTTAAATGCGCTAGCCGCGCTTGGGCATCGCGGTATAAAAACTATCGCGACGTTCGGGCGTGCTGGATTAATGCTCTTCAACGCGGTTGTGGGCAAGCCTGAGTTTCGCAAGCATGCGCCGCTGCTGGTGCGTCAGCTGTACAACGTTGGCGTGCTATCGATGCTGATCATCATTGTATCGGGTCTGTTTATCGGTATGGTGCTGGGCCTGCAGGGCTATCTGGTGTTGACCACCTATAGCGCCGAAACCAGTCTGGGCATGCTGGTGGCGCTGTCGCTGCTGCGTGAGCTGGGACCGGTGGTCGCCGCGCTGCTGTTTGCCGGGCGTGCCGGCTCGGCGCTGACTGCTGAAATTGGCCTGATGCGCGCAACGGAGCAGCTCTCCAGTATGGAGATGATGGCGGTCGACCCGCTTCGCCGCGTGATCTCTCCGCGTTTCTGGGCGGGGGTGATTTCACTGCCGTTGTTAACGATTATTTTTGTGGCGGTCGGCGTTTGGGGCGGCTCGCTGGTCGGTGTCAGCTGGAAGGGCATCGATGGCGGATTCTTCTGGAGCGCGATGCAAAACGCCGTTGACTGGCGGATGGATCTGGTTAACTGCCTGATTAAGAGCCTGGTTTTCGCCATTACGGTAACATGGATCGCGTTATTTAACGGTTATGACGCTATCCCCACTTCCGCCGGGATTAGCCGGGCGACGACGCGTACCGTGGTGCATGCGTCGCTGGCGGTTCTGGGGCTGGATTTTGTGCTGACTGCGCTGATGTTTGGGAATTGAGTTCATGCAAACGAGAAAAAATGAAATCTGGGTAGGGGTGTTTTTACTGGTTGCGCTGCTGGCCGCGCTGTTTGTCTGCCTGAAGGCGGCAAACGTAACCTCTTTACGTACCGAACCGACTTATCGGCTCTATGCCACTTTTGACAATATCGGCGGTCTCAAAGCGCGCTCTCCGGTGCGGATTGGCGGCGTTGTCGTTGGACGCGTGGCGGATATTACGCTCGATCCTAAGACCTACCTGCCTCGCGTCGCGCTCGATATTGATGAGCGCTACAACCATATTCCGGATACCAGCTCGCTGGCGATCCGAACTTCCGGTCTGCTGGGCGAACAGTACCTGGCGATGAATATCGGGTTTGAAGATCCTGAGCTGGGAACCACTATCCTTAAAGATGGCGGTACCATTCAGGACACCAAATCCGCAATGGTGCTGGAAGATTTGATAGGCCAGTTCCTTTATAACAGTAAAGGTAGCGACAATAAGAATTCTGGCGATGAACAGGCTGCTGGAGAGAGTCATACTGACGCTACGCCGCCAGCCGGCACGACGCACTAATTTCAGGAGAGTTAAGATATGTTTAAACGCTTACTAATGGTCGCCATGCTGGTGATTGCCCCCTTGACTGCGGCCACCGCCGCGGATCAGTCCAATCCGTACAAGCTGATGGACGAAGCGGCGCAGAAAACCTTCGATCGCCTCAAGAACGAGCAGCCGAAGATTCAGGCCAACCCGAACTACCTGCGCGATATCGTCGATCAGGAACTGCTGCCCTATGTTCAGGTGAAATACGCCGGCGCGCTGGTGTTAGGTCGTTATTACAAAGAAGCGACTCCGGCGCAGCGTGAAGCCTATTTTGCCGCCTTCCGCGAATATCTGAAGCAGGCCTATGGCCAGGCGCTGGCGATGTATCACGGTCAGACCTATCAGATTGCCCCTGAGCAGCCTTTGGGCAGCGCGACCATTGTTCCTATCCGCGTCACCATCCTTGATCCGAATGGCCGTCCGCCGGTGCGCCTGGATTTCCAGTGGCGTAAAAATACCCAGACCGGTAACTGGCAGGCGTACGACATGATTGCGGAAGGGGTGAGCATGATCACCACTAAACAAAACGAGTGGAGCGACCTGCTGCGTACTAAAGGCGTTGATGGTCTGACGGCGCAGCTGAAGGCAAGCTCAGCGCAGCCGATTACTCTGGAACAGAAAAAATAATGACCGGGCAGCTGAGCTGGGCTCGCGATGGTGAGACGCTGGCGCTGCGCGGAGAGCTGGACCAGGATCTTTTGGTCCCGCTGTGGGAAGCGCGCGCGCAGGCGACGGATGGCGTGTCCGCCATCGACCTGAGCGCCGTGACCCGCGTGGACACCGCCGGGCTGGCGCTATTAGTGCATTTTATCGCACTGGTTCGTCGGCAGGGCGGGGAAGCGAAGTTGACCGGGAAGAGTGAAAATCTGCAAACCCTGGTCAGGTTGTATAACCTTCCTGCTGATATGATCCCATAACTTTTTCAGTGCCTTAGTGCTGAAGCTATTCTGAAAGCCCCATCAAACTTTTCGATGGGGCTTTTTGCTTGTTTAAGACGGCGCCACTTTCCTCTAAGATGTTGGGCTGTTTTCACTATCAGATAAATGTAGCCCATGGAAAATCATGAAATTCAGACCGTGCTGATGAACGCACTCTCCCTTCAGGAAGTCCACGTCTCTGGCGATGGCAGCCACTTTCAGGTTATTGCTGTGGGTGAGATGTTCGACGGCATGAGTCGGGTCAAGAAGCAACAGGCTATCTATGCCCCGCTGATGGAATATATTGCCGATAACCGCATCCATGCTCTGTCGATTAAAGCGTTTACTCCGCAGGAGTGGGCGCGAGACCGCAAACTTAATGGCTTATAAGCTGTGGGGATGTTCCCCGCAGCGTATGTGAATTCTTAACAGAGAACAGAATCAATGGATAAATTCCGTGTTCAGGGGCCAACTCGTCTTCAGGGCGAGGTCACCATTTCCGGCGCGAAAAACGCCGCCCTGCCAATCCTCTTTGCCGCGCTATTAGCCGAAGAGCCGATTGAGATCCAAAACGTACCGAAGCTGAAAGACATCGATACCACCATGAAACTGCTGAGCCAGCTGGGCGCGAACGTTAAGCGCAACGGCTCCGTATGGATCGATGCCGGCCCGGTCGACGTTTTCTGTGCTCCGTATGACCTCGTCAAAACCATGCGCGCGTCTATTTGGGCGCTGGGACCGCTGGTGGCGCGTTTTGGCCAGGGGCAGGTTTCTCTTCCCGGGGGCTGCGCCATCGGCGCGCGCCCCGTTGATTTACACATTACCGGCCTTGAGCAGCTGGGTGCGGAAATCAAGCTGGAAGAAGGTTATGTCAAGGCGTCGGTTAATGGACGTCTGAAAGGCGCGCATATTGTGATGGATAAGGTCAGCGTTGGCGCTACCGTGACCATCATGAGCGCTGCGACGCTGGCGGAAGGTACGACCGTTATCGAAAACGCCGCGCGCGAGCCGGAAATTGTCGATACCGCGAACTTTCTCAACACGCTGGGTGCGAAGATCAAAGGTCAGGGTACCGATCGTATCACCATCGAAGGCGTAGCGCGCCTCGGCGGCGGCGTCTACCGCGTTCTGCCGGATCGTATTGAAACCGGGACGTTCCTGGTGGCGGCGGCGATTTCTGGCGGTAAGATCCTGTGCCGCAATGCCCAGCCGGATACCCTTGATGCGGTTCTGGCCAAGCTACGCGACGCCGGTGCGGATATCGAAACGGGCGAAGACTGGATTAGCCTGGACATGCACGGCAATCGTCCGAAGGCCGTCAACGTGCGTACTGCCCCACATCCAGGCTTCCCGACCGACATGCAGGCTCAGTTCACCTTGCTGAATCTGGTTGCCGAGGGCACCGGCGTGATCACCGAGACGATCTTCGAAAACCGTTTCATGCATATCCCGGAACTGATCCGTATGGGCGCGCATGCGGAAATCGAGAGCAATACGGCGATTTGCCACGGCGTGAAGCAGCTTTCTGGCGCCCAGGTGATGGCGACGGATCTGCGTGCGTCAGCCAGCCTGGTACTGGCGGGCTGTATTGCGGAAGGTACGACGATTGTCGATCGTATTTACCACATTGACCGCGGCTACGAACGTATCGAAGACAAGCTTCAGGCGCTTGGTGCGAATATCGAACGCGTCAAAGGCGAATAAGCCGTAGCAGCAGCCCTCTGACGTTTGTCCGGGGGCTGTTGTCTGCAACCTCGCTTTACTTGTTGTTCTTCCTTGGGCGCATCATTTGCGTTCTGTCGATAAACTGATGGGTATGGGGATCGTGATAGCGCGATGGCCATATTACCCACGGATCGGTTTCCAGCGCGTTAGCAATAATCAGCTCGCCCTTGGGCCAGGGCCGGGTCAGCGCATTGGCGAGCGTTGAAGAACTTAAACCATTACGCCGCGATTCAGCTGCCAGCGACGTCCCTTTTTTGCGTAATCCGGCAATAATATCCGCCGGATGCCAGTCGATGAACTTATCCATAAATTCTCCTGGTAATAAACATGCCTGGCGTCCTTAATGGACGACAAAATGACTATACCGCGGGTTCCAGTAATGTTCTAACAAGTTCTTTTAATGGATTTGATATTAGGAATATATCAAGGCATACGGCTGAATTTGGTTTTTTTGACGCTTACTGGAACTTTCCCGCGGTTTGCGCGGGAAAGTAAGAGGAGGGGTTAGTGATCGCGTTGCACAGCGATGTGGGCAAGACCGATTAGCGCTTCACGCCACGGAGAATCGGGAAGGACCTGAAGCGCGGCAATTGCTTTATCAGCCTCTTCCTCCGCGCGTTTTTGGGTCCATTCCAGCGAGCCGCAGGTTGCCATCGTTTCCAGTACGGCGTCGAGAAGATGACGGCCATTACCCTGCTCAATCGCCCCACGGATCATGGCGGACTGCTCTGCGTTGCCGTGTTGCATAGCATGCAGCAGCGGAAGGGTGGGTTTGCCTTCATTCAGATCGTCACCGACGTTTTTACCCAGACGCTCACCGTCTGAACTGTAGTCAAGCAGATCGTCGATCAGCTGGAAAGCGGTACCCAGATAGCGTCCGTAATCCTGTAACGCTTTCTCTTGTTCTACGCTGCAGTCGGCCAGAATGCCGGAGCACTGGGCTGCGGCTTCAAACAAACGTGCGGTCTTGCTGTAAATGACCCGCATGTAGTTTTCTTCAGTGATATCCGGGTCGTTAACGTTCATCAGCTGCAGGACTTCGCCTTCGGCAATGACGTTAACGGCTTCCGACATCACTTCCAGCACTCTCAATGACCCAAGGCTGGTCATCATCTGAAAGGCGCGGGTGTAGATAAAATCACCGACCAGCACGCTAGCCGCATTGCCAAAAGCGGCGTTTGCGGTGGCTTTTCCCCGGCGCATATCAGACTCATCGACGACATCATCATGCAGCAGGGTGGCGGTATGGATAAATTCGATCAGCGCGGCAATGGCGACGTGAGCATTTCCCTGATATCCAACGGCACGCGCGGCCAGTACGGCAATCATCGGGCGAATGCGTTTACCGCCTCCGCTAACAATGTAATAGCCTAACTGATTGATAAGCTGAACATCAGAGTCGAGTTGCTCAAGAATTGTCGCATTGACGCCCGCCATATCCTGCGCGGTTAACTCATTGATTTTTTCTAAATTCATCGCAAAAGCCGGGCCAAATGTCCTGTTACCGCGTATCCGAATGGGATCACAGAAGGATTAAGATAGAATTAAAAGAAGCTATGATTGTACTGAAAAATTGCCGTAGTTAAACGCTGGAGTGAAAGTTGTGTTTTTTTTCTGCGTTGATCGCTGATCGCTCTTGTCAAAGGCTCGCGTTTTGCGTAATATTCGCGCCCTATTGTGAATATTTATAGCGCACTCTGAATCATACGAAGAGGTGCGCGGAAGCGGAGTTTTATATGTACGCGGTTTTCCAAAGTGGTGGTAAACAACACCGAGTAAGCGAAGGTCAAACCATTCGCCTGGAAAAGCTGGACATCGCAACTGGCGAAGCTGTTGAGTTCGCAGAAGTGCTGATGATCGCAAACGGTGAAGAAATTAAAATCGGCGTTCCTTTCGTTGAGGGCGGCGTAATCAAAGCTGAAGTTGTTGCACACGGTCGTGGCGAGAAAGTTAAAATCGTTAAGTTTCGTCGTCGTAAACACTACCGTAAGCAGCAGGGCCATCGTCAGTGGTTCACTGATGTGAAAATTACTGGCATCAGCGCCTAAGACCTGAGGAGAGATTTAAATGGCACATAAAAAGGCTGGCGGCTCAACTCGTAACGGTCGCGATTCAGAAGCTAAACGCCTGGGCGTTAAGCGTTTCGGTGGCGAATCCGTTCTGGCGGGTAGCATCATCGTTCGTCAACGTGGTACCAAATTCCACGCTGGCACTAACGTAGGTTGCGGTCGTGACCACACTCTGTTTGCTAAAGCAGATGGTAAAGTGAAATTCGAAGTTAAAGGCCCGAACAACCGTAAATACATCAGCATCGTTGCTGAGTAAGTTTTTCGTGGTCCGGTAACGGATTAAAGCCCCGCAACGTGTTGCGGGGCTTTTTACATTGAAACCCCGGAAAATTTTCTGCAGGGAAAACGGGCATGAAGCAGCAGGCCGGCATCGGCATTATTTTAGCGCTCACCACGGCGATGTGCTGGGGTGCCCTGCCGATAGCAATGAAGCAGGTTCTTGAAGTGATGGAACCGCCGACGGTGGTGTTTTACCGCTTTTTGATGGCAAGTTTTGGTCTTGGCGCTATCCTCGCCATGAAAAGAAAGCTGCCCCCGCTGCGGATTTTTCGCAAGCCGCGGTGGTTGATACTGCTGGTTATTGCGACAGCGGGTTTGTTCGGTAACTTCATTCTGTTTAGTTCTTCCTTGCAATATCTCAGCCCCACCGCTTCCCAGGTGATTGGCCAGCTGTCTCCGGTCGGCATGATGGTGGCCAGCGTTTTTGTCCTTAAAGAGAAAATGCGCGGCACTCAGGTTGTGGGAGCGCTGATGCTGGTGAGCGGTCTGGTGATGTTTTTTAACACCAGCCTGATCGAGATTTTTACCCGCCTGACGGACTACACGTGGGGGGTAATTTTCGGCGTAGGTGCGGCGACGGTGTGGGTGTGCTACGGCGTCGCGCAAAAGGTGTTATTGCGCCGTCTGGCATCACAGCAAATCCTTTTTTTGCTGTACACTTTATGTACGATATCGCTATTGCCATTAGCGAAGCCTTCGCAGGTGCTGGCATTAAGCGACTGGCAGCTGGCCTGTCTGGTTTTTTGCGGGCTCAATACCCTGGTCGGCTACGGCGCTCTGGCGGAAGCAATGGCGCGCTGGCAGGCGGCGCAGGTGAGCGCGTTGATTACCTTAACGCCGCTGTTTACGCTGCTGTTTTCAGATTTATTATCACTGGCCTGGCCCGACGTTTTCGCCAGACCGCTGTTGAACCTGATGGGTTATCTCGGTGCGTTTGTCGTGGTTGCGGGCGCGATGTATTCCGCCGTCGGTCATCGTCTTTGGGGACGATGGCGTAAGCGAGAAGCGGTTGTGCCGCTCCCCCGCTCAGGCGAATGATTTACGGAGAGTAAAATGAAGTTTGTTGATGAAGCAACGATCCTGGTCGTAGCAGGCGATGGCGGCAATGGTTGCGTTAGCTTCCGCCGCGAAAAATATATCCCGAGAGGCGGCCCGGACGGCGGTGACGGCGGTGACGGCGGCGACGTCTGGCTTGAGGCGGACGAAAACCTCAACACCCTGATCGACTACCGTTTTGAGAAGTCTTTCCGCGCTGAGCGCGGGCAGAACGGTCAGAGCCGTGACTGTACCGGTAAACGCGGTAAAGACGTAACGGTGAAGGTACCGGTAGGGACTCGCGTCATCGATCAGGGCACCGGCGAGACGATGGGTGATATGACCAAGCACGGTCAGCGCCTGATGGTCGCCAAAGGCGGCTGGCACGGTCTGGGTAACACCCGTTTCAAATCGTCCGTTAACCGTACTCCACGTCAAAAGACGATGGGGACGCCGGGCGATAAGCGCGATCTGCAGCTGGAGCTGATGCTGCTGGCGGACGTCGGCATGCTGGGAATGCCGAATGCGGGTAAATCGACCTTTATTCGTGCCGTTTCCGCCGCGAAGCCTAAAGTCGCTGACTATCCGTTTACTACGCTGGTGCCGAGCCTCGGCGTGGTGCGTATGGACAACGAGAAGAGCTTCGTGGTGGCGGATATCCCGGGGCTGATTGAAGGCGCCGCTGAAGGCGCGGGTCTCGGTATTCGCTTCCTGAAGCACCTGGAGCGCTGCCGCGTGCTGCTGCATCTCATCGATATCGAGCCGATTGATGGTTCCGATCCGGTGGAGAACGCGCGGATTATTATCGGTGAGCTGGAAAAATACAGTGAGAAACTTGCTTCTAAGCCGCGCTGGCTGGTCTTTAACAAGATTGACCTGATGGACAAAGCTGAGGCGGAAGCGAAAGCGAAAGCTATCGCGCAGGCGCTGGGCTGGGAAGATAAGTTCTACCTGATTTCGGCGGCCAGCCAGCAGGGCGTAAAAGACCTGTGCTGGGACGTGATGACCTTTATCATCGAAAACCCGATTGTGCATGCGGAAGAAGCGAAGCCTGCCGAAAAAGTCGAGTTTATGTGGGACGACTACCACCGCCAGCAGCTTGAAGAAGCTGAAGTGGAAGATGATGAAGACTGGGATGATGATTGGGATGAAGACGACGAAGAAGGCGTTGAATTCATCTACAAACGTTAATCCTGAACAAACGAAAAGGGCCGCCAATGATGCGGCCCTTTTGCTTTAGTTGTTCTGATAGAGGTCTTTGTACAATCGGCTTTCGAACCGCACCAGTGGAATGCGGCGATTACGCTGGTCGGCCGGAGGCACGGCGTAGCCAGACAGGTATTGCACGAACGCCATCTTCTGCCCGCTGGTCGTCGTGATGAAACCGGCCAGGTTATACACCCCCTGCAGTGAACCCGTTTTCGCCGAGACTTTGCCATCGACACCTGCCTGATGCAGGCCTGCGCGGTACTGCAGAGAACCATCATGGCCGGCCAGAGGCAGCATCGAGATAAAGTTGAGTTCATTATCGTGCTGGGCGATGTACTGCAGCACCTGCATCATCGTCGCGGGTGCGATGAGGTTATGGCGCGACAGACCTGAGCCATCGGCAATGATGGTATTCCCGAGATCGACGCCGGCCTGCTGACGTAAGATCTGCCGAACCGCATCGGAACCGGCTCGCCAGGTACCCGGTACGCTGAAGCGAGCGTGCCCAATGGTGCGGAATACCGTATCGGCGATCATGTTGTCCGATTTTTTCAGCATAATACGCAGCAGATCGTGCAGCGGCGCAGATTGTGTACTTGCCAGGACGGTACCCGGATCGTTTGCCAGCGTCTGGCGCAGCAGCGTACCGCTCCAGGTGATGTCGGCGTCGGCCAGCTCAGCTTTCAGAATCGCACCGGCGTAGCTGGCGCCATCCTGAATGGCAAAAGCCAGCGGCAGCGGCTCGCTGCGCTGCGGCAGACAGCCGGTCAGGGTATAACGGTTCAGATCGCCGGGAACCACGTCAAGCTCACAGTACTGGGCTTCAGAAGAGCCCCGGGGCAGCGTACGCACCTGGCTGAACATGGTCACCGGGTAGTAAGACGCCACGCGAATAAACGCCAGATCGCCCGGCTTTTGCGCGCTATAGAGCGAGATGGAGAAGCAGTTCCGATCGACAATCGCCGCCGCCGGCGGGGCGCTAAAGCACTGCGTCATATCGTTCCATGGCCAGCCCGGCGCTTTGTCATGGCTGGCGAAGATGGAGGTATCGATCAGCACATTACCTTCAATTCGCTGGACGCCTGCTTTCTTCAGCGTGGCCACCATATTACGAATATCCTGACGCCTGAGGGTAGGATCGCCACCAAAGCGCGCAATGAGGTCGCCTTTCAGGACGCCGCCATCGAGGCTGCCTTTCGTTTCCAGCGTCGTGGTGAAGCGGAAGTCCGGACCCAGCTGCAGCAGCGCAGCAAGCGCGGTTATCACTTTTTGGGTGCTGGCGGGGAGCGCCATCTGCTGGCTATGGTAGTCTATCTCCGGCGTCGGGGATCCCACCTTCTGCGCCATAAAGGCAAGGTTTGCGCCCGCAGGAAGCTGATTGATGTACTCGTCAATATTCGCCGCCTGAGCGCTAAGCGCTATACCGGCAGTCAATCCGATGATAAATCTGGAAAATCGCATAATCTCGCGCTAACAACCTGAAACCAGTCCGTCATACTACGGTGCATCGCCCTGTAAAGTAAACGATGACCCATAGTGAACTTCAGGGTAAAATACGTATCAAATTGAAAATTGCTGCTGGCCTGGGGATGACTTTCCGGGTCGGTTTTCTTTTGCTCCGGCCCTGCTCAAGTCTTGACCGGCTGCGGAGCGGCGTTGTCTGCTCCATGAAGGAATGAAAAAGAGGTATAACAAATGCAAGCTATTCCGATGACCTTACGTGGCGCTGAAAAACTGCGCGAAGAACTGGATTTTCTGAAGTCCGTACGTCGTCCTGAAATCATCGCGGCCATCGCTGAGGCCCGCGAGCACGGCGATCTGAAAGAAAATGCTGAGTATCATGCTGCCCGTGAACAGCAGGGCTTCTGTGAAGGTCGCATTAAGGATATCGAAGCGAAGCTGTCGAACGCGCAGGTCATCGATATCACCAAAATGCCCAACAATGGCCGGGTGATTTTTGGTTCGACGGTCAGCGTTCTGAATCTCGATACGGATGAAGAGCAAACTTATCGTATCGTTGGCGATGACGAGGCCGATTTTAAGCAAAATCTGATTTCTGTAAACTCACCGATTGCACGTGGTTTAATCGGTAAAGAGCAGGACGATGTGGTGGTTATCCGTACACCGGGCGGGGAAGTCGAATTCGAAATTCTTAAGGTTGAGTACCTTTAATTCGAATTTAACGCTACGATGTTGATGGATTGTAAAGAAAGGAAAAAGGCCGCGTAGCGGCCTTTTATCAGCGTCCGGAGCATGGCATTTTGCTCGTCTACCCGCAGAAAACCCTCGATTTACACAAAGTTGTGTCGATAACCAGGATATTCTTAGCGTGGCAGCGAGATTTTACGCTCTTTAGTCGGGCGGTACAGAACCAGCGTTTTACCGATGACCTGTACATTACAGGCGCCGGTTTCGCGCACGATAGCTTCCACGATCAAGGTTTTAGTTTCGCGATCTTCCGAGGCGATCTTCACCTTGATAAGTTCATGGTGCTCTAACGCTTGTTCAATCTCGGCCAGTACCCCTTCGGTCAAACCATTGTTGCCAAGCATAACTACCGGCTTGAGCGGATGTGCCAGACCTTTCAGGTGCTGTTTTTGTTTAGTACTCAGATTCATCGTATTTTTTTGCTTACGTTGGGATTGAAAACGGTTCATTCTACCGCCATCTCCCATATATCGCCAAACTACCGCGTCGATTTTTACGTCGCGAAGTACGATGAACCCGAAATGGGAATGTTAAATGACAGGTAAAAAGCGTTCTGCCAGCTCAAGTCGTTGGCTTCAGGAACACTTTAGCGATAAATATGTTCAGCAGGCACAGAAAAAGGGGTTACGTTCCCGTGCCTGGTTTAAACTTGATGAAATACAGCAAAGTGACAAGATTTTTAAACCGGGGATGACGATAGTTGACCTCGGCGCTGCACCCGGTGGCTGGTCGCAATACGCGGTTACGCAGATCGGTAACAGCGGCCGCATCATTGCTTGCGATCTTTTACCTATGGATCCAATCGTTGGTGTGGACTTCCTTCAGGGCGACTTTCGTGATGAATTAGTCCTGAAAGCGTTACTTGAGCGTGTAGGTGACAGTAAAGTACAAGTTGTCATGTCCGATATGGCGCCAAATATGTGTGGAACACCGGCGGTGGATATTCCCCGGGCCATGTATCTGGTGGAACTGGCGCTTGGAATGGCTCGTGATGTATTAGCGCCAGGTGGTAGTTTTGTAGTGAAGGTGTTCCAGGGCGAAGGCTTCGATGAGTATCTAAGAGAGATTCGCTCCCTGTTTACGAAGGTCAAAGTTCGTAAGCCGGACTCTTCTCGCGCCCGTTCGCGTGAAGTGTATATTGTAGCGACCGGGCGTAAACCATAACCGGCAGATTTCAAACGAAAGTTTGAAAGACGCTGGATATAGAGTATCCTGACGCTGTTTTTAACACAGTTGTAATATGAGGTTAATCCCTTGAGTGACATGGCGAAAAACCTAATACTCTGGCTGGTCATTGCCGTTGTGCTGATGTCAGTATTCCAGAGCTTTGGGCCCAGCGAGTCGAATGGCCGCAAGGTGGATTATTCTACCTTCCTGCAGGAGGTCAATCAGGACCAGGTTCGCGAAGCGCGTATCAACGGACGTGAGATAAACGTTACCAAGAAAGATAGTAACCGTTACACGACCTACATCCCGGTGAACGATCCTAAGCTGCTTGATAACCTTCTGACTAAAAACGTCAAGGTGGTAGGTGAGCCGCCAGAAGAGCCGAGCCTGCTGGCTTCTATCTTCATCTCCTGGTTCCCGATGCTGCTTCTTATCGGCGTCTGGATCTTCTTTATGCGCCAGATGCAGGGCGGCGGTGGCAAAGGCGCCATGTCGTTCGGTAAGAGCAAGGCGCGTATGCTAACGGAAGACCAGATCAAAACCACTTTCGCTGACGTCGCCGGTTGTGACGAAGCGAAAGAAGAAGTTGGTGAACTGGTTGAATACCTGCGCGAGCCGAGCCGTTTCCAGAAGCTGGGCGGTAAAATCCCGAAAGGCGTCCTGATGGTCGGCCCTCCGGGTACCGGTAAAACCTTGCTGGCAAAAGCCATCGCGGGTGAAGCAAAGGTACCGTTCTTTACGATTTCCGGTTCTGACTTCGTTGAAATGTTCGTCGGTGTGGGTGCATCCCGCGTGCGCGACATGTTTGAACAAGCCAAGAAAGCGGCTCCGTGCATCATCTTTATCGATGAAATCGACGCCGTGGGCCGTCAGCGTGGCGCTGGCCTGGGCGGTGGTCACGATGAACGTGAGCAGACGCTGAACCAGATGCTGGTAGAGATGGACGGCTTCGAGGGTAACGAAGGTATCATCGTTATCGCAGCAACCAACCGTCCGGACGTTCTTGACCCTGCGCTGCTGCGTCCAGGCCGCTTTGACCGTCAGGTTGTGGTCGGTCTGCCGGATGTCCGCGGTCGCGAACAGATTCTGAAAGTGCATATGCGTCGCGTACCGCTGGCGCCGGATATCGACGCGGCAATTATCGCCCGCGGTACGCCTGGCTTCTCCGGTGCTGACCTGGCAAACCTGGTGAACGAAGCTGCGCTGTTTGCCGCTCGTGGCAACAAGCGCGTTGTATCGATGGTTGAATTCGAGAAAGCGAAAGACAAAATCATGATGGGTGCGGAACGTCGCTCCATGGTGATGACGGAAGCGCAGAAAGAGTCCACCGCGTATCACGAAGCCGGTCACGCAATTATTGGTCGCCTGGTGCCGGAACACGACCCGGTGCACAAAGTGACGATTATTCCGCGCGGTCGCGCGCTGGGTGTCACCTTCTTCCTGCCTGAAGGCGACGCGATTAGCGCCAGCCGTCAGAAGCTGGAAAGCCAGATTTCTACCCTTTACGGCGGTCGTCTGGCGGAAGAGATTATCTACGGCGTAGAACATGTTTCTACCGGTGCGTCGAACGACATTAAAGTCGCGACCAACCTGGCGCGTAACATGGTGACCCAGTGGGGCTTCTCTGACAAACTCGGCCCGCTGCTGTATGCCGAAGAAGAAGGTGAAGTATTCCTTGGCCGCAGCGTTGCGAAAGCGAAGCATATGTCCGATGAAACGGCGCGTATCATCGACCAGGAAGTGAAGTCACTGATTGAGCGTAACTACAATCGTGCACGCCAGCTCCTGAACGATAATATGGACATCCTGCACGCGATGAAAGACGCGCTCATGAAATATGAGACCATCGATGCCCCGCAGATTGATGACCTGATGGCTCGCCGCGATGTTCGCCCGCCAGCTGGCTGGGAAGAACCGGGCTCGTCCAACAATTCTGACAACAATGGCACGCCTCGTGCGCCGCGTCCGGTCGATGAACCGCGTACGCCAAACCCGGGTAATACGATGTCAGAACAGCTGGGCGACAAATAAGTTAGCCGTTATTGATGCTGTTGTACTTTTCTAAAACCCCTGAGCGTTTGCTCCGGGGTTTTTCTTTTTCAATCTTTCTCTGACTCAGGGATTTAGCGATGAAACTTGTAGCCCAGGGCTCAACCCTCGATCTATCTCACCCACATGTGATGGGTATTCTTAACGTTACCCCGGATTCGTTCTCTGATGGCGGGACCCACAACACGCTGGTCGAAGCCGTGAAGCATGCCAATCTGATGATCAATGCCGGGGCGACTATCATTGATATCGGTGGGGAATCGACGCGTCCGGGGGCGGCAGATGTCAGCGTCGAGGAAGAGCTGGCGCGAGTCATTCCGACGGTAGAAGCGATTGCCCAGCGCTTTGAAGTCTGGATTTCCGTTGATACCTCAAAGCCGGAGGTGATCCGCGAGTCAGCGCGTGTTGGCGCGCATATCATCAATGATATCCGCTCGCTGACCGAACCGGGAGCGCTGGAGGCGGCGGCTGAAACGGGCTTGCCGGTGTGCCTGATGCATATGCAGGGTCAGCCGAAGACAATGCAGGATGCCCCGAAGTACGCGGACGTGTTTGCTGACGTTGAGCGCTTTTTTATCGAACATATTGTGCGTTGCGAACGGGCCGGTATCGCAAAAGATAAATTGTTGCTCGACCCGGGATTTGGTTTCGGTAAAAATCTTTCTCATAATTATGAACTGCTTGCCCGACTTGGGGAGTTCCATCATTTTGGTCTTCCGCTGCTGGTAGGCATGTCACGTAAATCGATGGTAGGTCAGTTGCTGAATGTCGGGCCGACGGAACGCCTGAATGGCAGCCTGGCTTGCGCAGTCATTGCTGCAATGCAGGGCGCGCAGATTATTCGCGTCCATGATGTCAAAGAAACGGTAGAAGCGCTGCGCGTGGTGGAAGCTACCCTGGCCGCTAAGGAAAATAAACGTTATGAGTAACCGCAAATATTTTGGTACGGATGGTATTCGTGGCCGCGTAGGCGATGCGCCAATAACGCCAGAATTTGTATTAAAGCTGGGCTGGGCGGCGGGTAAGGTGCTGGCACGCCACGGTTCACGGAAGATTATTATTGGTAAAGATACCCGTATTTCAGGGTATATGCTGGAGTCCGCGCTGGAGGCTGGACTGGCCGCCGCGGGATTATCCGCTTCTTTTACCGGCCCGATGCCAACGCCGGCAATTGCCTATCTGACGCGCACCTTCCGCGCGGAAGCCGGGATTGTGATTTCCGCTTCACATAATCCGTTTTATGACAACGGCATCAAATTCTTCTCTATCGAAGGTACCAAGCTTCCGGATGAGGTAGAAGAAGCCATTGAAGCCGAAATGGAAAAAGAGCTGACCTGCGTGGATTCCGCCGAGCTAGGTAAAGCCAGTCGTATCGTCGACGCCGCCGGTCGCTATATCGAGTTTTGCAAAGGCACTTTTCCGAACGAGCTGAGCCTCAATGCTTTGAAGGTGGTAGTCGATTGCGCTCACGGGGCGACTTATCATATTGCGCCGAATGTTTTCCGCGAGCTGGGCGCTCAGGTTATAGCGATGGGCTGTGAGCCTGATGGCCTCAACATCAATGAAGAGGTCGGGGCGACGGACGTTCGTGCTCTGCAGGCGCGCGTGCTGGCGGAGAAAGCCGACCTGGGTATTGCCTACGATGGCGATGGCGATCGGGTCATTATGGTGGACCACGAAGGCAACAAAGTCGACGGTGACCAGATCCTCTATATCATTGCCCGTGAGGGGCTACGCCAGGGGCAGCTGCGGGGCGGCGCCGTCGGGACGCTCATGAGCAACATGGGCCTTGAACTGGCGCTTAAACAGCTGGGCATTCCTTTCGTTCGCGCGAAGGTGGGCGACCGCTATGTGCTGGAGAAGCTGCAGGAGAAAGGCTGGCGCATTGGCGCAGAAAACTCCGGTCATGTGATCTTACTGGATAAAACCACGACGGGGGATGGAATTGTCGCCAGCCTGCAGGTGGTGGCGGCGATGGTGCGTAACCATATGAGCCTGCTCGACCTGTGCAGCGGAATGAAAATGTTCCCGCAGCTTCTGGTTAACGTTCGCTTTACTGAAGGTAGCGGCAACCCGCTGGAACATGAGCATGTAAAAGCAGTAACCGCGGAAGTAGAAGCGGCGCTGGGTAATCGGGGGCGCGTACTGCTGCGTAAATCAGGCACAGAGCCGCTGATTCGCGTTATGGTGGAAGGTGAGCACGAAGAGCAGGTGCACGAATTTGCCCACCGTATCGCCGATGCCGTAAAAAGCGTTTAATCTCTCTTGCTAAGTGATTAAAAAGGCGACGCCTGCCGCCTTTTTAATCGACAAAAAATCGCTTTTTGCTGTTTTTTTCCGCACTTGATACAATGCGCTGAAATTGCCCTTGCGAAGGTCATTCGCTTTGGTTAGTATTCACACCCGCTTCAGTGGGAAACGTTAAAACGTCCCGCTTTATTGGTCGAAGCACTTGGTATGCGGCAAATCCGCAAGGAACAGGTTGATTATGTACGAAGCTCTTTTAGTTGTTTTCCTTATTGTGGCAATTGGCCTTGTGGGTCTGATTATGCTGCAGCAAGGTAAAGGCGCTGATATGGGAGCCTCCTTCGGAGCAGGCGCTTCCGGCACTCTGTTTGGATCCAGCGGTTCAGGTAACTTCATGACCCGTATGACTGGTATCCTGGCTGCGCTGTTCTTCATCATCAGTCTGGCGCTGGGCAATATCAACAGCAACAAGACCAATAAAGGAAGTGAGTGGGATAACCTGAGCGCGCCGAAAACTGAGCAAACTCAGCCGACCGCGCCGGCGCAGCCGAGCAGCGACATCCCGCACTGATAAGCAGTATCCGTACCGAGGTGGTGGAATTGGTAGACACGCTACCTTGAGGTGGTAGTGCCCTAACGGGCTTGTGGGTTCGAGTCCCATCCTCGGTACCAATTTCCTGAAGAAAGACGCTGAAAAGCGTCTTTTTTGTTTTTATTTCTCCCATACGTTGTTTATTTATAAACAACACTGCGCTGGTTTAGACCCCTGCAAAATCGCTAAAGTCGTCCTCATCAATTTTTAGACGAGGTACAGTGACGCCATGCGTACTTTTCAAATAGTAATCATTGTCAGCGTATTAGGCCTGGCTGGATGTAGCCGTCATTCATCTCCTGAAACGGTTGATACCCTGAATACTATGGTTGTACCGGTGATCGTGAATTCGGAACCCGCGCAGGCGTCGGCAAAGATAGTCAGCTGTTTTCAGGATAACAGCATGCTAATCGGCAAGCTCAGCCAGTCGCTTAAAGACAACTATTTACAGGATGCGGATAATCGAGATGTCTTTAATAAAGACGGTGAAGCGTACCAGGTCTACGCTGCGTTAACCAAACTGGAGCAAATATCTTCAATGAATGATGTCTACCGTAAAGAGAACAATATCGCGGGCTTGCAGGAGATTAATAAATTGCTGAAGTCTGTCCCTTCGGTTGCATGAAATGGGGATTGCCGAACGGCAACCCCTGATTAAACGCTTAGAAGCGGAAATTGAAACCTGCATAGGCGCCATCCGCAAGTTTATTATCGCGATGGTTATGCTTGCCTGTCATATTGATGTAGCGATAACCTGCTTCAATGTTCATAGACTTAATGATATTCACCCTGACACCGGCATTCGCTTCCAGGTAATCATTTACGCCGCTGGACATGGAATCAGGGGAATAATAAGACTCGCCGAACAGAGTAACGAAGTCGCCAAGCGGTAGCTGCGCGCCTCCTCCGAGCGCGATCGCGTAGCCCTCATCCCCATCTTTCGGATTCAGGTATAGCGTTTTTCCGCCAGCCGTTAACAGAAACGGGCCGAGGTTAAAATTGTAACCCAGCCCTAATCCCGCCGTATCACCATCATTATCGCTGTGTGCCCAGTTACCGCTAACGGTCATGCCGGGGTGCTCCGCGCCAAAGCTTGCCGATAGATTGGTAAACTCTGAACCGGCTTCGCCGTGGAGGTTGAGGGAGGCGAAGGTGGTACTGCTGGCACAAAGAGCCGCGATTAGCAGTACAGGCTTTGCTGTAAATATGCGCATTTTTCATATTCCTTCGGGTAAAAAAATGCCCGATACGATTGTTCGGGCAAAATTAACGGGTTTCTGGATTAAGCATTTTTTCGCTGTTACCCAGCGCCGATGCTATACAGACGGCGCAGGTATCCGCATTCTGGCCAACCGATGAATGACGCTATCAAATAATTAATTTATCCAGCTGTCGATTGACACGGACTCCCAGCATAAAAGTATTTATCGTTCGCCGTTACCGTTTATCCGTTTAAATTTAAACGATAGCGGGAGACGGCAAAAGGAACGGGGGAAGGCGTTAAAATTTCTCAGGCAGGGAGGCGATGCTTTGTAAATAACCGCCGCGGGCATACTCGATATAGGCCCCTTTTTTCAAGGCCGATAGCACATTGAGAATGCTGCTACGGGAGAGGTGCGTTCGGTCCTGAATGTATTCCAGAATCGATACCCGCAGCCGGGTTTCCTCTGGTAACAGGATCATTTCCATTAAATGATTGCGAATCACGGAGTAAGTACGCTGCTGTAAGACTAAATCGTCACGATACACCAAATAAGAGGTATGATAGGCCAGCAGTCTGGTGACCTCTTCCCACATGTTGTGCTGACCGAATAGCTGCATCGCGATGTCGCTGTCAATCCGCAATATCTCTGAGTCAATTTCGGCGCGTAGACCATGGCTACGACTCGGTTGTAGCATTTCAGCCACGCCAAACAAGTGCGGTTCATATACCGTGACCATCAGTAACCTGTCCGATGAACGAAAAATGGAAAGGCCGCCTTTCTTGAAAAGATAGAGCTGGATTTTTCCTCTATGTTCCCAGCTTAGCCTTTTGCGAGCGACAACATTCAGCGGAGTTGCATGCGGTTCCAGCATGGCCATTAAACGATCGATATGGGCCTGTGGCCTGACGGGAGGCTTAATATTCATCGTGATCCTCTCGGAATAAGTATAAAGGTGTTCACCAATTATAGGCTGTGATTATCAAAAATTTATGTATCATCAGTTATAGCAATTAATTGGTTATCTTATTTAGGATTTATTGCGAGAGTAAAAAAGCCGGCGGGTTAAGGCCGGCTGGAACGTTTTTGCGGATTATTTATCGCGATTTTCCAGGTTTTCCACCTGCGGCAGGCCAGTGGCGGAAGACGCAGTCAACAGTCCGGACTGCGCGTAGCCAAACAGCTTATCGCGAGTATCGGTGATATCCAGGTTGCGCATCGTCAGCTGGCCGATACGATCCTCAGCGGAGAACATCGAGTCACCTTTTTCCATCGTCAGACGCTCTGCTTTATAGGTCAGATTATCAGAGACGGTATTCAGGATGGAGTAGTCGTTGCCGCGACGCAGTTCAAGCGTCACTTCGCCGGTAATTTGGCTTGCTACCCAGCGCTGCAGGCCGTCGCGCAGCATCAGCGCCTGGGAATCGAACCAGCGCCCTTGATACAGCAGCCGACCCAGCTGACGACCGTGCGCGTGGTATTGCTCAATGGTATCTTCGTTATGAATACCGGTCAGCAGACGCTCATAGGCAATATGCAGCAGCGCCATTCCCGGGGCTTCATAGATGCCGCGGCTCTTCGCTTCGATGATACGGTTTTCGATCTGATCGCTCATACCCAGACCATGACGGCCGCCGATGCGGTTAGCCTCCAGCATCAGTTCAACGTCATCGCTAAAGGTCTGCCCGTTCAGCGCAACCGGATGGCCCTGTTCAAAGCGAACGGTGACTTCTTCCGCAGGGATTTTGACGCTTTCATCCCAGAACTTGACGCCCATAATCGGGTTCACAATCTTGACGCTGGAGTTCAGGAATTCAAGATCTTTAGCTTCGTGCGTCGCGCCCAGCATATTGGAGTCAGTTGAGTAGGCTTTTTCAACGGACATTTTATAGTCAAACCCGCAGGAGATCATAAACTCTGACATCTCCTGGCGGCCGCCTAACTCGTCGATAAAGTCGCTATCCAGCCACGGTTTGTAAATTTTCAGCTCAGCGTTGGTCAGCAGGCCGTAACGATAGAAACGTTCGATATCGTTGCCTTTATAGGTACTCCCGTCGCCCCAGATGTTAACACCGTCTTCCTTCATTGCGGCGACCAGCATGGTACCAGTCACTGCGCGGCCCAGCGGCGTAGTATTAAAGTAGGTCAACCCGCCGGTGGTGTTATGAAATGCGCCGCACTGGATCGCGGCAATGCCTTCCGCAACCAGCTGCTTACGGCAGTCGATCAGACGAGCCCCTTCAGCACCATACTCTTTGGCACGACGAGGAATGGCCTCGTAATCGTCTTCGTCTGGCTGTCCCAGATTGGCGGTATATGCATAAGGGACTGCTCCCTTTTTACGCATCCACAGCAGCGCGGCGCTGGTATCCAGCCCACCAGAAAAAGCAATACCAATACGTTGGCCAACCGGGAGATGCTTGAGAATCGTCGTCATAAAATAAAACCCTGCTAGATAGACTGTGGTGAGTTTGACTCAACAATCTTTATTGCATGTTTATGCATTAATTGTGAGTTTTCATTTAATCATCTTTTGCTGGCGACAGGAAGAGGCTGAGCCGCTTTTTGCCAAAAAACCCAGAAATACCAGCATGAACCGAAACCTGGCAATGTGAAATTCATGTTGACAAAATATATGAAGTATCAATACAATTCACTACGATTTTATGTCCCGTCTCTCGGTACCAAATCCCAGCAGTATTTGCGTCTTTTACTCAAAACGAGTAAAATATGCCACGTTTCAGGCGCGGGGTGGAGCAGCCTGGTAGCTCGTCGGGCTCATAACCCGAAGGTCGTCGGTTCAAATCCGGCCCCCGCAACCACTTTCCCATTAAGTACTTTTTCAAATATACTGTGAGGACCGGGTCCTTCGTAGACGAATTTGAAAGAATTCTTCTGGAAAGTGTTCCAGATCGCAGTTGCGATCTCAGGGTTCAGTTATCTAAAGCCCCGATTTATCGGGGTTTTTTGTTATCTGACTTCAGAATAACTGGGCTATACGCCCTTTTTTTATGTCTTGGGGGTGGGTTTGTCCACATTAGAGCAAAAATTAACAGAGATGCTCACAGCGCCAGTTGAAGCGCTTGGCTTTGAGCTGGTCGGCATCGAATTTATTCGCGGTCGCACGTCCACACTGCGCATCTATATTGATAGTGAAGATGGCATCAATGTTGATGATTGTGCTGATGTGAGCCACCAGGTCAGTGCTGTTATGGACGTAGAAGACCCGATTACAGTCGCTTATAACCTGGAAGTTTCTTCTCCAGGTCTCGATCGTCCTATGTTTACCGCCGAGCACTATGAGCGTTTCATCGGCGAAGAAGTTTCGCTGGTTTTGCGCATGGCGGTACAGAACCGACGCAAATGGCAGGGCCTTATCAAAGCGGTAGACGGTGAGATGATCACGGTAACCGTCGAAGGCAAAGATGAAGTGTTCGCGCTGAGTAACATCCAGAAGGCGAACCTGGTTCCCCACTTTTAACAGTCTGGATTGAGGTGAAAGGCCCCGATGAACAAAGAAATTTTGGCTGTTGTTGAAGCCGTTTCCAACGAAAAGGCGCTGCCGCGTGAGAAAATTTTCGAAGCGTTGGAAAGTGCGCTAGCAACGGCTACCAAGAAAAAATATGAGCAAGAGATCGACGTTCGCGTAGAAATCGATCGTAAAAGCGGTGATTTCGACACATTCCGTCGCTGGCTGGTTGTTGAAGAAGTGACCCAGCCGACTCGCGAAATCACGCTGGAAGCTGCGCGTTTCGAAGATGAAAGCATGAATCCTGGCGATTACGTCGAAGACCAGATTGAGTCTGTCACCTTTGACCGTATCACTACGCAGACCGCGAAGCAGGTTATCGTACAAAAAGTACGTGAAGCCGAACGCGCAATGGTCGTCGATCAGTTCCGTGAGCACGAAGGTGAAATCATCACGGGCGTAGTGAAGAAAGTGAACCGCGACAATATTACGCTGGATCTGGGCAACAACGCTGAAGCCGTGATCCTGCGCGAAGACATGCTGCCGCGTGAGAACTTCCGTCCGGGTGACCGTATCCGCGGCGTACTGTACGCAGTTCGTCCGGAAGCGCGTGGCGCGCAGCTGTTCGTGACTCGCTCCAAGCCGGAAATGCTGGTTGAACTGTTCCGCATTGAAGTTCCGGAAATCGGTGAAGAAGTTCTCGAAATTAAAGCGGCGGCTCGCGATCCTGGCTCTCGTGCCAAAATCGCGGTTAAAACCAACGACAAGCGCATCGATCCGGTTGGCGCCTGCGTCGGTATGCGCGGCGCGCGCGTTCAGGCAGTCTCGACTGAGCTGGGCGGCGAGCGTATCGATATCGTGCTGTGGGACGATAACCCGGCGCAGTTTGTCATTAACGCCATGGCTCCGGCTGACGTCGCATCTATCGTGGTAGATGAAGACAAGCACACCATGGATATCGCAGTAGAAGCGGGCAACCTGGCGCAGGCCATTGGCCGTAACGGTCAGAACGTCCGTCTGGCGTCTCAGCTGAGCGGCTGGGAACTCAACGTCATGACCGTTGATGACCTCCAGGCTAAGCATCAGGCTGAAGCCCATGCAGCGATTGATACCTTCACTAAATATCTTGATATTGATGAAGATTTCGCCACGCTGCTGGTTGAAGAAGGTTTCGCCACTCTGGAAGAGCTGGCCTATGTGCCAATGAAAGAACTGCTGGAAATTGACGGTCTGGATGAAGCGACCGTTGAAGCACTTCGTGAGCGGGCGAAAAACGCGCTGACCACGCTGGCGCTGGCCAAAGAAGAGAGCCTGGGTGACAGCAAACCTGCCGACGATCTGTTGAATCTGGAAGGTTTGGATCGCGCTCTGGCATTCACCCTGGCCGCCCGTGGTGTTTGTACGCTGGAAGATCTCGCCGAGCAGGGCATTGATGATCTGGCTGATATCGAAGGCTTGACCGACGAGAAAGCCGGAGAACTTATCATGGCCGCTCGTAATATTTGTTGGTTCGGCGACGAAGCGTAATAAACTGTAGCAGGAAGGAACAGCATGACAGATGTGACCATTAAAGCGCTGGCCTCAGAGATTCAGACCTCTGTGGATCGCCTGATACAGCAATTTGCTGATGCAGGGATCCGCAAATCGGCTGATGATTCTGTGACCGCGCAAGAGAAGCAAACCTTGTTGACGCACCTGAACCGTGAACACGGCTCAGCGCCCGACAAGCTGACGCTGCAGCGCAAAACGCGCAGCACGTTAAATATTCCGGGTACCGGTGGAAAGAGTAAGTCGGTACAAATCGAAGTCCGCAAGAAACGCACCTTTGTGAAACGCGATCCGCAAGAGGCCGAACGCCTTGCCGCGGAAGAGCAGGCGCAGCGTGAAGCGGAAGAGCAAGCCCGTCGTGAGGCAGAAGAAGCTGCCAAACGCGAGGCGCAATTAAAAGCTGAACGTGAGGCCGCAGAACAAGCGAAACGTGAACTCGCCGATAAAGCGAAACGTGAAGCCGCGGAAAAAGACAAAGTGAGCAATCAACAAACCGACGATATGACCAAAACCGCCCAGGCTGAAAAGCAACGCCGCGAAAACGAAGCTGCGGAGCTGAAGCGCAAATCGGAAGAAGAAGCACGCCGCAAACTTGAAGAAGAAGCGCGCCGTGTAGCGGAAGAAGCACGCCGTATGGCTCAAGAAAATGAAAAGAACTGGACTGAAGCGCCAGAAACCCCTGAAGAGACCACTGACTATCACGTAACGACTTCTCAGCATGCGCGTCAGGCTGAAGACGATAACGATCGTGAAGTTGAAGGCGGTCGCGGCCGTGGACGTAATGCGAAAGCAGCGCGTCCGGCTAAGAAAGGCAACAAACACGCTGAATCGAAAGCCGATCGTGAAGAAGCCCGTGCGGCCGTTCGCGGCGGTAAAGGTGGCAAGCATCGTAAAGGTTCTGCTCTGCAGCAAGGCTTCCAGAAGCCGGCTCAGGCGGTTAACCGTGATGTTATCATCGGCGAAACCATCACCGTTGGCGATCTGGCCAACAAGATGGCCGTCAAAGGTTCTCAGGTCATCAAAGCGATGATGAAGCTGGGCGCCATGGCGACGATTAACCAGGTCATCGACCAGGAAACCGCACAACTGGTTGCCGAAGAGATGGGCCACAAAGTTATCCTGCGTCGTGAAAACGAGCTGGAAGAAGCGGTAATGAGCGACCGTGACACCGGCGCTGCGGCTGAACCGCGCGCACCGGTTGTGACCATCATGGGTCACGTTGACCACGGTAAAACCTCTCTGCTGGACTACATTCGTTCAACGAAAGTGGCCTCTGGCGAAGCGGGCGGCATTACCCAGCACATCGGTGCGTACCACGTCGAAACCGACAACGGTATGATCACCTTCCTGGATACCCCGGGTCACGCCGCGTTTACCTCTATGCGTGCTCGTGGTGCGCAGGCGACGGATATCGTGGTTCTGGTTGTGGCGGCAGACGACGGCGTAATGCCGCAGACTATCGAAGCTATCCAGCACGCGAAAGCGGCGCAGGTACCTCTGGTGGTTGCGGTGAACAAAATCGATAAGCCGGAAGCGGACCTGGATCGCGTTAAAAACGAGCTCTCTCAGTACGGCGTTATGCCGGAAGAGTGGGGTGGCGAAGCGCAGTTCATCCCTGTATCCGCTAAAGCCGGTACCGGTATTGACGATCTGCTGAATGCTATCCTGCTGCAGGCTGAAGTTCTGGAGCTGAAAGCGGTTCGCAACGGTATGGCGAGCGGCGCGGTTATCGAATCTTTCCTCGATAAAGGTCGTGGTCCGGTTGCCACCGTTCTGGTACGCGAAGGTACGCTGCATAAAGGCGACATCGTCCTGTGCGGTTTCGAATACGGTCGCGTTCGTGCGATGCGTAACGAACTGGGTCAGGAAGTGCTGGAAGCGGGTCCGTCCATTCCGGTGGAAATCCTTGGCCTGTCAGGTGTACCGGCTGCCGGTGACGAAGTGACCGTTGTGCGTGACGAGAAAAAAGCACGTGAAGTTGCGCTGTATCGTCAGGGTAAATTCCGTGAAGTTAAACTGGCTCGTCAGCAGAAATCTAAGCTTGAGAACATGTTCGCCAACATGACCGAAGGCGAAGTTCACGAAGTGAACATCGTCCTCAAAGCGGACGTGCAGGGCTCTGTGGAAGCGATCTCCGACTCCTTGCTGAAACTGTCTACCGACGAAGTGAAAGTGAAGATTATCGGTTCCGGCGTAGGTGGTATCACCGAAACCGACGCGACCCTGGCAGCCGCATCCAACGCGATTCTGGTTGGCTTCAACGTACGTGCTGATGCATCCGCACGTAAAGTTATCGACGCGGAAAGCCTGGATCTGCGCTACTACTCCGTCATCTACCATCTGATCGACGAAGTGAAAGCAGCGATGAGCGGCATGCTGTCTCCGGAACTGAAACAGCAGATCATTGGTCTGGCTGAAGTCCGTGATGTGTTCAAATCGCCGAAATTCGGCGCCATCGCAGGCTGTATGGTTACCGAAGGTACGATCAAGCGTCATAACCCAATCCGCGTCCTGCGCGACAACGTGGTTATCTATGAAGGCGAGCTGGAATCCCTGCGCCGCTTCAAAGATGACGTTAACGAAGTTCGTAACGGTATGGAGTGTGGTATCGGCGTTAAGAACTACAACGACGTTCGCGTTGGCGATATGATCGAAGTATTCGAAATCATCGAGATTCAACGTACCATCGATTAATCGTTTAGTAGGCCGGGGAAGCGCAGCGCCACCCGGTTATACAAAATTAAAGGGGGCCGCGTGGCCCCCTTATTTGTCTGGAGAATTTATTATGGCGAAAGAATTTGGTCGCCCGCAGCGCGTGGCCCAGGAGATGCAAAAAGAGATCGCAATCATCCTGCAGCGCGAAATTAAAGACCCGCGTCTGGGCATGATGACGACCGTTTCAGGCGTTGAAATGTCCCGCGACCTGGCCTATGCCAAAGTGTTTGTGACCTTCCTGAACGACAAAGACGAAGCCGCCGTGAAAGCGGGGATCAAGGCTTTGCAGGAAGCATCTGGTTTTATCCGCTCGCTGCTGGGCAAAGCGATGCGCCTGCGTATCGTGCCGGAACTGACTTTCTTCTACGACAATTCATTAGTCGAAGGGATGCGCATGTCGAACCTGGTGACCAGCGTGGTAAAACATGACGATGAACGTCGTGTGAACCCGGACGACAGTAAGGAGGACTAATGAGTCGTCCTCGTCGTCGCGGCCGTGACGTGCATGGCGTACTGTTGCTGGATAAACCGCAGGGCGCATCCAGCAACGACGTGCTGCAGAAAGTTAAGCGGCTTTATAATGCTAATCGGGCAGGGCACACCGGGGCGCTGGATCCGCTGGCGACCGGTATGCTGCCGATTTGCCTCGGGGAAGCGACAAAGTTTTCCCAGTATCTGCTCGATTCTGACAAGCGCTACCGCGTGATTGCCAGGCTTGGCCAGCGCACCGATACCTCTGATGCCGATGGCCAGGTGGTGGAAGAGCGTCCGCTGACTTTTAGCCCGGAGCTGCTGGCGGCAGCGCTCGACGGCTTCCGTGGCGAAACCCAGCAGGTACCGTCGATGTATTCGGCGCTGAAATACCAGGGGAAAAAGCTGTACGAATATGCCCGACAGGGGATTGAAGTACCGCGTGAATCCCGGCCGATTACGGTGTACGAGCTGCTGTTTATTCGCCATGAGGGGACGGAGCTCGAGCTGGAGATTCACTGCTCGAAAGGCACCTACATTCGCACGATTATTGATGACTTAGGCGAGAAACTCGGGTGCGGCGCGCACGTCATTTTCCTGCGTCGCCTGGCGGTCAGTAAATATCCCGTCGAACGGATGGTGACGCTGGAGCAGCTACAGGCGCTTGTCGAACAAGCAAATGCGCAGGATATTCCCGCAGCCCAGCTGCTGGACCCGCTGCTGATGCCGATGGACAGTCCGGCTTCGGATTACCCGCTGGTGAATATTCCGGAAACCTCGGCCGTCTACTTTAAAAACGGTAACCCGGTGCGGACATCGGGCGCGCCGCTGCAGGGGCTGGTTCGCGTTACTGAAGGCGCTGAAGAGAAGTTTCTTGGTATGGGTGAGATGGATGATGAAGGCCGCGTGGCGCCTCGTCGTCTGGTGGTTGAATACCCTGTCTGAGCGCTTTCCTTGCGATAAAAGGCTGCTGCGAGTAGAATATCGCCGCTTAACACTCGCCAACGTGTTTTAACATTTGCGAGCGTTATATCAGGGGTTGCTGAATTAGAGATCGGCACCCTTTCTTTCTTTTAATTTTGGAGTTCGAAAATGTCTCTAAGCGTTGAAGCTAAAGCAAAAATCGTTTCTGAGTTCGGTCGTGGCGAAAACGACAGCGGTTCTACTGAAGTTCAGGTTGCACTGCTGACTGCACAGATCAACCACCTGCAGGGTCACTTTGCAGAGCACAAAAAAGATCACCACAGCCGTCGTGGTCTGCTGCGCATGGTTTCTCAGCGTCGTAAACTGCTCGACTACCTGAAACGTAAAGATGTTGCACGTTACTCTGCGCTGATCGAGCGTCTGGGTCTGCGTCGCTAATTCTGCGAGTTTCAGAAGAAGGGGCCTCACGGCCCCTTTTTTCGACCGGGCGGCAGCAATTCATTAAAAACTCATGTATTGTTGCTATTAATGATCTTCATGCAGAGGTTCGCGCGGCTAATGAGAGGCTTGACTCGCAGGGGCGGGTAAAGGTTGTCATTAGTCGCGAGGATGCAGAAGATCGGGTCATACGATGTCTTATCGTGGATTTGACATCATCTATAGATAAAAGGATAGAATTTTGCTTAATCCGATCGTTCGTAAATTCCAGTACGGCCAACATACCGTAACGCTGGAGACCGGCATGATGGCGCGCCAGGCAACTGCCGCCGTTATGGTTAGCATGGATGACACCGCGGTATTCGTTACCGTTGTGGGCCAGAAAAAAGCGAAGCCAGGCCAGGATTTCTTCCCGCTGACCGTTAACTATCAAGAGCGTACCTACGCTGCAGGTAAAATCCCGGGTGGTTTCTTCCGTCGTGAAGGCCGTCCGAGCGAAGGCGAAACCCTGATCGCGCGTCTGATTGACCGCCCGGTTCGCCCGCTGTTCCCGGAAGGCTTCGTTAACGAAGTTCAGGTTATCGCGACCGTGGTTTCCGTTAACCCGCAGGTTAACCCGGATATCGTCGCGATGATCGGCGCTTCCGCAGCGCTGTCCCTGTCCGGTATTCCGTTCAACGGCCCAATTGGCGCCGCTCGCGTGGGTTATATTAATGACCAGTACGTGCTGAACCCGACCCAGGAAGAGCTGAAGTCCAGCAAACTGGATCTGGTTGTCGCAGGTACCGAAGCCGCAGTACTGATGGTTGAATCCGAAGCTGAACTGCTGAGCGAAGACCAGATGCTGGGCGCGGTCGTGTTTGGTCACGACCAGCAGCAGGTGGTTATTCAGAACATCAACGATCTGGTGAAAGAAGCCGGTAAGCCGCGCTGGGACTGGCAGCCGGAAGTGGTTGATGCGGCGCTGAACGCGCGCGTTGCCGCGCTGGCTGAATCTCGCCTGAGCGATGCTTACCGTATCACCGATAAACAGGAGCGCTATGCTCAGGTTGACGTGATCAAATCTGAAACTATCGCGACCCTGGTTGCGGAAGATGAAGCTCTGGACGCTAACGAACTGGGCGAAATCCTGCACGCAATCGAGAAAAACGTGGTGCGTAGCCGCGTACTGGCCGGTGAGCCGCGTATCGATGGTCGTGAAAAAGATATGATTCGTGGTCTGGACGTTCGTACCGGCGTTCTACCGCGTACCCACGGTTCCGCACTGTTTACCCGTGGCGAAACTCAGGCGCTGGTTACCGCGACCCTGGGCACCGCACGCGACGCGCAGAACATCGATGAACTGATGGGCGAGCGCACGGACTCCTTCCTGTTCCACTATAACTTCCCTCCGTACTCCGTAGGCGAAACGGGAATGGTCGGTTCTCCGAAGCGTCGTGAAATCGGTCACGGTCGTCTGGCTAAGCGCGGCGTACTGGCCGTGATGCCGACTATCGAAGAGTTCCCGTACACCGTTCGCGTGGTTTCTGAAATCACCGAATCTAATGGCTCCTCCTCCATGGCTTCCGTCTGTGGCGCTTCTCTGGCTCTGATGGACGCAGGCGTGCCGGTGAAAGCCGCCGTTGCGGGTATCGCAATGGGTCTGGTGAAAGAAGGCGACAACTTCGTTGTACTGTCTGACATTCTGGGCGATGAAGATCACCTGGGCGATATGGACTTCAAAGTAGCGGGTTCCCGCGAAGGTATCTCTGCTCTGCAGATGGATATCAAAATTGAAGGTATCACCAAAGAGATCATGCAGGTTGCTCTGAACCAGGCTAAAGGTGCGCGTCTGCACATCCTGGGCGTGATGGAACAGGCGATTAACGCGCCGCGCGGCGATATCTCTGAATTCGCACCGCGTATCCACACGATCAAGATCAGTCCGGACAAAATCAAAGACGTTATCGGTAAGGGCGGTTCCGTTATTCGTGCGCTGACCGAAGAAACCGGCACCACTATCGAAATCGAAGATGACGGTACCGTGAAGATCGCGGCAACTGACGGCGACAAAGCGCAGCACGCGATTCGTCGTATCGAAGAGATCACCGCTGAGATCGAAGTTGGCCGTATCTATAACGGTAAAGTGACCCGTATCGTTGACTTTGGCGCGTTTGTTGCCATTGGCGGCGGTAAAGAAGGTCTGGTTCACATCTCTCAAATCGCCGACAAGCGCGTTGAAAAAGTGACCGACTATCTGCAGATGGGTCAGGAAGTGCCGGTTAAGGTTCTGGAAGTTGACCGTCAGGGCCGTGTCCGTCTGAGCATCAAAGAAGCAACTGAACAAACTCAGCCTGCGGCTGCGCCGGAAGCTCCGGCTGCCGAACCGCAGGGCGAGTAAGGTTGCCGTTTGCCCTCCGCATTGCGGAGGGCGCATTGCGGGCAGGACGCCCTGTTTGCAGCCGGGGAACTGGACGTTCATCCAATCGTTGTCTTCGGGAGTGGGAAATGAAGCCTTTTTTGCGCTGGTGTTTCGTGGCGACAGCTCTCACGCTGGCAGGATGCAGCAACTCTGCCTGGCGTAAGGACGCAGTCCTCGCGGTGCCATTGCAACCGACTTTGCAGCAGGAAGTGATTCTGGCGCGCATGGAACAAATTCTTGCCAGTCGGGCTTTAACCGATGACGAACGCGCACAGCTTTTATATGAGCGCGGAGTGTTGTATGATAGTCTCGGTCTGAGGGCATTAGCGCGAAATGATTTTTCACAAGCGCTGGCAATCCGACCGGATATGCCTGAAGTATTCAATTACTTAGGCATTTACTTAACGCAGGCAGGCAATTTTGATGCTGCCTATGAAGCGTTTGATTCTGTACTTGAGCTTGATCCAACTTACAACTACGCGCACTTAAATCGCGGTATCGCCCTGTATTACGGCGGTCGCGCTAAGTTAGCGCAAGATGATCTGCTGGCGTTTTATCAAGACGATCCCAATGATCCTTTCCGAAGCCTGTGGCTTTATCTCGCCGAGCGTCAGCTCGATGAGAAGCAGGCGCTTGAAGCGCTGAGACAGCGCTTAAACAAGTCGGATAAAGAACAATGGGGATGGAACATTGTCGGGTTCTACCTTGGCGACATTAGCGAAAAAGAGCTAATGGACCGTCTGAAGGCAGACGCAACGGATAACACCTCGCTCGCTGAGCATCTCAGTGAAACCAACTTCTATTTAGGTAAGTACTACCTAAGTCTGGGGGACAAGGACAGCGCTACGGCACTGTTCAAACTGGCGGTCGCAAACAACGTTCATAACTACGTTGAGCACCGATACGCATTGTTGGAATTATCGCTCTTGGGCCAGGAGCAAGATGACCTGGCAGAATCGGACCAGCAATAGCTGACGAACACATCAGCCCTTTTTTGATTGCCATCACCTTTGCGGGTGAGGGCGTTGTTGTTCGTTAATACACCTACTTTGAGCCGGTTCACACTTTTCAATGAAAATTACCGAAAATTTTCACGATGAGTTATGTAGACTGGCCGCCATTAATTTTGAGGCACACGTACTACATGGCTGAATTCGAAACCACTTTTGCAGATCTGGGCCTGAAGGCTCCCATCCTTGAAGCGCTTAACGATCTGGGTTACGAAAAACCATCTCCGATCCAGGCTGAGTGCATTCCGCATCTGCTGGGCGGCCGCGACGTTCTGGGTATGGCCCAGACGGGTAGCGGTAAAACCGCAGCGTTCTCTTTACCGCTGCTGAACAACATCGATCCTGAGCTGAGAGCACCGCAGATTCTGGTGCTGGCGCCGACCCGCGAACTGGCGGTACAGGTTGCTGAAGCAATGACGGAATTCTCTAAACATATGCGCGGCGTAAACGTGGTTGCCCTGTACGGCGGCCAGCGTTATGACGTGCAGCTGCGCGCGCTGCGTCAGGGGCCGCAAATCGTTGTCGGTACCCCGGGTCGTCTGCTGGACCACCTGAAACGCGGTACGCTGGATCTCTCTAAGCTGAGCGGTCTGGTTCTGGATGAAGCTGACGAAATGCTGCGCATGGGCTTCATCGAAGACGTAGAAACCATTATGGCGCAGATCCCGGAGGGTCATCAGACCGCTCTGTTCTCTGCCACCATGCCGGAAGCCATTCGCCGTATTACCCGCCGCTTTATGAAAGAGCCGCAGGAAGTGCGCATCCAGTCGAGCGTAACAACTCGCCCGGACATCAGCCAGAGCTACTGGACTGCTTACGGTATGCGTAAAAACGAAGCGCTGGTGCGTTTCCTGGAAGCGGAAGATTTTGATGCGGCGATTATCTTCGTTCGTACCAAAAACGCGACCCTGGAAGTGGCCGAAGCGCTGGAGCGTAGCGGTTATAGCAGCGCTGCGCTGAACGGCGACATGAATCAGTCCCTGCGTGAGCAGACTCTGGAGCGTCTGAAAGACGGTCGTCTGGATATCCTGATTGCAACCGACGTTGCGGCCCGTGGCCTGGACGTTGAGCGTATCAGCCTGGTGGTTAACTACGATATCCCGATGGATTCCGAGTCTTACGTTCACCGTATCGGCCGTACCGGTCGTGCGGGTCGTGCTGGCCGCGCGCTGCTGTTCGTTGAGAACCGCGAGCGTCGTCTGCTGCGCAATATCGAACGTACGATGAAGCTGACCATTCCGGAAGTTGAACTGCCGAACGCAGAACTGCTGGGCAAACGCCGTCTGGAAAAATTCGCGGCGAAAGTTCAGCAGCAGCTGGAAAGCAGCGATCTGGATCAGTACCGTGCACTGCTGGCGAAAATCCAGCCGTCTGCCGAAGGCGAAGAGCTGGACGTGGAAACGCTGGCCGCCGCGCTGCTGAAAATGGCTCAGGGCGAACGTCCGCTGATCCTGCCGCCGGATGCGCCTATGCGTCCTAAGCGCGAGTTCCGCGACCGTGACGATCGTTTCGAACGTCGCGGCGACCGTAACGACCGTGGCCCGCGCGGCGACCGTCCGGAACGCAGCGGCGAAGATCGTCCGAAGCGTGAGCGTCGTGACGTTGGCGATATGGAACTGTACCGTATTGAAGTGGGCCGTGATGACGGCGTTGAAGTTCGTCACATCGTTGGCGCAATTGCTAACGAAGGCGACATCAGCAGCCGTTACATCGGTAACATCAAGCTGTTTGGTTCTCACTCCACCATCGAACTGCCGAAAGGCATGCCGGGCGAAGTGCTGCAGCACTTTACGCGTACCCGCATCCTGAACAAGCCGATGAACATGCAGCTGCTGGGCGATGCTCAGCCGCGTCCTGAACGCAGCGGCGAACGTCGTGGCGGCGGTGAGCGTCGTGAAGGCGGTCGTAGCTTCGGCGGCGGTGAACGTCGTGAAGGCCGTGGTTTCGGCGGTGAGCGTCGCGAAGGCGGCCGTGGTGAAGGTCGTCGTTTCAGCGGCGAACGTCGTGAAGGTGGCCGCGCGCCGCGCCGCGATGATGCTTCAGCTCCGCGTCGCGATGACTCCGCAGGTCGTCGTCGTTTCGGTGGCGATGCATAATTAGCGCTTTCCGCTAACGTAAAGTAAACGATACAGCCCCGATCTTTATGATTGGGGCTTTTTTTATTCCCTTTGTACTCGTGTACTGGTACAGTGCGTCACGTTAATAACAAGAAAAGTATTTTCGACTGGAGATTTCGGCAAATGGCGACACTTACCACTACGGCAACCCGACCGTCCTTGTTTGGCGGCGTAGTGATTATTGGCGGGACGATTATTGGGGCGGGCATGTTCTCACTGCCGGTTGTGATGTCCGGCGCGTGGTTCTTCTGGTCTCTGGCGGCGCTGGTTTTTACCTGGTTTTGTATGCTTCACTCCGGGTTAATGATCCTCGAAGCGAACCTGAATTACCGGATTGGCTCGAGCTTCGATACCATTACTAAAGATCTGCTCGGCAAAGGCTGGAATCTGGTTAACGGCGTGTCGATCGCCTTTGTTCTTTATATTCTGACTTACGCCTATATCTCCGCCAGCGGCTCGATTCTGCACCATACGTTTAGCGAAATGTCGCTGAACGTACCGGCAAGGGCGGCAGGTTTCGGTTTTGCGCTGCTGGTGGCGTTTATCGTCTGGTTGAGCACCAAAGCGGTGAGCCGCATGACGGCCATTGTGCTGGGAGCTAAGGTCATTACCTTCTTTTTGACCTTTGGCAGCCTGTTGGGGCACGTCCAGCCGACCACCCTGTTTAACGTGGCTGAACAAAATGCCTCGTATATGCCCTATCTGCTGATGACGCTGCCGTTCTGCCTCGCGTCCTTCGGCTATCACGGCAACGTGCCGAGCCTGATGAAGTACTACGGCAAAGATCCGCGCACAATCGTTAAGTGTCTGGTTTACGGTACGCTGCTGGCGCTGGGCCTGTACGTGGTGTGGCTGCTGGTGACGATGGGCAATATCCCACGCCCTGAGTTTATCGGTATTGCGCAGAAGGGGGGCAACATAGATGTCCTGGTCCAGGCGCTCAGTGGGGTACTGAACAGCCGGAGTCTGGATCTGCTGTTAGTCATTTTTTCGAACTTTGCCGTTGCCAGTTCATTCCTTGGCGTGACGCTCGGTCTGTTTGATTATCTGGCGGATCTGTTCGGGTTCGATGACTCCGCGCTGGGACGCTTTAAAACCGCGCTTCTCACCTTTGTTCCGCCGATGGCGGGTGGCCTGCTGTGGCCGAACGGATTCCTCTACGCGATCGGCTATGCGGGGCTGGCGGCGACGATCTGGGCGGCAATTGTACCGGCGCTGCTGGCTCGCGCATCGCGTAAACGCTTTGGTAGCCCATTGTTTCGCGTTTGGGGCGGAAAGCCGATGATTGCTTTGGTTCTGCTGTTCGGGCTGGGTAACGTTATCGTGCATTTCCTGTCGAGCTTTAACGTATTACCCACCTATCACTAATTGAAAATGCGGCAAAAATGCCGCATTTTTCACTATCCGAGAAGCTCTTCTTTCACCTGCATCGCCAAATCAAATGAATGCAGGCGCGCCTGATGATCGAAGATTTGGCCGTTGACCATGATTTCATCGGCCTGGGTTTCCCGCAGGATCGACTCCAGCCCGTGACGGATTTTCGCTTTATCGCCGACCAGCGACATGCTCAGCGCTTTTTCGACGCCGTACTGCTCTGAAGCGGACCACAGCTGATGCATATTTTGCACCGGCGGCGGCAGCTGTCCGGTCTCGCCGCGGCGCAGTTTGACGAACGCCTGCTGCATGGACGTAAACAGAAATTCCGCATCTCTGTCGCTGTCGGCGGCAATAATGTTAATGCATACCATCGCGTACGGCTTCGCTAACCGCTCTGACGGCTGGAAGTGGGTGCGGTAGAGGTGCAGGGCCTGAAAGAGCATATCCGGGGCGAAGTGCGAGGCAAAGGCAAACGGCAGCCCAAGCTGCGCCGCCAGCTGGGCGCTGTACAGGCTTGAGCCGAGCAGCCAGACCGGGATCTTCTCGCCATAGCCGGGAACCGGGCGCACGTGTGGATTAGGATCGCGGGCGTCGAACCAGTCCACCAGCTCCGCGACATCGCGCGGGAAGTTATCGACATCGCCGCTCATATGGCGACGCAGCGCGCGCATGGTTGGCTGATCGCTGCCCGGCGCGCGGCCAAGGCCGAGATCGATGCGTCCCGGGTAGAGCGTATTGAGTGTACCGAACTGCTCGGCAATCACCAGCGGCGAATGGTTCGGCAGCATCACGCCGCCGGAGCCCAGATGCAGAGTGGTGGTATTCGCGGCAAGGTAGCCAATCAGTACGGAAGTCGCCGCACTGGCGATACCGACCATATTATGGTGTTCGGCCAGCCAGTAGCGGTGATAGCCGCGCTTTTCCGCCAGCTGCGCCAGGTCTAAAGAGTGGGAGAAGGCTTCCTTTGCGGAAGAACCTTGCGGGATCGGCGCCAGATCGAGCACCGAGAACGAAACAGATTTGTCAGTCATAAAGGCTCACTTTGCTACAGCATCGTCATCAGATTGAAGGTCTTCTTCCAGCCTGGCGCATCCAGGATACGCCAACCAGAAAAGCTGCATCTTTAATAGTGCATTAAAAAGCAGCGATAGCCATTAACAAAGTGAGCGGTTAATCAGCTCTGCAATTCCAGCCCGGCCAGCCGTCGCCAGTAGCCGTTGCAGTCGCTGTTCGCCGTCAGCGGCAGCGGCGCCGCGCCGTTTTCATTCGCCCGGAAGGCGTCCAGCATAGCGAAGGTCTCGCTACCCAGCGGCGACAGGCGAACCATATCCACCAGCCCGGTCATGGTGCTTAGCTCATTCCCGAGGTTGTAGACGTAGCCGCTCATGGTCTGAATGCCGTTGAGGACGAACACCTGCTGGTTCTCCTGCGAAAGCACGTCGCGCCCGTTAGGGTATTTTATGCAGCAGGTTTCACACTCGTCTTTCGGCCGGTCTTCCGAGCGCGCGGTAAAGCAGCGGGCGGAGTAGGCCAGCGGTAGATGACCGTAGCTCAGGACCTCTACCTCAAACCGGTCGCGAATGCCCAGCTCGTCGCACTGGGTCAGCAAATTCGCCAGCCAGTCGCGGGAAAGTTCGACCGGCATACACCAGCGCACCATGCCCTGCTTGAGCAGCAGACGCAGGGTGACGGCGTTGTAGCAGTTAAGCGCGTGCCCGGCGACGAACGGCAGCTTACGTTCCGCGCACAGATTAACGACGCCGAGATCGCTGGCTTCAATCAGAAACTCGCCGTTATCGACATAGCGCTTCAGTTCGCCCAGCTCCGATGACGCCTGCACCAGCGCAAGGGTGGAAAGCACCACCTGTTTACCGCTTCCCGCCAGCGTTTTTGCCATGTCGATCCAGTCGCCGACTTTGGTGGCGCGACGTTTGCTGCATACCGCTTCGCCGAGGTAAATCGTGTCCGCGCTGCAGCTTGCCGCCTGCTGGTAAAAATCTTCCAGCGTCTCTTTTGACCAGTAATAAAGCACCGGCCCTAATGAATATTTCATTGCTGTTCTCACTGCCATTTACGGTGATAGGCGCCAAGGGTGGTTTGCGTCCCTTCGGACATGGAACCGAGGGTCTCCATCCACGCGGACTGCGGTACGAAGTTTTGCGGATCGGCTTTGCAGCGATCGATCGCCTGACGCCAGACTTTCGCCACCTGGGTAACGTACGCCGGGCTGCGCTGGCGCCCCTCGATTTTCACCGAGGCAATATTGGCCGCCATCAGTTCTGGCAGCAGCTCCAGGGTGTTCAGGCTGGTGGGCTCTTCCAGCGCGTGGTAGCGTTCGCCGTCGACCAGATACCGCCCTTTACAGAGGGTGGGATAGCCGGCGTTTTCACCGTCCCGATAGCGGTCAATCAGCACTTCGTTAAGGCGTGATTCCAGCCCCTGCGGCGTTTGCTGCCAGCGCACGAAGCGCGCCGGCGAACAGGCGCCGACGGTATTCGGCGATTCGCCGGTCAGATAAGAGGAAAGGTAGCAGCGTCCTTCCGCCATAATGCACAGGCTACCGAAGGCAAAAACCTCCAGCGGCACCGGCGTGGCGCGCGCCAGCTGTTTGACCTGGTGAATCGACAGCACGCGCGGCAGCACCACGCGGGCGACGTCAAAATTGCGATGATAAAACTTTACCGCCTCTTCGTTGGTGGCCGAGGCCTGGACGGAAACGTGGCGCTCAATATGCGGATAACGCTCGGCGGCGTATTCCAGCATCGCGATATCGGCGAGGATCAGCGCGTCGGCGCCCAGCTGCGCCGCCATGTCGACCGCGCGCTGCCAGCGGGCATAACCATCAGGATGCGCAAAGGTGTTAATGGCAATATGCAGTTTGCGACGATGCTGGTGCACAAAGCTGACGGCTTCCTGCAGTTTCTTTTCGGTGAAATTAAGGCCGGCAAAGTGGCGGGCGTTGGTGTCATCTTTCAGCCCGATATAGACGGCATCGGCGCCGTTTTCGATGGCCGCCTTAAGCGCCGGAAGGTTACCGGCTGGGCAGAGCAGCTCCATAATTTTTCCTGAAAAACGCGGCCCGTCAGGGACGCTGGATGGTTAATGAGCTGGGATTTTAGTTAACCTTTTGGTGACAATTTTTGATTTGAGGCAGTTAAAAGCGTATTGGCGGGATCAATACCTGCGGCCCGGCATCGTGATTTTGTTGATTTACGCCGCTATGTCGTTTATTTGATATGGCACAATAGAGGAACTATTGCATTCATGGAGTAAAGCTTGTGTTGGATAAACTGCGTTCCAAACTGGTTCACTTTGGCCCGTCGATGATGAGCGTGCCGGTTAAGCTGGCGCCATTTGCCCTCAAGCGCCAGGTGCTGGAACAGGTATTAAGCTGGCAATTTCGCCAGGCGCTGGCGGATGGGGAACTGGAGTTTCTCGAGGGGCGCTGGTTAAGTATTCATGTGCGCGACATCGGCCTGCTGTGGTATACCTCGGTGGTGGACGGTCGTCTGGTGGTCAGCCCTGCGGCTGAAGCGGACGTTAGCTTCAGCGCCGACGCCAGCGACCTGCTGATGATCGCGGCGCGTAAGCAGGATCCGGATACGCTGTTCTTCCAGCGTCGCCTGGTTATCGAAGGCGATACCGAGCTGGGACTGTATGTAAAAAACCTGATGGATGCCATTGAGCTGGAGCAGATGCCAAAGGCGCTGCGTATTATGCTGCTGCAGCTGGCGGACTTTGTTGAAGCTGGCCTGAAAGGCCCGCAGAAACCTGAACAGACATCGGTAGGTGAGGCATGCTGATTCGAGTAGAGATTGGGATTGATGCGCCGGGTATCGATGCTCTATTGCGTCGTACCTTCGGCGGCGACGCGGAAGCGCAGCTGGTGCACAGTCTTCGTGAAGATGGCCTGATCACGCTGGGCGTGGTGGCGACGGATGACGAAGGTCAGGTCGTAGGCTACGTAGCCTTTAGCCCGGTCGCCGTCGAAGGCGAAGAGCTGCAGTGGGTTGGACTGGCTCCGCTGGCGGTCGATGAAAGCTACCGCGGTCAGGGCATCGGGCGTCAGCTGGTCTATGAAGGGCTCGATTCCCTGAACGAGTTTGGCTATGCCGCCGTCGTGACGCTTGGCGATCCGGCGCTCTATGGCCGTCTGGGCTTTGAACCCGCGGCGCGTTTCGATCTGCACTGCCGCTGGCCCGATAGCGCTGAGGCTTTCCAGGTGCATCGTCTGGCCGATGACGCGCTGAACGGCGTGAGCGGGCTGGTCGAATATAGCGACCACTTTAATCGCTTCTGAGGCTTTCCAGCAGCGCCTCAAATGAACCGTCCCCAGCAACGAGGCGCTCTTTCTGGCGCTTCGTTAGCTGCTTAATACGATACTCAAGCCGTAACGCTAGTGAGCGTTCACCAACTTCCTGACTGAAGGCCAGCTCAAGCTCGCCTTTTCCACGCAGCGCTTTCGCGCCCTTGCCAGTCTGGTGCTGGCAAAAGCGGCGTGAAACATCGGTGGTAATCCCGGTATAAAGGCGATTATCGGCGGTACGAATCAGATAGAGAAACCAGCACACGGTACAGAGGTCGCTATGTTAAGGTGTGAGCACCATAACATACTGGAGAGTAAAGATGGATACGCTCGCCGCGATCGGCCGCTGGCTGGGTAAGCAGCACGTCGTGACCTGGTGCGTCGCCCGCGATGATGAGCTGTGGTGCGCCAATGCTTTTTACGTTTATGACCCGGAGAAGGTCGCATTTTATCTGCTCAGCGATGAAAAAACGCGCCACGGTCAAATGACCGGGGAAAGCGCCAACGTGGCCGGGACGGTCAACGGCCAGCCAAAGAGCGTGGCGCTGATCCGCGGCGTACAGTTCAAAGGTAAAATTCGCCGCCTCACCGGGGAAGAAGAGGCGGCGATGCGCAAGCGCTACGTCAGCCGTTTTCCTGTCGCCCGCATGCTATCGGCATCCGTCTGGGAGATTCGTCCCGATGAGCTTAAGTTCACCGATAACACGCTGGGCTTTGGGAAAAAGCTGCACTGGCTGCGCGAATCAGGCGCCGAGCAGGCGTAAGGCTTCACGATTAAAGGCCGGCAGGTCGTCCGGGGTTCTGCTGGTCACCAGCTGTTCGTTGTCGATCACCACTTCCTGGTCATAGAATTCGCCACCGGCGTTTTTCACGTCGACTACGATAGGCTTCACGGCCGTCAGCTTACGCCCGCGAATCACATCAGCGCTAATCAACAGCTGCGGGCCATGGCAGATGGCGAAGACCGGTTTGCCGCTATTGACAAAATCGCGGGTGAAGGTGACAAAGCGTTCGTCGCCGCGCAGCGAGTCCGGTGAATATCCGCCCGGCAGCAGCAGGGCGTCGAAGTCGGCAGGGCTGACGTCATCAATGGCTTTATCGATAACGACTTCAGCTTCCCCTTTTTTTCCTTTTACCTTCTTCCCCGCCTGTTTTTCAATGGTCACCACCTTGTGTCCGGCCAGACGGTAGGCGTCCGCGGGTGAGGTGAACTCCGAGTCTTCAAAGTCGTCGGTAATTAAAACGGCTATCTTCTTACTCATTCTTCCTCCAGTGTTTCGGTGTGGAATGAGGCATTTCCCTGATGATGATGGATAATTACCTCGTAGAGTATTAAGTCTGGAACATGAGGCTGGGATCGCAACATAGAAAAATCTGCAAAGGAGTTTCGATGAGTCAGGTACTGTTAACGGGGGCAACCGGGTTAGTTGGTGGTCACTTACTGCGAATGCTACTCAACGCACCGGATATTAAGTCCATTGCTGCGCCCACGCGTCGGCCGCTGAGCGATATCTCCGGCGTATTTAACCCGCACGATCCGCAGCTCACGGATGCGCTGGCGCAGGTGGTCGATCCGGTCGATATTGTTTTCTGCTGCCTGGGGACCACCCGCCGGGAAGCGGGAAGCAAAGAGGCGTTTGTGCATGCCGATTATACGCTGGTCATTGATACCGCGCTGGTGGGGAAAAAGCTGGGCGCGCAGCATATGCTGGTGGTCAGCGCGATGGGGGCGAACGCGCATTCCCCCTTTTTCTATAATCGGGTAAAAGGCGAGATGGAAGAGGCGCTGATTGCGCAGCAGTGGCCGAGGTTGACGATTGCCCGTCCATCAATGCTGGTAGGCGAGCGCGAAAAAAAACGCGCCGGCGAGACGCTCCTTGCGCCGCTTTTTAGCCTGCTGCCGGGAAACCTGAAATCGATAGACGCGCGGGACGTGGCAAGCGTGCTACTCGCGGAGGCGCTCTCCCCCGCGCAGGAAGGCGTCCGCATTCTCTCCTCGTCGCAGCTGCGCGAGAGGGCCGCGCGCGCGGGGGATTACTGATTTCCAAAGTTTCCCTGGAGGCGTAGTATTCATGTCCTCAATTTATCATGACACTCCCTGGGGAATGCTATGGCTGGTCAGTCTTCATCTCAGGCGGCAGCACCGTTTCAATGGTGGAAGCCCGCGCTGTTTTTTCTCGTCGTTATCGTTGGTCTGTGGTTCGTTAAATGGCAGCCCTATTACGGCAAAGCCTTTACCGCCGCTGAGACGCACAGTATCGGCAAATCCATTCTTGCAAATAGCGACGCGAATCCTTTCGCTGCGGCCTGGGATTACGCGCTGGTCTATTTCCTGGCGGTATGGAAAGCGGCGGTATTAGGCGTGCTGCTGGGATCGCTCATTCAGGTGCTGATCCCGCGTGACTGGCTGCGGCGCACGTTAGGGCAATCGCGTTTTCGCGGTACGCTGCTGGGGACCGCATTCTCTCTACCGGGGATGATGTGCACCTGCTGCGCCGCGCCGGTGGCTGCGGGAATGCGTAAACAGCAGGTATCCATGGGCGGCGCGCTGGCATTCTGGCTGGGCAATCCGCTGCTCAACCCGGCGACGCTGGTGTTTATGGGCTTCGTGCTGGGCTGGCAGTTTGCGCTGATTCGCCTGCTGGCCGGACTGGCGACCGTACTGGTGGTCGCCACGCTGGTTCAGAAATGGGTGAAAGAAGCGGCGACGCAGCCGGTTCCCGTGCCTGATATGTCGGTCACAACGGGGCAGGACGGCTTCTTCAGCCGCTGGCTGCGCGCGCTGTGGACGCTGTTCTGGAATACCATCCCGGTTTATATTCTGGCGGTTCTGGTGCTGGGCGCCGCGCGGGTGTGGCTATTCCCTCACGCCGATGGCGTGGTGGAGAATACGCTGTTCTGGGTGATTGCCATGGCGATTGCCGGCTGCCTGTTTGTGATACCGACGGCGGCGGAGATCCCGATTGTGCAGACCATGATGCTGGCAGGAATGGGCATGGCGCCCGCGCTGGCGCTGCTGATTACGCTGCCTGCTGTTAGCGTACCGTCACTGATTATGCTGCGTAAAGCGTTCCCGGCGAAGGCGCTGTGGCTGACCGGTGGGCTGGTGGCGCTGTGCGGCGCGGTGGTTGGGGGCGTTGCTTTACTCTGATGATCTTCCCGGAGGCGGCGCTGCGCGCCTGTCCGGGCTACCGGCCCACAGCCAACGGTGAACCCGTAGCCCGGCTCAGCGTAGCGCAGGCCGGGAGGCAGAGATGCTTACTTAATATAGGTAAAGGCGGTGGTGACGCGAGACACGCCGCTCACCCGGCTGGCGATATCCGCCGCCGCGCGTCCTTCACGGTCGGTGACCAGACCCATCAGGAACACTTCACCGTTTTCGGTTGTCACCTTCACGTTGGAGGATTTCACCTGGTCGGTACCCAGCAGCTGGGAGCGGACTTTAGTGGTGATCCAGGTATCCGAAGACGCGGTTCCTAAGCCGATCGGCTGGCCCTGACGCACTTCGTTAAACACCTCCGTCGTACCTTCTACGCCCATAGCGATTTGCTTCGCGCGCGCGGAGAGATCGGACGTTGGGGACTGCCCGGTCAGCAGAACTTTGCCCTGGTAGGCGGTCACGTTGATGCGGGCCTGTTTCTTAATTTGTTCATCTTTCGACAGCGCGCTGTTAACGCGCAGCTCCAGCGTGCTGTCGTCCACCTGAGTACCTACCGTACGCGGGTCCGTCGCGGCTTTAGTGCCGACTGCTGCCGTTCCGACTACCGCAGCAGCAACGCATCCCTGAAGCAGTAGCGCAGACAGCAGAATGGCGAGGGGCGAGAGAGCCTTCATGTGTTCTCCTTAATCGTCCTGGTGTGGAAAAAGCGTGTTATCGATCAAATCGCACAGACAGTTGACGGTGAGCATGTGCATTTCCTGAATTCGCGCGCTGCGATGCGACGGAATGCGGATTTCGACGTCCTGCTGCCCTAACAGGCCAGCCAGTTCACCGCCGTCATAACCGGTTAACGCCACGATAGTCATATCGCGGGTGACCGCCGCTTCCACGGCTTTCACGATGTCCCGGCTGTTGCCGCGCGTAGAAATCGCCAGCAGCACGTCGCCGGCGTGTCCCAACGCTCGCACCTGCTTAGCATAGATTTCGTCATGCAGGCGATCGTTGGCAATTGCGGTTAAGACCACATTATCGGTATTTAGTGCAATGGCGGGTAAACCAGGACGCTCTGTTTCAAAACGGTTAATCATACTGGCAGCAAAATGCTGTGCGTTGGCGGCGGAAGTGCCATTACCACAACAGAGGATTTTGTTGCCGTTCAGCAGCGACTGAACGAGCGTCATCGCCGCACGGGAGATGGCGTCCGGGAGTGCTTCCGCTGCTGCAATTTGGGTTTGAATGCTTTCGGTGAAGCAGGCTTTGATTCTGTCGAGCACGGGATCCCTTAATTCGTTTACGCTATTCGCCAAAGGCGTTTTTTAGCCATTGGATGTCGTTTCCGGTGAAGGCTACCACATCGAAACGGCAATCCACAGTCTCAAAGCTCCCATTCTGTCGGCAGAGCCACAGACGCGCGGCTTTGAGCAGTCTTTGTTGCTTTTGCGGCGTCACGCTGGAGGCGGCATCGCCGTAGTTTGCGCTGCGACGATAGCGTACTTCGACAAAGACGGTGACGCTGCCGTCGCGCATGATGAGGTCTATCTCGCCGCCGCGCTCGCGGACGTTGGCGGCGATAAAACGCAGACCCTGGCTCTCCAGCCAGCGGCGCGCCTGGGTTTCCCAGGCATCGCCGGTCTGTTTACTTAGTTGGCCGCGACGATTTGCCCACCCTGGTATTTGAGCCATGACAGTTTCCTGTTGATCACGCAATCCTGCGTGGCCGTGAGATCGCCGGTATTGCCGTTCAGCTCAAAGCCGGGAACCTGGCGCATCTGCGAGAAATGGTTGGCAAGGGACCAGGCGTCGGCGCCCATGGCGTACAGGCGCGCCAGCGAGTAGTCGTTACGAACGGCGGCCAGCGCCTGCTGCTGCAGGGCAGGATTACTTCCCGCCAGCATCGGGATCTCGCTATATTGCAGACCTTCCATCTCCAGACGGAAGTCCGGTCCGGAAGTCCCCTGGGCGCTGCGGGAGCTGGCGTAGAGCGTTACGCCGCTCTGGCTGCCGTTACGCAGGGCGATCATCGGTTTGATGTAAGCGATTTGTTCCGGCGTGGCCAGGATATACGCGGCGTCGACGCCGCCGGTGCTGCTGACCGGCACATCGCTCGGGCTACTCAGGGCGCTGTCCTGCGCTGACGGCAGGGTTGAGACCGGCGTACCGCTTAGCGAAATACCGCTGTTGACGCTGCCGCGCAGCTCGGCGGTGGAGCCCAGGCGCTGTTGCAGGACGGTACCGCCCCCCAGCTTCAGCCACTCGTTGGCGAAGGCGGTAACCACCCGATCGCCCAGGGCGCCGCGAGGCACCAGCAGCAGCGGAGTCTGTTTGCCCTGATCGTGAATGTGATGCGCCGCGTCGCGGGCTTCGTCTTCCGGCGAGAGGGCGAAATAGCAGATATTGGCCCGGCTTTCGACTTTTTCCGGCTGATTGAGCGCCAGCACGTTCAGCGAGGTATTGCTCTTGATGACATCTTCGACATTATCTTTCAGCAGCGGACCTACGACGATGGTCGCGCCATCCTGCTGCACTTGGGCCAGCAGCTGGCTCATTGGCTGAGCGGTGGTGTCGTAGATTTTCAGTTCTGCGGAAGGGTTGGCTGGCGTTGCGGCGACTGCCTGAGCCTGCGGCGCTTCCGCCGGCTGGCTGGTGGCCTCCGGCGTCGGGGCTTGTACTGCCGCCGGCGCGGTGACCGGCGCCGCGGTTTGCGCCTGGTCGGCCGCTGGCGCCTGGACCGGGGTCTGAGCGTTATTGGTGGTCGTCAGATCGGTGACCTCCGCCTGCGATGGGCTGACTACGGCGCTTTCGGCAACGTTCGCCGCCTGGGCGACCTGGGCGGGTACTGCGCTTCCTGCAACGGCAGGCGCGCCGTTCTTCGCCGCTTCAAAGCCCTGCTGGATCGTGCGGCCAAAAATCGCCGCCTGGCCGTTTAACGGCAGCAGCAGGGCGATTTTATTGGTCGATGCGGCCTGGTAGTTCTGCATATTCACTAGCTGCGTCGGCAGCATTTTCGCCCCCGGATTTTGCGGGTAGCGAGTCTGCCAGTCTTTCACTCCCGCCTTGAGCATCGTCGGATCGCTGCGGTTATCAAACCACATGCGCTGCAGATCCAGCCAGCCCTGCAGGACGTTCTCATCGGCGTTAATGACCAGCGCGTTGGCCTGATCTTTGGTCATGGCGGTGAGCGCTTTCCAGGTCGCGTCGATGTTTTTCTGCTTTTGCGCAGGCAGGCTTAACAGCGACTGTTGGGCAATTAGGGCCCGCAACAGGTTCAGCGAAGGTTGACCCTGGCTGGCGTCAATTTGCGCCTGCCAGTAGCGGGGCAGCTGGTTCTCCTCAAGGCTTGCCGGGTCGAGCTTGCTGAGCAGCGTCTGCGCGCCCTGGAAATCGTTCTGCGCCAGCTTCACTTCCACCGCCAGCAGCGACCTTTCGCGGCTTTGCGCACCGTTGAGATTAGACGGTAGCTGGTTGAACAGGTCGATCGCCTGCGGTTTCTTACCTTCCTTCAGCAGTGCACGAATGGCGAGTAATTGCCAGTTGGTCTTGCTATCATTCGTGCTTTGCTGCATCTGTTGCAGATAGTAACTGGAGTCTGCCTGAGCCGTACCCTGCAAATACGCCGTACTTTGATCCGGAGTATGGGTACCGCAGCCGGCAAAGATCAGCGCGGCCAGCAGTACGGGCAGACAACGCACGGGTTTAGAACGAAGAAATGTTGACGGTACCATATGTGTCCAGTGATATTTTTTTGGCTCAATGCTCAATATTAATTCGGCAATACGGACGAGACAATGAAACAACACGAATCAGCAGATAATTCTCAGGGACAGCTCTATATTGTGCCCACTCCGATAGGGAATCTGTCTGATATCACGCAACGCGCGCTGGAAGTGTTGCAAGCCGTTGATTTAGTTGCAGCGGAAGATACCCGCCATACCGGTTTGCTGCTGCAGCATTTTGCGATCAACGCCCGTTTATTCGCGCTTCATGACCACAACGAGCAGCAAAAGGCGGAAACGCTGGTCGCGAAGCTTAAAGCGGGGCAAAACATCGCGCTGGTTTCCGACGCCGGAACGCCGCTGATTAACGATCCCGGCTATCATCTGGTGCGCACCTGCCGTGAAGCTAATATTCGCGTGGTGCCTCTGCCCGGCCCCTGTGCGGCGATTGCGGCGCTGAGCGCGGCGGGTCTGCCTTCGGATCGCTTCTGCTATGAAGGCTTTTTGCCTGCCAAATCCAAAGGGCGTCGCGATACGCTGAAGGCGCTGGAAGAAGAGCCGCGGACGATTATTTTTTATGAGTCTACCCACCGTCTGCTGGAAAGCCTGGAGGATATCTGCGCTGTGCTGGGGGAGTCCCGCTACGTGGTGTTGGCGCGTGAGCTGACCAAAACCTGGGAATCGATTCACGGAGCGCCGATCGGCGAGCTGCTGGCATGGGTGAAAGAGGACGAAAATCGCCGTAAAGGCGAGATGGTGCTGATCGTAGAAGGTTTTAAAGCGCAGGAAGAGGCGCTGCCGGCGGTAGCGCTGCGTACGCTGGCCCTGCTGCAGGCTGAGCTGCCGCTGAAAAAAGCCGCCGCGCTGGCTGCGGAAATCCACGGCGTGAAGAAAAACGCCCTGTATAAGTATGCCCTGGAGCAGCAGGGGTAAGCAGAATGCCCGGGCGATTGCCCGGGCCAATACCTTATTTAGCGGGGGTTGCTTCGAATACAAGCATCTGTAATGGCTGCAACGTGACGACAATTGGGGCCTGGTATTTATCAGGGAATGTCGAATTGCTCCCGTAGATGCTTCTTAACGTGAAGTTTGAGGTTGCCCCATGCGGAAGCTCAAATGCTTTCGTCAGGTCGAGATAGTATTGCTGCGGTTTATCCGATGGGTTACGTATCCCCAGGATAGCTTTTTCTTTGCTCCAGGATGCCCAACCATACACTTCCAGCGCAGTCGGATCGCCGCCCACCCAGTGGGTATCGACTAATATATCGGCGTTAGCGCGGGACCATTTTGCCGCCTGCGCCAGGACATCCCATTTCGCTTTATTGAGCATGGACGGTGTGATGTAAAGCTCTTGTAGCTGGGTGCCGGTAGCGAAATAGCTCCATACTTGATCGGCAAAGTCGCTATCCGTTTGTACCTTCTCAAGCCCGTAATAGGCGTTTTCAGCGCTAACTATGCCGTGGTACATCAGTGAGTTAAGTGGAAATAGTGGACCTTTTCGTACGATAGAGCGCCAGGTTTCTGCATCCCGATAAGTCATCCATTGCTGTACTGGCGTGCCGGGACCGTAGAGATTAATGTCATCACCCTGACGCCAGATAGCGTCAGCATAGAAAAGCCATGAGGGGCTGGCGTTGGTCCCGGTGGTTAAATTAATAAACTGATTTGGGTTGGCGCTACGCATATTATGAAGTAGGGCAATTGACGCATCGAAGTCAGATGCGAACTCACTACCTTTAATATGTGAATTTGCGTTCCCCATACCATCCAGTTTAAATGAAGTGATATGCTCTTCTTTAATTAAATTAATAATCTGTGCATTAAAGTTTTTAAAATAGTTAGGGCCGGAGAGCGCAAATTTTCCATCGACGGTTTCGAAGCCATATTCTTTAGCATGGGATACGCGAATATCCCGCGGCTTGTTATATCCGCCCCAGGGAGAAAGCCAGAGTCCGATTGAACTATGCAAGCTATCGGCTTTTTCTCTTACCTTACTGAATCCGTTGCTAAAAGCCGGACCAAATAACCATCTTCCGGTCCGATCATCCCAGCCATCATCTAACAGGAAGGCATCCAGCATTACACCGCGTCCGGTAATGAATTCCTTATTCCATTCATCCATACGCTGTAGAACTTCGGGTTCGGTATAGGTGGTAAAGAATCCAATATCCATCCAGCTGTTGTAGTGCAGATAGGGCTTATAGGGCCGCGGGCGAACCGCATTGATAAACTGGTTGACGCTTCGGCGTAGCTGGTTGATTTCCGGGAATGTACCGAACCAGGTGGTATAGCTAACGGCGGTGCCTGGCTGTAAAGGTGTTTTTAGTTCAACATTAAGATTGGTGGTTGCTTCATAAGCCCAGGTGTTCACTACGGGTTTATTCGGCAATATAAAAAATGAATCAGCAATAATCGGCGAGCTATTTATTGAGCCTTCTACCCACGGGGCTTGTGACTGTTTTCTGGTGGGGAAAAACGTGATTTTAGAGACCTCTTGCGCCTTCCCGAGGGCGGTAATCGTATAATCAATGCTGGCGTATTTATCTTTAACCAGATTCAGTTTTACCTCGACGTTAAAATCCGGATGAGCATAATCAATGATAATGGTGTTATCTTTCTTATCTACATGCTTTATTTTAAAGTCAGCGGCGTGAATGACCGTTTCATCCGGAAGAGTAAGAAAGAAAAGCTCTTCGGGTGAAAGCTGATGCTGTGATTTAACGTCTTTAAGCGCCATCACAGAATTCGCATCGTTAAATGAAACGGCAAGGTATTTGCTGTCCAGTGCATATTGGGCGGCGAAAGCCCCGTTGGAAATAAGCAGAGCCAGTAACGAAACATTGAGCGTTTTTTTCATGAGAAAAGTCCTTGTTTTCGTTTTTTTTCAGAGGTAAGCAGCGTTAGCCTCCATTGGGTTAACGCTTTGGTAAGGGGGAGGCTGGCTACACTCAGGCTTCGGCGATTTGTAAAAGGCGGTTGGCTGACCCGCATACGGCGATCTTACTGCGTACCACCTCTTTCATCGCGTTCATGCCAACGCGCATGTAATAACGCGGATCGTTACCTTGCGGGTTTTCGGCAAACCATTTTTTCACCGCAGCAGCAAAGGCGATTTTCAGTTCAGTAGCGACATTGACTTTGCACACACCCAGTTCGATGGTGCGGCGAACATACTCATCAGGCACATCGCTTGCGCCATGGAGTACCAGCGGAATATCCACCACTTCACGGATTTCCGCCAGACGCTGGAAGTCGATTTTGGGTTTTTTGGTGTAAAGGCCATGAGCCGTACCAATCGCTACGGCCAGGCTATCTACGCCCGTTAGCTCAATAAAACGTTTGGCTTCCTGCGGATCGGTCAAAAACGCGCTTTCCGCATCCACACTCATGTCGTCTTCTACTCCACCCAGGCGTCCGAGTTCAGCTTCTACGCTACAGTCGCGGGCATGGCAAAAATCCACCACCGATTTTACCAGTTTCACATTCTCTTCAAACGGGAAGTGGCTGCCGTCGATCATGGCGCTGCGTACGCCTGCGTCCACTTTCCGGCGAATATCTTCCAGCGATTCATGGTGATCGAGATGCAGAGCCAGCGGAATGCCGAAACTGGTGGAGTAGGCGCGGCATAGCGCGTAGATCTCCTCCAGCGCAATATGCTTAAAAGTACCCGGGGTTCCGGCGAGGATCACGGGTGATTGCATTTCGCTGCACACTTCCAGAATCGCTTGGATCGTTTCGGCGTTATGGATGTTGAACGCGGGTACCGCGTAGCCTTTTGCCTGGGCATCCTGCAGGAGATACTTGGTAGAAATAATGCTCATGATCGGATCCTCTTAAGCCAGCCATGGATGAATAACGACGCCCTGCACTACGCGGTTAACCGTGCCGCTGGCGGAGGGGGTATCTGGCGTATTTCCTACGGCGATCGACTGCGTAAGTGCGAATACCTGGGCGTACATCAGGAAGCAGAAGGCCAGTTCTACATCTACGAAGTGACGCGCTGGCGGCAGAAGAATATGTGGGCCAGCTTCAATAACGGCATCGCTCTCCGCGGCGATGGCCACCACACGCATGGCCTGCCGATCGCGCCGTAGTTCTGCCAGCAGGTCGAGATCGTATTGGCGGGTGTAAGGGTGGCTAGATATATACACCACAACCAGCGTTTCGTTATCGACCAGTGATTTTGGTCCATGGCGGAAACCGGTCGGTGAGTCATAGAACGCTGCCAGCTTACCCGCCGTTAGCTCCAGGACCTTTAACGCCGATTCACGCGCAGCGCCCTGTAACCCACCGCTGCCGAGATAAACGATCCGCTTCCAGGGCTCGCTGCCAAATACGCCGTGGCTGAAATCGCCGAGTGAGGTCAGTATTGCGTGGCAGCGATCGGCCACATCGCGGAATGTCTGGCTGTTAATAACTTCTGGCGCAAAGGCCGCCAGGCAACTGGCCATCATTGTGGTAATACTGCTGGTCATCGCAAAGCCGCGATCGTGCGTTTCTGCTGGCATCAATAGCGCAAAGGCGTTCCCATTCTCAAGAGCGTTTTGATAAAGGCTACCCGCTTCGTTGCAGGTAATTGAAAGGTGATAGCACTCCGGGACGAACTGGTTTGCCAGCTCAACGGCGGCTACGCTCTCCGGGCTGTTGCCGGAACGGGCGAAGGAGACCAGCAGTAGCGGATGCGCCGGGTTCAGGTAATCCATCGGATTGGTAACCAGATCGGTAGTTGGTACCGCGCTAATGTTTTTTGCGCTGTGATTAGCAAGCCATGGAGCGATGATTTCGCCGATAAATGCCGAAGTGCCAGCTCCGGTCAGGATGATCCGCAGATCGTTTTTATGCAGCAGTGGCGTGAGAAAGTTGTCGATCGCCGGACGAATATTGTCGATGTTTTTCAGTGAGTGCATCCAACAGACAGGCTGCTGACGAATCTCTTCTTCTGTCCAGGTTCCGGTCGCCGCGGCAGCAGGGGTATAAATTTCTGACATAACGTAAGTCCTTATCTTGTGAACTCCACATCAGACGCTGGCAAATTGTCGCTATCTTTCGTTTTGTTTCACTTGTTCATGTGATCGATTGATTAAAATTTATAGGAAAGAAATCGAAAGTTCAATGATGCAAAATGAAATAAAACGAAATTTGTGATCGAGGGAGCAGGGGTTTTATATATGTAATTGATAAATGGATAATAAATCCCATGAAAGCAACGTGAGAGTTTTGTTTTACGAAAGGAAAAGAAAGTAAAGGCCTTGCGATCGTAAGTCGAAGGCCACTATGACGTTTAATGAAGGGCTATAGAGGGAAAACCTGGCCCTGAATCCATATCCCTTGTAAATGCAGTCCACCGTTGAGGGCGATGGCGCTGGCGCGTTTACCGGCCTTTAGCGAACCTAACTGATGGTCGATTCCCAGCAGACGGGCTGGATGTAGTGAAGCCATATGGATAGCATTCTCAGGGGAGATACCGGTGAGTTCGACCATATTACGAACTGCCGCATCTACCGAAAGCGTACTGCCCGCCAGACTACCGGAAGCGGTCCGCACAATACCACCACGCATCTCTACCTTTTGGCCGCATAAGGTATAGCTCCCGTCAGGCATTCCCGCGGCCTGCATCGCATCGGTAATTAGTACTATCCGGTCTTGCGCGCAGCAGCAGCATAGCTTCATGGCAGTGGGGTGAACGTGGTGTCCGTCGGCGATAAGTTCCAGCCATGCACGTGCGTCGGTTAACCCTGCGCCAACCATGCCCGGTTCCCTATGGTGTAATCCCGTCATACCGTTATAGCAATGCACCAGCCCGTCCGCACCGGCATCAAAAGCGCTCCGGGTTTGCTCGCAGGTCGCCGCGCTATGCCCCAACATTACCCGCAGACCTCGATGCTTCAGATGGTTAATCGCCTGAAGTGCTCCGGTTTTTTCCGGTGCCAGCGCAACCACGCGCAGGGTATCGCGAGAAATGGCTATCATTTCATCCAGTTCTGCGAGATCCAGTTCGCGGAACCATTCCGCAGGATGAGCGCCTTTGTTCTGCGGCGTAAAATAAGGACCTTCCAGATAGCTTCCCAGCACCTGCGCTCCGGGACCTCCGGAATAGCAGCGTTGCGCTATACGCGCCAGCACTCGGTGTATCGTCTCTAACGGAGCCGTAACGGTGGTGGGGAGCCAGCCGGTAACCCCTTCACGTGCTTTGTGCATGGCTAGTTTATCAAGTACATCCGGAGCATCGTCCATCACATCGACCCCGGCGCCACCGTGGACGTGAGTATCGATGTAAGCGGGAGCGAGTAGCTCAGCATCACGGAGCATGGTTCCCATGGAGATAGGCTCTATTGCCGTAATGACACCCTCTTCAATACGCAGTTGATGATCGTCCAGCCAGCCTTGTTCCGTCAGCAGACGTCTGGCGCGCAGAATTTGTGTCATATCCCTTCCTCGGCGGTGCTCTCTTCGCGACAGCGTCCTAGCTCGTCCACCAGACTGGTCAAGCCACGGTGCCCGCACTCCAGGGCCTGTATGCGAAACGCCTCGCCGCTGAGTTCATCGCGATCCAGCACCATTTCCAGCAGTAGCTGCAGGTTGGTGCCGGTAATCACTTCACGGCCGGTTTTTTGCATCGCCAGTGTTGATGCAACGCGGAATGGCGTCCCGCCGAGCAGGTCGGTCAGGAATATGAGGCCTTCTTCGCCGTCCAGTTCTCCAACAGCCTGCTCAAGCTGCGAGGTAAGCAGCGCGGTGGTGGAAGTCTCAGGAAAATCGATAGCGATAAAGTGAGACTGCTCGCCGAGGATCTGCTTCATCGCTTTTTCCATGCCGCTGGCAAATCCGCCATGCCCCGTCAAAATGATACCTAACATCTCTGACCTCTTTTGCTTTACAGGAAGTGACAGAATTTACCGACGACGCCCAGAACCACGGTGATGCCAATAAGGCGCAGCGGACTCCAGCCTCTGCGTACCAGCCAGTACATGGTCAGGGTATAGACCAGCGGCAAAAATGCCGGCATCAATTTATCAATAACGTCGGCCTGCAGTTTAACTACCGCATCGCCGGCCTTGATTTCGAGCGTCGTATTCAGGCGAACATAGGTTGCTACCAGCGCCCCAATGACCGTCATCCCAACGATTGATGCCGCATGACCCACTTTCTTTGTGTTCGCTTTGATAAGCGGAATTGCTGCGACGCCCATTCGATATGCATAGTGCGCCAGACCAAAGCGTAGACCGAGATGGACGACGTTAAACAACACGATAAAGACTATTGCGCCAAGGATAGAGCCTTGCAGCGCCAGGCTGGCTCCTATCCCGCCGCAGATCGGCAACAGCGTCAGCCAGAACATGGCATCGCCAATCCCACCGAGCGGTGCGCCAACGGCGATTTTGGTGCTTTGGATGCTGTTGACATCCTGCTTGGAGCGTTCCATTGCCAGAATGATGCCAATAACAAACGTCACCAGGAAAGGATGGGTATTAAAGAATCCCATATGGCCTTTCATGGCTCGGGCCAAATCGCGTTTGTTGGTATGGATCTTTTTCAACGCGGGTAGCAGACCGTATAGCCAACCAGATGCCTGCATACGCTCATAGTTAAAAGAAGCCTGCAGCAGCATGGAACGCCAGGCCACGCGGTTAATGTCTTTTTTAGTGAGATCGGCGCCAATATTCTGATCTTCATAGACGTTTTCATTCACCCCGGTGAGCAGCGTTTCTTCATTTTCAGTCGTATTCGACAAGGTATGTTGGTTAGATGCCATCTTCGAATTCCTCTTTCTGTGCCGCTGGTTTAGTCGGTTCGGGAGATTTACGCAGCAGATCGATCAGCGCCATTGCCAGCGCGGCCGCGGCGATAGCCAGGACCGGAAGCTTGAGCCAGGCTGCGGCAACGAAACCTATGATGAAATAAGGGATATAGACGTTTTTCAGCATGATTTTTAGCAGTACGGCAAAGCCGATAGCGGGCATGATGCCGCCTGCAACGCCCAGGCCGTCAATCAGACGTTCGGGCAGCACATCAATGGCGGTTTTCGCGTGTTCTGCTCCGAAGTAAATTGGCAGGAAAGCGCAAAGGAAGTAGAAAATGCCTAGCGCCAGCAGCGCCAGATAGTTAACCCGTTCAATACCTGCTGTATCGGCATTTGCGGCCATGCGATCGCAGCGGGACATCACGCCGGACATGACGGAGAACAGGAAGGTAATGCCCATTTGTACTGCGACGGCAAACGGTACGGCGACCCCTACAGCCACGTCAGGTTTCACGCCGGTGGTTATGGCAAAAGTTGTTCCCACGATAGTGCCAATAATGACGTTAGGCGGCTGAGCGCCAGCCAGCGGCGCCAGACCCATCCACACCAGTTCCAGCGTGCCGCCGGTTAAAATACCGGTATGCAGATCGCCCAGAATCAGACCAACCAGCGGCCCAAGTACCACTGGACGGTGCATGTGTGTTAAACCGTTGAACATATCGAGGCCGGCAATAAAGGCGAGAATACCTAATGCAAAAGCCTGCAACAGACTAATTTCCATTGTGAATCCCTCAAAGTAGTTTAAAGAGATCCAAAGCAGGTTCTGTCGGGACACCCTGAACGAAGCATTCCACTCCGGACGCTTTCAGACCGTTAAAGGCGCTGATATCGTTCGCGTCGACAGAAACCGTTTTGGCAATTTGTTTTTTACCTTCGGCGTAATGCATGTTTCCCACATTGATGCGTGTGACGGGCACACCGCCTTCGACCAGCTTGAGAAAATCAGTCGGTGTTCTGCATACCAGTAAAATTTTCTGCCGGTCGGCGGCGCGGTGAATGTTATCGATCGTTTTTTGCAGCGACCAGAAACGTACGGCAATCCCTTCGGCCAAAACCATTTCCATCAGATTCTGCTGCACGGTGTCTTCAGCGACTTCATCATTAGCGACCAGTACCAGATTTGCCCCCGCAAATCCGACCCACTGTACGCCTACCTGGCCATGGATGAGTCTTTCGTCAATACGACTCAGTACGATATTTGGCATAGCGTTTTCCTCTTAGTTGTTATCCGTTATGGAAGTAACGCCCTGACAGGCGGCATGGTACTGCTGCAGTATGTCCTGAATGTGGCTCATGATGAGTTCCCGCGGCGTGGCACTGAGATCTCCCTCGCGTACTTTTACGTACTGCAAAGGTAAATACTGGCTGATAAGCGGTAGCGGGATTGGCTCACCCGCCAGATTGCGAACCAATCTTTCGAATGCGTCATCAATCTGGCTGTCCGGCCAGTAATAACGAACGCGATCGGAATAGCTGTAGCCGCGGGCCAGACGACGTGCGTTGCCATCGCCGTGATAGTGGCTTTGCCAGTATTCCGGGCGATCTAGCATTACGCTCTCAAGTACGTGACGCAGGCCAGAACAGGCTTTGGCCGGCAACAGCTCCTCCTCAATGGCTGCTAGCGAGAACAGCGCTTCGCGCAGGGCGAAAGTCAACGCCGGACCAACTTTCAGAATGGCGAAGTGATCTTTCACTAGCTGGCGCAAAGATTGCGGCGTCTGGTAATCCGTGGAGTGTGCTTCGAATACCAACGTGTCGTAAGCTTCAACCATTTTGCTCAGAGCGACGGCTTTTTGCGGTTGGTAATCTATGATGTGCGTATGATCGAACTCGACGCCGGGTTGCACAACCAGGGCAATGATGCGGGACCAGATGGTATCCAGACCCAGTTTTTCAAACGCATGGCGATGGGCTTTCAGCGTGGCGCGTGCCGCATCGGGTGTAGTGACCTCTAGCTCGGCTAATGTTTCGTGGGCACCGCCTGGTACAGGCACTTCGGTGCCAATGACGTAGACGAGATCCGATTCGCCGAACTGCTCCACGCAGGTTTCCTCGGCAATCTTTGCCAGACGTGCAGCACGTTCAGCGACGATAGCATCGGTTAGCGGAACCGGATCGCCCTGACAGGACATGCTGCAATCAAGATGGATTTTTTTAAATCCAGAAGCCACGTAGCTTTTGATCAAACCGTCAGCATTGGCCATCGCCTGCTCTGCTGGCAGATGCTGCCAACGATTTGGGCCGAGATGGTCGCCGCCCAGAATTAACTGCTCTTCGGGGAAATCAAGCGAGTTGGCCAGTTGGCAGACAAAGTGGCGAAAATCAGCTGGGGTCATTCCCGTATAACCGCCAAACTGATCAACCTGATTGGAGGTTGCCTCTATCAGCAGAGGAGTTCGGTTAGCATGTGCGTAGCGTATTGCAGACTCCAGAACTAGTGGATGCGCCGAACAAACGGCATATATACCGTTTGCTTTCCCCCGTTTATGCTGTTCCACCATAGTCGTCAGATGTTTCACTTTCCTCTCCAGGTTGGATGGTTATGATAATTATCTTTCGTTTTGTTTCATTTTATACTGCATCATGGTGTTATAAAAATAAAACGAAAGATAATGGTTTTCCGATCTGTTTCACAAAAGAAACATAATGAAAGTGTTTTGCGGCGAGTTTATGGGCTGAGATACCTATCGCGGGGCTTGCATTCGGGTAAAAGAAAGGCGTTAATAAGGAAAACGAAATAAAACGAAAGAATTAGTTAAAGGATTTCTTATGAGCAACACAGACCATGCTGCAGATAAGCGGGTACCCGGTACCAGCGAAAGACGAGAGCAGATCATCCAGCGGTTGCGGCAGCATGGAAGCGTGCAGGTGAACGATCTTTCTGAATTGTTCGGCGTTTCTACGGTGACGATCCGTAACGATCTTGCATTTCTAGAAAAGCAGGGGATCGCCGTTCGGGCTTATGGTGGTGCACTGATTTGCGACAGTAATATCCCCGGCGGAGAGCCTTCTGTTGAGGATAAAAGCTCGCTGAATACGGCGATAAAACGGCGTATCGCCGGAGCTGCTGTTGCGCTGATCGGGCCGGGGCATCGCGTTATTCTCGATTCCGGTACCACGACATATGAGATCGCCCGTCTGCTGCGCGAGCATACTGATGTTATTGCTATGACCAACGGTATGAATGTTGCTAATGCATTACTTGAAGCGGATGGTGTTGAGCTGTTGATGACCGGTGGGCACTTGCGTCGTCAATCGCTTTCGTTCTATGGCGACCAGGCAGAACAGTCGTTGCAAAATTACCACTTTGATATGCTGTTTCTCGGTGTTGATGCGATCGATCTGGAGCGGGGCGTCAGCACCCATAATGAAGACGAGGCCAGACTAAATCGTCGGATGTGTGAGGTTGCGGAGCGCATTATCGTGGTCACCGACTCGACAAAATTCAACCGTTCCAGCTTGCATAAGATCGTCGACACTCAGCGGATCGATACCATCATCGTTGATGATGGTATCCCGCCAGAAAGCCTGGAGGGGCTGCGTAAGGGCGGCGTTGAAGTCATTCTGGTGAATGCGTAAATATTGATACGCCGGGGGCGATGCTCATTCACCGCCGCCCGACTTTTCTGCTAAGGATTATCACGTCACCGGCGCCGGGTTAAACACCGCCAGCTGATTGTGCAATCCCCACTGATCCGAGAAGGTCTTCTTGCGGCCGCTGGCGACATCAAGAATAAATTCAAACAACTTCAGCCCTACCTCTTCGATGGTTTCTTCTCCGGTGGCGATGGTTCCCGCGTTGATATCCATTAAGTCATACCAGCGGTTTGCCAGCTCGGTACGCGTCGCCATTTTTATGACCGGCACGGCGACCAGGCCGTACGGCGTACCGCGACCGGTAGTAAAGACCTGCACCGTGATCCCGGAAGCCACCTGCTGAGTACCGCAGACAAAGTCGCTCGCCGGCGTCGCGGCGTAAATCAGCCCGCGTTTGGTCGGGCGCTGCCCCGGAGAGAGCACTTCGGCAATCGCGCTCTTCCCGGATTTAGCGATAGAGCCCAGCGCTTTCTCGACGACGTTCGCCAGGCCGCCTTTCTTGTTGCCCGGGGAGGGGTTGGCGCTGCGGTCGGTTTTGCCCATATCGAGATAGTTATCGTACCAGGCCATCTCCTCCAGCAGGCGTTTTCCGACTTCTTCGTTGATGGCGCGCGGCGTCAGCAAATGGATCGCATCGCGCACTTCGGTGACTTCCGAGAACATAACGGTCGCCCCGCAGCGCACCAGCAGATCGGACGCGTAGCCCACCGCCGGGTTGGCGGTGACGCCAGAAAACGCATCGCTGCCGCCGCACTGCATACCGACAACCAGCTCGGAGGCCGGGCAGGTTTCACGCTGGCGCTGGTTCAGCTTCTCCAGGTGGCGCTCGGCGACCTGCAGAATGTCATCCACCATGGATTTAAAACCGACGTGCTTCTCATCCTGCAGGCTGACGATGCTGGCGCTATCCACGGGGATGCTTTTCACATCGTCGGTGCCTTCCAGCAGGCGCTCCGGCTGCAGTTTTTCGCAGCCAAGGCCAATCACCATCACTTCGCCGCCGAAGTTTGGATTGAGCGCCAGGTTATGAATGGTGCGGATCGGGACGACCGCCGCCGGGGCGTTAATCGCCACGCCGCAGCCATACAGGTGGTTCAGACCCACAACGCCATCGACGTTGGGATACTTCGGCAGCAGATCGCGTTCGATAATTTTCACCACATAATCGACGACGCCCGCCACGCAGTGCACGCTGGTGCTAATGCCGAGCAGGTTTTTGGTGCCCACGCTACCGTCGGCGTTGCGATAGCCTTCGAAGGTATAGCCTTCCAGCGGCGGCAGCGGCGCCGGGGCTTTGGTCGCCAGCGGTAGGGTATGCAGCGGCGGCGCTTTCGGTAGTTCGACCAGCGATTCGTCAATCCAGCTGCCCTGCGGAATATCGCGTACCGCATAGCCAATCACTTCGCCATAGCGGATGATTTCACCGTGGACGGGAATATCGACCAGCGCGACTTTATGGCCTTGCGGGATATGTTCAACGAGCGTGAGCCCGTCAGGGAAACGCGTTCCGGCCTTTAAACCTCGATCGTTAACAATAATCGCCACGTTATCCGTTTCGTCTACTTTTATATAAAACGCCGTTGGCGATTCTTGTCTAATTTCAATATCAGCCATTGTCCAGTATTCTCCAGCAAGGTGCGAATAATAAAATAAAACGTTTATATCCGTCATATTTCAAGCTGCATGTGCGTTGGCTTTCCTCGCTCACCTCAGTCACTTACTTTAGTAAGCTCCTGGGGATTCCCTGCGCTGCCGCCTTCATGCAACTCGAAATATTTAGGGTATATTCAATTTCTGATGTGCAGATTTGTGAAATAGAGAATGTCAGGTGTTTGAATCTGAAAATGTGATCTAAATCACCCATTGCTGCGCGGGCGAATACGTTAAAGAGGGAAATCGCTGGAACTGTGGAACAGCGCCCACTGATTATTGCATTTGCACAACAATAACGATAATTAAACGCCATTTACAGGTTATATGCACAGTGTTTAACGCTCGCAAGCTGATTATACTGAGTCATGCTTGCAATGCGCCGGATAAGTAAATCGATACCTCCTGATATTGATTTCTGAATAATGAAGAATCACGCCAAAATAAATAATGGAAGGTGTGTTGTACCTGAGGAATATTAGATGAGTCTGGATGCAACGATAGAACAGAAAAGGGAAGTGCCAACTCGATATTTAATTCTGTTGATCATTTTCATTGTTACCGCCGTTAACTATGCCGACCGGGCGACGCTCTCGATCGCCGGTACAGAGGTGGCGAAAGAGCTGCAGCTGAGCGCGGTCTCGATGGGCTATATTTTCTCCGCTTTCGGCTGGGCCTACCTGCTGATGCAGATCCCCGGCGGCTGGCTGCTCGATAAATTTGGCTCGAAGAAAGTCTACTCTTACAGCCTGTTCTTCTGGTCGCTGTTTACCTTCCTGCAAGGCTTTGTGGATATGTTTCCACTGGCGTGGGCGGGTATCTCAATGTTTTTTATGCGCTTTATGCTGGGTTTCTCTGAAGCGCCATCTTTCCCGGCAAACGCCCGTATCGTCGCGGCGTGGTTTCCGACGAAAGAGCGCGGGACCGCATCGGCGATCTTTAACTCCGCGCAGTATTTCTCCCTGGCGCTGTTCTCGCCGCTGCTGGGCTGGCTGACCTTCGCCTGGGGTTGGGAGCATGTCTTCACCGTCATGGGCGTGATTGGCTTTGTGCTGACCGGCCTGTGGGTAAAACTGATCCATAACCCCACCGACCATCCGCGCATGACGCAGGAGGAGCTGAAGTTTATCTCCGAGAACGGCGCCGTCGTTGATATGGACCATAAAAAGCCCGGCAGCACGGCGGCCAGCGGACCTAAACTGCACTATATCAAGCAGCTGTTGACCAACCGCATGATGCTGGGCGTATTCTTCGGCCAATATTTTATCAATACCATCACCTGGTTCTTCCTCACCTGGTTCCCGATTTATCTGGTGCAGGAAAAGGGCATGTCGATTCTGAAAGTGGGTCTGGTCGCATCGATTCCGGCGCTGTGCGGTTTTGCCGGCGGCGTACTGGGCGGGGTGTTCTCCGACTATCTGATTAAACGCGGTTTTTCCATCACCGTGGCGCGTAAGCTGCCGATCGTCCTCGGAATGCTGCTGGCTTCCACCATCATTCTGTGTAACTACACCGATAACACCGCGCTGGTGGTGACCCTGATGGCGCTGGCTTTCTTCGGTAAAGGGTTCGGCGCGCTGGGCTGGCCGGTGATTTCCGATACCGCGCCGAAAGAGATTGTCGGCCTGTGCGGCGGCGTCTTTAACGTATTTGGTAACGTCGCTTCCATCGTAACCCCGCTGGTTATCGGTTACCTGGTGAGCGAGCTGCACTCATTCAACGCAGCGCTGGTCTTCGTCGGATGCTCAGCCCTGATGGCGATGGTTTGCTATCTGTTTGTGGTCGGCGACATCAAACGCATGGAACTGCAGAAATAATTAACGGTTAAGTGACAAGGTATAAACGATGAACAACGATATCTTCCCGAACAAATTTAAGGCGGCCCTGGCGGCGCATCAGGTTCAGATTGGCTGCTGGTCCGCGCTGGCGAGCCCGATTAGCACCGAAGTTTTAGGTCTGGCAGGTTTCGACTGGCTGGTACTGGACGGCGAACATGCGCCGAACGACATCTCAACCTTTATCCCGCAGCTGATGGCGCTGAAAGGCAGCGCCAGCGCGCCGGTCGTTCGCGTACCGACCAATGAGCCGGTGATTATTAAGCGTCTGCTGGATATCGGTTTTTATAACTTCCTGATTCCGTTTGTCGAAACGGAAGAGCAGGCGGTTAACGCCGTCGCCTCAACCCGCTATCCGCCAGAAGGCATTCGCGGTGTATCCGTCTCGCACCGCGCCAATATGTTTGGCACCGTGCCGGATTACTTCGCGCAGTCGAACAACAACATCACCATCCTCGTGCAAATCGAGAGCCAGCAGGGCGTGGATAACGTTGATGCGATAGCCGCCACGACGGGCGTTGACGGTATTTTTGTTGGCCCAAGCGATCTGGCCGCTGCGCTGGGCCATCTGGGCAATGCTTCCCATCCGGAAGTGCAGAAAGCTATCCAGCACATTTTTGCCAGCGCGAAAAAGCACGGTAAGCCGAGCGGCATTCTGGCGCCGGTTGAAGCCGACGCGCGCCGCTATCTGGAATGGGGCGCGACCTTTGTTGCCGTCGGCAGCGACCTGGGCGTTTTCCGTTCTGCCACGCAGAAGCTGGCTGACTCCTTTAAGAAATAACCACCACCGAAACTAGAGAGATAAAGACATGACAATGAAAGTTGGTTTTATTGGCCTCGGTATCATGGGTAAACCAATGAGTAAAAACCTCCTCAAGGCAGGTTACTCGTTGGTGGTTGCTGACCGTAACCCGGAAGCGATTGCCGAAGTGATTGCCGCAGGCGCAGAAACCGCCGCGTCAGCGAAAGCGATTGCCGAGCAGTGCGATGTGATCATCACCATGCTGCCGAACTCCCCGCACGTGAAAGAGGTGGCGTTGGGTGAAGGCGGCATTATTGAAGGCGCGAAGCCGGGCACCGTGCTGATCGATATGAGCTCCATCGCGCCGCTGGCGAGCCGCGAAATCAGCGAAGCGCTGAAAGCGAAAGGCGTCGATATGCTGGATGCGCCGGTCAGCGGCGGCGAACCGAAGGCCATCGACGGTACGCTGTCGGTGATGGTGGGCGGGGATAAAGCGATTTTCGACAAATATTACGATCTGCTGAAAGCGATGGCGGGTTCGGTGGTGCATACCGGCGAGATCGGCGCGGGCAACGTGACCAAGCTGGCCAACCAGGTGATCGTGGCGCTGAACATTGCGGCGATGTCCGAAGCGCTGACGCTGGCGACCAAAGCGGGCGTGAACCCGGATCTGGTATATCAGGCCATCCGCGGCGGGCTGGCCGGGAGTACCGTACTGGATGCCAAAGCGCCAATGGTGATGGACCGCAACTTCAAGCCGGGTTTCCGTATCGATCTGCATATCAAAGATCTGGCGAATGCGCTGGACACTTCTCACGGCGTGGGCGCCCAGCTGCCGCTGACCGCCGCGGTGATGGAGATGATGCAGGCGCTGCGCGCCGACGGTCTGGGTACCGCCGACCACAGCGCGCTTGCATGCTACTACGAAAAACTGGCGAAAGTGGAAGTCACTCGCTAACAAGAAGGGCGCGGATGCGCGCCCTGTAATTCTTGCCTCGCGCGGCACTGTCAGGCTACATAACTATGAAAATCGTAATCGCCCCAGACTCTTATAAAGAAAGCCTCTCGGCCACTGAGGTTGCTCAGGCTATAGAAAAAGGTTTTCGGGAAATTTTCCCCGATGCGCTCTACGTGAAGGTTCCTCTCGCCGATGGCGGAGAAGGTACCGTTGAGGCGATGATTGCCGCGACGCAGGGAACCGAAATGAGCGCCTGCGTGACGGGGCCGCTGGGTGTTCCGGTTGATGCCTGCTGGGGGCTCTCCGGCGACGGCAAAACCGCGTTTATCGAAATGGCTGCGGCCAGCGGGCTGGGGCTGGTGCCGCCCGCTCAGCGTAACCCGCTATTGACGACGTCGCGCGGTACCGGCGAGCTGATTTTGCAGGCGCTGGATCATGGGGCGAAAAATATCATCATTGGCATTGGCGGCAGCGCCACCAATGACGGCGGCGCGGGGATGGTTCAGGCGCTGGGCGCGCGTCTCTGCGATGCCAATGGCGTGGAGATTGGCAACGGCGGCGGTAGTCTGTGTAGCCTCAATTCGATAGATCTCTCCGGTCTTGATGCGCGACTGCATGATTGCGCTATTCGGGTCGCCTGCGATGTCACCAATCCGCTGATTGGCGATACCGGCGCATCAAGGATATTTGGTCCGCAGAAAGGGGCTACCGAAGCGATGATCCGCGAGCTGGACAGCAACCTGGCGCACTATGCGGACGTTATTAAGGCCGATCTGCATGTCGATGTGAAGCAGGTTGCCGGCGCGGGCGCGGCGGGCGGTATGGGCGCAGCGCTGATGGCGTTCCTGAACGCTGAATTACGCAGCGGGATTGAAATCGTGACCCAGGCGCTGAATCTGGAAGAGCATATCCTCGATTGTTCGCTAGTGGTGACCGGTGAAGGCCGGCTGGATAGCCAGAGTATTAACGGTAAAGTGCCGGTTGGCGTGGCGAACGTGGCGAAAAAGTATCATAAGCCGGTAATTGGCATTGCCGGTAGTCTGACCCGGGACGTCGGCGTGGTTCACCAGTATGGGATTGATGCGGTGTTTAGCGTGCTGACCAGCGTAACGACGCTCGAAGAGGCGTTTCGCGGCGCGGCGGACAATATTTATCATGCGTCGCGTAATATTGCGGCGACATTGCAGGTTGGGATGGCGACAGAAGGATGACAACCGTCGGTAAACCCTCTATACTTCGCGCCGAAGCTGACCAGACAGTCGCCGCTTCGTCGTCGTCCTCTTTGGGGGAGACGGGCGGAGGGGAGGAAAGTCCGGGCTCCATAGGGCAGGGTGCCAGGTAACGCCTGGGGGGCGCAAGCCCACGACCAGTGCAACAGAGAGCAAACCGCCGATGGCCCACGCAAGTGGGATCAGGTAAGGGTGAAAGGGTGCGGTAAGAGCGCACCGCGCGTCTGGTAACAGTTCGCGGCACGGTAAACTCCACCCGGAGCAAGGCCAAATAGGGGTTCATAAGGTACGGCCCGTACTGAACCCGGGTAGGCTGCTTGAGCCAGTGAGCGATTGCTGGCCTAGATGAATGACTGTCCACGACAGAACCCGGCTTAACGGTCAGCTTCCTCATTCAAAGAAAACCCTCGTCAGAAATGGCGGGGGTTTTTGTTTTCGGCTAAAGGTTGAAACAGAGGGCAGATGAATGACTGTCCACGACGCTATACCCC